>JAGHTK010000136.1 GCA_018065435.1 Candidatus Alistipes equi
TTGTTGCCAAACGTCAAAAGCATAATGGAATGAGTTGGTCAAAAACTGGCAGTGGTTCCCTTGCCATAATATCGGCGATGCAAAGGAACGGAATGCTTGAAACTTGGCTAAAAGAGGGATCTCTTGAAAGCTTTTTCAAGAAATCCGCATAATTTCCTCAAAATTCCAACCGTACAGGTGGAAATTTTTTAAGGAAGAAGGAGGTTGCATCAGACCTCCTCCTTCTTTCATAACACCTATATCAATACAAGCTTGTCAAACTAGTCTACATGAGCGACTATGTTGTAGCGTATGCCCACAGGGTGGATCCTCATATTCTGGGATAGGAGTTCTCAATACTACCTGCTACAATGCCTCATTGGGGCATAAAATCCCATTATTGCGAAAATAGGTGACGCTATCAAATCTTTAAGCAGCCCCAAGGCGGAGCCTCATACTCAGTATCGCCTATTTTTCTTTTGCAAGGATATGTCCTTGAGTAGGTTTATGGAAAGCGAAACAACCTGATTTGTTCCAAAGCCTGTGCCATCGTGACGGAAGGAAATGTAAGCTTTGACATGCATTACATCTGAAATGAATTTCCTTTCATATCCAATCTTCGTAGCAGAATAGAAATTTTTGTTGGTTCCGAAGAACGAATCTCCTGAATACAATTCGCAGCCGTATCCGTTAGGAAAATCTTCACTGCGGTATGTGCGGTAGTATGGCTGAAGATTCTCTCCAAAGTACAGGTCTTCTGAAAGGAATATGCCGATTTTGGACATGCGGAACTTGAGAAGTCCTCCCTTTGGCGTGCGGTATTTCGCATCATTGTCCCTATCGCGCTGTGCAGTCTGTAGGTAGTGTAACTGAATGTCAAAATCAGCCCACGCTTTGAACTGAGTTCCTATATAAGGCTCGATGAGTAGATTGTCATTCACACAGTGCTGAATTAGTTTACTGCCAGCAAAATGGAACATCATAAACTGGTATCCTCCAAAGAAGTGCTTGTTTTCCTTGTTGAAGTAATACTTTCCATAGGATAGGATGCGGAACTTTTCACGTGACTGCTCGGAAAACATTCCGCACCAGTCAACGGATATTTCAAAATCACCACGAGCGCCTCTGTACTGTGCGAGCAATCCCTGGATGCGGTTGTCATGGAATTTCATGGAATCACTCATAATCGCTTCAGAATAGTCTCCAACAAGTTTTTTTCTAGAGAATATACCAAATGCGGTTGTTACCTTTTCGTTTTTGAATTGGTAATAGACTTGAGGAAGTACTCTTTCAAAAGTGGTTGTACGATTTCCGAAGTTAGCCCTTAGATCGACACCAAGCATTAAAGAGTGGTTTTTGTTCCAACCCACACCAACGTAAGGCGTTAGGCGGGAACCGAAGATTGTTTGAGATTCGCCGAAACGCATGTCTACATACTCTCTGTTGTCGAAGTATACATCGAACTCGGCGCCGAGAATTGCTCTCCAGTCACTCTGTGCAGATACCGTAATACACAGAACGCTAAAAAGGAGCATTAAGTATAATTTTTTCATTGCAAAGATTAATTGATATAATATCGCCTCAAAAGTAGTTCATTTTCTAAAAATATTTTAAATTTGTTGTATGTAAATAGCATTGAAACAATGAAAAGATTAGTAATTATCCCTACATACAATGAAATCGCTAACATTTCAGCGATGATTGACAAAGTTTTCTCTCTTGGTGATGAACTGGATTTGTTGATAATTGACGATGCTTCACCAGACGGCACACGTGATGTCGTGCGTGAAAAGATGCCTCAGTATGAAAATCGTCTTTTTATGTTGGAGCGCTCCGGTAAACTTGGATTGGGAACTGCATATTTGACTGGATTTAAGTGGGCATTGGAACATGGCTATGACTATGTCTGTGAGATGGACTGTGACTTTTCACACAATCCGGATGATTTGACAAGACTTTTTGAGAAGGCCGAAGAGGGTAGTGATGTGGTTGTAGGCTCGAGATATGTTACAGGAGTGAATGTCGTAAATTGGCCTATGTCACGTCTTCTGATGTCTTATTTTGCATCTGTCTATGTCCGAATGGTGACGCGCATGCCTGTGCGCGATGCAACGGCCGGATTCGTTTGCTACTCCAGACATGCCTTGGAAACGATAGATTTGGACAAAGTCCATATGAAAGGATATGGTTTTCAAGTGGAAATGAAATACACAGCATGGAAATTGGGACTTAAAGTTTCGGAAGTCTCCATTATATTTACAGAACGTCGTCTTGGTTGTTCGAAAATGAGTGGCGGCATATTCAAGGAGGCGTTCTTTGGCGTGATGGCGCTGCCTTTCCGTTGTATTCGTCGTGCGAAGTAAGAAAAGAGCCTCTTAACACTGTGTAGGCTCAATAAAGACTCAGAATGTGAAAAAATAATTCATCGCAAAGTTCCATAGTGTTACAATAAACGTGGCTCCAAGTTTTGTAAGGTAGAAATTGAATTTGCGACGTCCGTGAAATAGGTATATAACTAGATTGTTCAGCACAAGTCCCGCTATGGAAATTAGAATAAATCTAGTATATTCAGACATTACCTCTGGATTAGAACTCGAAAAGGTCCAAATGCGATTGAGAATATAGTTCGAAGATGCAGCTAGAATGAATCCTAGTGAATTAGAAATGTACTTGTTGAATCTGAACCATTCCTTGCACACGAGTGTCGTACCGAAATCGACAATCATTCCGGAAAATCCCACGATGCAGAATTTTACAAATTTGAGAATTAGAATTTTGTCTAGTAACATCGTCTTCAGTCTTTATATCGAACTTTATATTTTCTACCACCGTACCATGCTCTTAGGTCTTGTCTGTTTATGACAAATCCCATATCGTACTTTCCCTCTTTCATCTCAGGCATGGTAAAGTTATAATTGCCCAAGAAATGTTCGTTTGATTTTAGAACAAGAGAGTCCGTCAGGGAGAACGTGTTAAATGGATGCTTGATCTTTCCTATGACAAGTTCAAGTTTGGTTTTGTGTCCATCAATCAAAACGTCGTATGGATAAGGATTGTAGATGTCAAGAGTAAAGTTGAGCTTATCACCTTTCTTAAGTGTTTTAGAAAATGAATCGAAATGAGCATCGATTTTAATCTCGTGCACAGGACGATAGCAATTCTCATAGATGAAAAACATATCACTACCGGAGGGCGCTTTTGCACATATTAGAGGCTTGTCGACAGCCGTGCGAGTTGGGTAGACCTGAAGCATTACAGGTTTTCCGATGAATTCTCTGTCATTTTCAGATATGTTCCATTGTGAGGCTCGTAATTCTATATCTGCTTGAGAATAGCACTTTTCGCCAGTGTAGAGCAGATACTTTGCTGCCATAGTGTACCTTGAATCAAAGATTACCGGACGACCATTTGCCTTAGACTGAATATCCTTCATCAGTGTGCGGTTGTTGAATATCTCTGCATATATTCCAAGAGGATTAAATATCATTTCAATACGAACTACAACGAGAAGCAAGAGAGTTAAAAGTGATGCTTTGTATAGATAGCGACGACTTCTTTGATGTTCTCTTAGATAGCTGAACAGAATCCAGATAAGTCCAAATGATGCAGCGATAACCCATTGCGGTTGAACATATCCTCGACAGGAGGATGCCGTAAAGAAGATGATAAATGCTATGGGCATAAACTTCAGGGCACGTTCAAGCGGTGATATGGCCTTTACATACCTATAGGATTTAACCCAAAGAGGTAAGTAAAGAGGTGAAAATACAACTAAAACGTTGATAATGAATTCAATGAGATATTCCATTTTGAACTCTCCGTTTCGTCCACTTGCATGATACAAAATAGAGACCCATCCATTGTCGTTCTGCCATTTTAGATGTGGAAATATTACAAGAAGAGCAATCACTGCGGCTGGTACAAGCCGAAGAATGTTCTTGGGCCTTTGTACAAAGAATGGTATGGATGCCATCAGTGTGAATAGTAGCACAAAGGCTCCATGATACTTCGAGAGTGCCATCAATCCTACGGAAAATCCCAGTGCGATAGCCGAATGACGTTTTTCTTCGGTAAAAATTTTCCAAGTGTATAGAAATAGTGCTACGCTTGCCATAAGCGGTCCGTCAGGAACGGCAATGAAACCATACAACTGAATAATCAGTAACGAAGATACGATTCCTAGATATAACCATGCATCCTCTTTTTGGGCTTGTTGAGGTTTTATGGTCTTCCAAAATAGATATAGATACAATGGCTGTAGAAGTGTAAAAAAGAATCTTACGCCAAGTTCTGTTGTGGAAAATATCTTTTCTCCAAGCCATACAAGCAAGGCAACTATTGGAGGATGATCAAAGTATCCCCATGCAAGATTTCTGGCGTAGAGATGATAATACGCTTCGTCATTGGATAACTCCGTAAAAGCAGCCTGCAAAATGTTTACAACACACCATACTGTAAGCCATAGGGCTACCCTCTGATCTTGACTAAATTCTTTTTTGAAACATTTGAACATATTTCGATGTTGCCTAAACATTCTTCTCAGGCGAAAGCTCCCTGTAGCTATTTGGGGACTTAGGCTAAAATGCTTCGCTACCAAGGAATATTTCCATATTTTTTTGTAAGCGAAACTTGAGTAAGAATCGTGTTTGTATGACTTTGTAAAGGTAATTCCTTATTTTGAATGTATCAAAAAGATTGAGAGTAAATTTATTTTTTGCATTGACTATAGTGATTGTTAAGCTTGTCTCTTTTTTTTAACTTTGCATAAAGTTGTCTAATAGCAGATTCCATGACATTGAAGAAAAATTATCTATTTTTTTCTGGAATGGTGTTTTTCATCATTTTCCTTCTTTACATTCTACATGTGATTATTCCTTTGCCAACGAAATCTCTTTCCCAGAAAATTACGGCAATTTCTAGCGATACACTTTCCATGGAAGGCATCGCAAAGCCGGTTATTATCAAAAAAGGGGAAACTGTAACACTTTTGGCCGTAAGGGATGAGAGTATTTATCGACCGATGCAATTCTGGGTTGAAACCTCTAATGGTAACCGCGGATATGTCAACCAGTTTGCATTTGACCATAAGGCGATTGTATTGAAATCTCAGGAAGGGAAAAATGCATGCGAAGAAAAAGATACCATTACTTTGATGGGATGCAGAGTTGACAAGGTTGGATTTTGGACATATACAGCTAAAAAGAAGGATGGTACTAAAATAGAAATTAAATCTGATGACATTTGCACCTGTTTAGCATTCGAATATTTTTTAGATTACGAGCTTAGCGATAGCCGAGGCACGCTGCTTTCAAAAAGAAGGTTTGAATCGCGCTACATCGGACACACTTTCCAAGAAAATGAACGTCGTGCGCGACAGGCGGAGGTTGTTGTGAATCAAGCTGGTCGTCTGCGTGCATATGAAAGGGTAGTGCTTGTTGCAAAGGATGGTGCGCTATATCGTCCTGTTATAACCTACGATGAAAATTCTATAGCATCTTCGTACGAACTTCGCAAGGTAAGAAGAACTAGAAATGCCTGGCTTATTAGTTACGTACATCCTGTAATAGAATTTTTACTAGATGTCCCGACGCTTGCGAATCAGTTCAACTCTACGATGTTTGAAATTGTTTCGCCTTATGGGCATTCTACTGTAGGATACTGGATTCTTTTCGTCTTTTACATCATCGCACTGCTTTTGTATGGGGCTGTATGGTATGTTGTAACCCCACTGATGTTGCCAACCCTCTTTTTGGTGCTGCTTAGATGGCCTTCTATCTTGCGGGAGATGAGTGATGCGACTGTATGGATGGTGGCGAAGTATATGGCCATTCTTTGTTACATTATATGGGCCATTGTTATGTTGCCATTTATGCCTTGGTGGCTTCTTCCTCTTTTCTATTTCCCACTTAGATGGTTTGATAATATGGAGGACGTTTATATGTACGGAGCGGTGCCTCATGGCAGATGCCAAAACTCAGACTGCCGCGTCATGTGGAAAAACAAGTTCGACCGCAGAGTATTCCTCAGAGAATATGACACACGTGAAAATAACAGCTATTACACAGGCACTCATGTGACAAGTAAACAAAAGTACCAGACCTGGAAGGAGGATGTGACTACGAAAACATATGCGGACGGACACAAGACTGTTGATACGTACAAACATGATGTACAGAATCATACTATAACATCAGGCTATAGAAGTTATGATGATTATGATGAGCTTGTGCACTATAAGGAGTACCAAATGATTTACAAATGTCCTGTGTGCGGCTATGAAGAATATTATATAGACAAGGAAAGAAATGTTATAGATCGCCACCTGAAAGGCACACACAATAATTCCTTTACACGTACTACATAAATTGGGCAAAAATGGAAACGAAGTCAGCTTATAATGTCCAGACACGGACTGCCTCCGTTAAAAATCCTGCGATGAATGTGGATTCAGGGGAAAAATGTCCCGCCTGCGGTGGAACGATATCCTCTATGGATGAGTTTTGCCTTTCGTGCGGACATCGTCTTGTCGGATGGTGTACTTTCTGTGGTGCAAAACTTCTGCCTGAAGAAAAGTCATGTCCTGAGTGTGGAGTCTCTGTTGAGGGAATTCGATGCCCCGAGTGCGGCACACTTAACCAACGCGCATTTTGTCGCAAGTGCAATTCGCCTCTTACAAAAGCGGCCGTTCGGGTTCAGGAAAAAGCGCGACAGGATCCAAAGTTCCAGCAAGCCCAGCAACTTTGTCTTGAGGCGTCCAAAATGGAAGAGTCTATTTTGGATGGCACAGCAACCCAAGAGGAAATTACAGAGTATAAACACTGTGTAAAAACTATAAATGAGCTTCTTGGCGAATTGCTGCCTCCACAAGGCAGTACTCCTCAGCAACAACGCAACTATTTTTCAGCGCGCAAGATTGCTGTGATACATAAGCATATCTCTTATGAACGAACAGGTTGGATATGTAACTGGTGCGGTTGCAGACACACAACTCCTGCTGAGTGCTCAAGACCGGATTTGGGTGGCCAGTGGCTTTACTCAGAAGTTGAGACTCAATCAAAAACTTACGAATACGAGCAATGAATGATGGTACAGTAGTGGCACCGCAAGGTACGGCCCTTGCTTTAGAGGAATCTATCACCTCACCGCAAGGTACGGCTCTTGCCTTAGAGGAAACCGTCGCTTCGCCTCAGGGTACAGCCCTCGTTTCAGGCGTGTCATTAGATGATACCTCCAATCGTTCGTCTGAAAAGTTGATTAATAGTGCAGATTTTCAAGGAAAACTTATAGGTTCTGGTACGGAAGCTGAAATTTTTCTTGTTACTTACAATGGTCAACCGACCGTGATGAAACTCTTCAAGAAAGGCTTTTCGCCTAACAAAAAAGTTCTTCCTTATCTAAGAAGGATTAAAAAGTCAGCATCGGTCGTTAAGGTCCTTCAGACGGGCATAAGAGATGGTCGAGAGTATGAACTAATGCCTTATTTTAAGAATGGTTCGGTAGCTAACTTTGACCTTCGTGGTAATGCGGATGCGATTCTTGGCATTGTCCTTCAGATGGCAATAACACTTGATTCGATTCATGCGGCTGGAATTGTACATAAAGACGTTAAGCCTGCTAACATTTTGATAGAGGATAGCAATCTGTGGACGTGCTATTTATGCGATTTTGGAATAGCCGATTTATTAAATGGAGGGCGTGCCGTTACAAAGCAGTCGCGTACTCCAATTTATGCTGCTCCCGAGATATACGATCCGAAGAAGGCTGTCGCACGCATTGATGGTCAGGATATGTTTGAAATTACGCCTGCGGCTGATTTCTATGCCCTTGGAATGACGGCACTAAGTTTATGGCTTGGTGAAAATGAAATCCGTGATATGGAGCAGGAAATGGCCTTTCTTAAACTCTCGGGTAAACTTAAGGCTCCTAGTGATATGCCTTCGCCATTGAAGGAAATCGTAAACGGACTTCTTGAGCGTTATCCTTCAAGGCGCTTTCGACTTAAAAACATTGAAAAACTCTTCGGGGATGAAACTTCGGGACCATTCATTATGCGTCTTTACCTAAATCCCCTTTGTGATATTTCCCTTAATGGTAATCCCACTTCCCCGGACTATCTTGGTTCTTCACAGAAAATGGGGCATTTCATAAACGAAATCTACAAAAATTACGTTTTGGATAACTATCCCCTGCCTTTGGAAGATGTAGATTTATGCTCTTGCATTCTTATAAGTTTTCAAGAGTATGAGAATTCCTATATGGAACGCTTTTTTCAGGGCAAATGTGGACACTACGATAATCTGGACAGATGGATGCGTTATTGTACAGACTGGACAACGCAGGATAATGAAAGAAAGGCAGGCCCCAAGGACGATGAGACACGCTTTGAAATTTCCATAATGAAGACCATTGCAGGATTTGGGCATGTGCCGGAATATACCTTTGAGGATACAGGTGAAACCATACGCTCCATAAAGGAACTTGACGAGGTTCGAGCCAATCGAAAAGCAGCCCTAGAAAAAGGCTTGAAGGGGTGGCTTGCAGTTCAATATCACGAAAATCCATCTGCAGATCTTTCGAAAAAGTATACTTATGAGCATCTTCTAAAGGATTATCTGGAAAAGATAGGCGAGATTGATTCTGAGGATGTAGAATACGAACTTTTTAGCACCGCATCACAGGCCGTTGTTGAACTATACGAAAGCCAGGTGCAGGCCATAAAAAAGTTAAGACGTTGCACTATGATTCAAACCCTGCTTGGTATCATATTTATCATTCTGCCTCTTTTGATAGTTCTTCTTGCAGCGGGTACAATGCTTAAAATTCTTGCCGGAATCATCCTTGTAATGTCATTTTTGAAGGTCTTCTTTTACAGGAATTCCAATTCGGTAAAACTTTCATCTTTGAAGGTGGCGGATGAGGAACAGTCCTTGGTGGAACCTCTCTACTTCGCATTTTCGAATGAGGATAATTTTGATTCATCGTTGAATGAACAACTCTCCGAGGATGACATTATTTCATGGACACGCTTCGTTCAGCGAAGACGTAGTCGTTTATTGCTCTACATTCTGATTACATTCTTCTTTTTCATTGTCGCAGCATATGTCGATACTGAAAATGATGATTCGGCACGTAGTAAGGTAAAAACAGAAAAACAGATAGAAAAGAATGGGAAAGTGCATTAGTTGCGGTAAGATGAACCGCAAGGAGGCTCTGTTTTGTCGATATTGCGGGATTCCAATTCAGAAGCCATCACGTTATGGTGATCTTTTTGGCAAGAAAAATATCGAGGAAGAACTTGATAAGTTCTCATCACGAGCTTCACTTTCGACGAAACTTAAAGACCTTGCCGCCAGAGGACGAATTGGAATGGATGCTGTTATATATGGCGATACGGGAACAGGTAAGCGCTTCGTTGCCATGGCTCTTTTCAAGATATTGCTTAAAGAAAAGTATGTTACCGCATCCTTGCCAACTTTTGTCGATGCTTCGGATTTTAACGAATGGATGAAAAATTTGGATGCCAATCTTCAAAGCGTGAAGGATGGTGTTCTTATTATTACAAATGCACAAAAACTCGTTCCTGGAGAGTTCGCATCGACGGTAGGTGTGTTGGATCGCATATTCGCTCGAATGAAATCCTCACCTTCGACAATGCCCGTGGTATTCTTGTGCGGGTTAAAGCAGGGTCTGGAACATTTTTTGGAGTGCAATCCGGATATTGCAGCTCTGTTCGAATTCCGTTTTAGGCTCAATGCCATGGAACAGAAACAGATAACGACACTTACCATTAACAAGCTTAGTGAAGATTTTCGTCTGGGTATAGAAACCGACGCCGCAACGCGTCTTGAAAAACGTGTCGAATGGATTTTAAGGGAGGATGAACCTGTGGCAAAAAATGGTCATCTTTGCTCGCTGCTTGCTCAAGAAGCGGCCGTTGCAGCCTTAAGCGCGGGACGAAAAAAAATCCTTTCGCAGGATATTCAGGGAAAAATATTTGAACCACGAACCGAAGAGGAAATTTGGCGAGAGTTGGATGGATTTATAGGAATGGACTCCGTCAAACGGGAAATACATGCAATAATAGATGCCATAAAGGATGCTTCTAGAGATGGCTCTAAAATGAAGGTCAAAGACCACTATGTATTTACCGGAAATCCAGGTACGGGAAAGACAACCATAGCGCGTATCTTTTCGGATGTGCTTTGCTCGCTTGGTATTCTGCCCAAGGGACAATTCGTTGAACTTGCTGGAAAGGATCTTATTGCGGATGTGATTGGAGGCTCGGAACGTAACGTTCAACATGCCGTGGATCGTGCCATGGGAGGAGTTCTTTTTATTGATGAGGCATATGGCCTTAACGATGGACAATTTGGTCAGGCGGCAATTGATAAACTTCTTCCTATTGTTGAGAACAAACGAGGAGAGTTTGTCTGCATTATTGCAGGTTATAGCCGTGAGATGCGAGATTTTATGAAGGCCAATTCGGGTCTTGAGTCACGTTTTAACAAGACAATTGACTTCCCGGATTACAATTCGGAGGAACTTGCTCAAATATTTGAAACGATGGCCAAAAAGCAAGGCTATGTGCTGGATGTGGAGACTTCCCAAAAACTTCGCATCGTAACGGAGAAAATGTACAATAGCCGTTCGGAAAATTTTGGTAATGCCCGTGATGTGAGAAATATGCTTCAAAGGGCGGAGGAGAGGCGCCGTGAACGTCTTCGTACAATGACTGAAGATGAAATAAGAAAAGAAGGCAAAAGGCTTACCTATTTGGATATTGCAGGAAAGGAAGCGCTTTCAGAAATATCGCTAAAGGATGTTATGCTAGAGTTGGATTCTCTGGTAGGACTCGAGGGCGTGAAACGAAATATTCGTTCTCTTGCAGCTTCTGTTAATCGAGAGCAAAAACTTGCTATGGCCGAAGGCCGTACACCTTCAATCAACGTCGGACATTATCTTTTCCTTGGAAATCCTGGCACGGGAAAGACAACCGTAGCCCGTCTTATGGGTAAGATGCTCTGTGCGTTAAAACTAATTCCAAGAGCTGATGTTACGGAAGTTTTACGTGATGACTTAGTAGCTGGATATCAGGGCCAAACAGCTCAGAAGACCAAGAAGGCTGTAATGGATGTCATGGGAGGAGTTCTCTTTATTGATGAGGCGTATTCACTTTCAAGTGGCATGGGAGATACTTTTGGACAGGAATGTATAAACACATTGGTTCCTTTGCTGGAGAACTACAAGGGGAAGTTCGTGTGCATTGCCGCTGGTTATACCGTAGAAATGCAGGAGTTTCTGGATGCAAACTCTGGAATGAAATCAAGATTCCGTAACCGCATCGATTTTGAAGATTACAATGCGGAGGATATGCTCAAAATATTTGAAATGCAGTCTAAAAGTCATGGTCTGATAATAAGCAGTGATGCCCGTGAGGCGGTGGCTGAAAAACTTAGGACGATGTATGAAAATCGTTCAAGGGACTTTGCAAATGCTCGAGAAGTTCGTAATTTGTTGGATGATATTCGCAACAGGATGGCCATACGTCTTATGGATAAGGAAGATGCTTCGTTGCAGGAATTGAAAACAATAGAGGTGGAGGATGTGATATGAGTTTGAATTGTCCATACTGTAGGGCTCAGATTTGTGATGATAGCCGTTTTTGTGATCAGTGCGGAAAGAAACTTTCTTTTTGCCCAGAATGCCTAAAGCCAGTGCGTGGTACGGAATGTCCTGCCTGCGGTTCGGATGCGGTAGATGCAGAAGAGTATTTCGCTAGCAAGGAAACGAAAAAAGAGGAACAACTTTTTCTTGATGGCAATGGACTTCACCTTCCACTGCAAGAAGGTGTTTTCGGACGTCGTGATGGTATCTATCCGGAATTTTCAAAGGATATCTATGTCTCGGGTAGACATGGAGAGCTAAGAAGACTTAATGGGGTGTGGCAAATTCGCGATTTGGGAAGCACCAATGGTACTTTTCTGAATGATGTAAGACTTCAGAAAGATGTTTGGACTAATCTTAAGTGCGAAGATAAATTGAAAATAGCAACCAAATTGTATATTGTTCAGCCATGAGACTTTGTATCAATGCCGTTTCTGAATGCGGTCCTATACGTGAAAAAAACGAGGATATGATATCCTTGGGAGGGGAACTTCTGCGTGATGGAAGGATCTCGACAACGGTTGAATTCTCACCAAAGGAGAACTATTACCTTCTTGTTGCGGATGGTATGGGTGGACATGAAGGTGGAGCGCGTGCAAGTCGTATGGCATTGGAAGGCTGGAAACAATCTTTCGAACTGGAAGAAATTTCTGCCAGCGATTTTTTACAAACGGCCACAAGTTCCATTCGCCGTATTTCCCAAAAGATGAATATTCTATCTTGGGAAGAGCAACAGGTACGTTATATGGGAACCACCCTTACAGGAATTGTATGGATGGCCGATAGTGTATGGCTTATAAATTCTGGCGATAGCAGAACGTATCTTATGCGGGATGGATGCATACAACAGATTTCCTATGATGACGAGGACTCTCGAGGATTTCTTACAAACTGCATTGGAGCCGGTGTCGATACCATGCTTTCTGTTGTTGATATGACAGAGAGAATCAAAGAAGATGATGTTATTCTGGTGTGTTCCGACGGACTGAGTGATGTTTCTTCGGATGATTACCTGGAGTATTTTCTCTTAAATAGCGAACATCCAGCCGAAGATTTGATGGAATGGGCAATAAAACAGGGCTCGAGAGATAATATAAGCATAATAGCGGCTAGAGTTGGAGAAGGCAACTTTCCAATGGTAGATTTGGATGAGGATGACAATGGGCGTTATGATGCATGGGCTTAAGCAGACTACTATGGCAATAGAACTTAAATTCTTAAAGACAGAAGAAGATTTGACTGGGAAAAGCAAATGGTGGGGCTTCCCGGATTTGCCTGAGGATGTGGACTATCCCGAACTTAGGCTAGAGGATGGATATTCTGATCCGCTTACTTTTATTTGTCAGATTAGGTGTGAGGATATAGCGCCGTATGATACTCTGGGACTTCTTCCAAAAGAGGGAATGCTTTGGTTTTTCGCTGCTCTAGACTATTTTCTTGGTGATATGGATGCTGAATCGAACCCTGGAATGGGCGAGTGGCGTGAATCATATTTTAGGGTTCTATATAGTCGAAATATAGAGAATCTGCATACACACAAAATTCTTTACGATGATGGACAAGTGGCTGTAATGCCTGCTGAAAAACTTTCTTTTGCACATTGTGACGACTATAATTACAATATACGTCTTCTAGGACAACCTTATTTGGATGAAATTAAAGAACACTATCCCAATTATGTATCACTTCTTCAAATTGATGGTAATGATGATTGGAATTTGCGTTTTTACGACTGTGGCATGTTGTGCATGTTGCTCGAAGAAGAAGACCTTAAAAATTGCAGATTCCAAAATACAAAATGTTACTTACACTCGTTCTGATTCATTAGCTATGGATGAAAAAATAGAAGAACTTCTTGTACTCAGTAAACAGATTGCAGACAATGCACAGCAGGGTAGCGATTTGTGGCGCAATTTAAGGCTAGTGAAAGAGGTCTATGAAAAACTTGTAAGCTTACCCTTGGACTATAATGAGGAGGTAAATGCTCCAAATAGGGTAGAATTCATAGAAAATCTTCTTAGTTGTGTCAATGAACTAGATATGCCAAGAGCATCACTTCGAATGCGTGAATACCAAAAATCCATATTGGAAAGCTTGCCTAGTTGTAAGGTTGAAATAAAGAGCATCGATGGTGACATCCAACTACTTCGAGACTATTTGAATATGAAAATATCGGTCAAGGAGTGGTGCCAGAAATATGGTCGTCATCTTCTTTTTGATGATGTGGAACGCTCGCTTAAGTGGGAGGAAAACATCTTTGAAGTGGAACAGGAAATAAATAAGGAACTTCAAAATGAGCCACGAGGTATGGGATTTTGCTTTGTGTACTGGTCAAAAAAGCGTTCTGCACTTCTTCGGCGTGGAATTGAATGGCGAAGCCCACGTGTTATGAATCCAAGGGTAATGTTTGACTGACTTTCTTTGTGTGACATACAACGACCTTTATTTCAACGTAGGGCCTTCTGTTGTGATAGTCAAAATTATAAGAATAAAGCCATATACACGTAAACTCCAAATTTTAATGCACAAATTCTGGAAATTAGTTTACCAAAATAAGGAGTTTACGTATACAGAAGAAAAAGGAACTGGATGACATCATTGATTTCCATAAACCTTAAATTCCGTTGATTTTAGGGAATACAAGTTTGCTTGGCTCATCTATAATGCCTAACGCCTTAGCCATGGCCTCCTCCTTGTTAGAAAGAGGATCCGATTTCCAAGACTGAACCTGATTATAAGAATATTCTGGAGTGGGCAACTATCATCAGCTACAATCTAATAAGGATGGATGGCATCACAATGTGTGTTCCTGAAACTAGAATGCCGATAGGTTAAGAATGTCGGCTACGATAGCGATAAAAATTAGAAAGATTTTACGTTCTCAAAACATTTCTCAGGTTGAGCTCCCGGATGAGATGCATGATTCAGGACTTAACTTAAAAAAGTGACGCTGGGAAAGAAATATCCCAGCGTCAACTCTATTAGCGAAATTAGAATTATCCAATAATCATAATCACTGCATCACTCTGAATGCTTTCGCCTTCCGTAGCAACTATCTGCTTAACTTCTCCAGCGTAATCAGATGTGATAGAGTTTTCCATCTTCATGGCTTCCAATACGGCAACCTCTTGTCCGGCACTTACTTTATCACCTACCTTGACCTTAAGCTGTATTAAACGTCCTGGAAGTGGAGCGGTTACTTTATTTCCGGCAACGGCCTGTACCTTTGGAGCTTCTACCGTAGCACCCTTTTCACCAACTTCAATTAGTATGGCATCAGTCTGCACATTATCACCAACAGATACAAGAATTTGCTTTACAACACCTGCTACATCAGAAGTAATGGAGTTCTCCATCTTCATAGCTTCAAGTATTGCAACTTCTTCACCGGCCTTGATTTCCTGACCAACCTTGACTTTAAGGTCTATCACCTTGCCTGGAAGTGGAGCTACGACAGTTTTACCAGTAATAGGCTGTTTTACTTCAACACTTTCCTGTTTTACTTCAGCCTTAGGCTCTGTTGCCTTCTTTGCATCGTAAGCGGCTTTCTTTACCTCTGTAAGATAAGCCTTAGCAACCATTGGGAACAATTCAAGAAGCAAAACTTCTTTCTCGTTCTCTGCAAGCTTAACGCCTCCTGCCTCTGCAAGTTCTGGATTTGGCTGGTGCTGATATTTAGAAATATCGTAATTGGTCTCTTCGCGTACTCCACAAATCTTCATTCTAAATTCAGGATCAACCTTTACAGGAGTCTTTCCGTATTCACCCTTGACAAGGTTTACAAACTGATTGTTTTTTGTGGAGTATGGCTGACGTCCAGCTTTTTCATCCTGTGCGCGGTTTACGGCCTGAGCACCAACAATCTGTGATGTAGGCGTTACGAGCGGAGGAAGACCTGCAGAAAGACGTACCTCAGGGATAAGTTCCATAGCACGCTTTAGAAGATCTTCAGCCTTTAGAGTCTTTAGCTGAGCAACCATGTTTGAGTACATTCCACCAGGGATTTCAGCTTCCTGAACAAACTTGTTAGGAGCAGGGAATCCGAAGTATGCCTCAATTGCCTGACATGCGGAAAGTAGGGTAGCGAAATCCTCTGCCTGAGCAGCCTTTACAGCCTTGTCAAGAAGTTCCTCTACTTCCTTTGGCGTTGCATCTGTCATAGGGTTGAATGGCTTCGGAGCAGGTTTGTCAGCACCGAATACAGAGATGTTCAACTCGGAACGGATGTCTTTGAGTTGCTCGTTAATCTTAGCAACGGCATTCATATCAACACCGATTTCAATTCCAAGTTTCTTGCAGAATAGATATACAAGTTCCAATGCAGGAGCTGCTGTTCCGCCACCGAACCACCAGCAGTTTGTATCAACTACATCTGCGCCAGCAACAATGGCAGCATATACGGATGCTAGACCATAGCCAGGTGTACAGTGTGTGTGGAAATCTATTGGAATATTTACAGCAGCCTTCAATTTCTTGATAAGTCCGCTTACACGCTGTGGAGGAATAAGACCTGACATATCCTTGATTGTAATCATGTCAGCTCCCAAAGCTGCAACCTGTCGAGCTTTGTCAACGAAGTATTCGTCTGTAAATACAGGAGCAGGATTTTTCTTTCCCTTTAGTTTGTCAAAGAAAGAGAGCTTTGGATATTTAGGATCTACAGTGTAGCATACTGCGCAGTCTGCGATTCCACCATACTTCTTTACATACTTGATAGTTGATTTTACGTTATCGACATCGTTCAAGCAGTCAAAGATACGCATAATACCAAGACCACTTTCGATAGCATTGCGGCAGAAACCTTCGATAATTTCATCCGTGTATGGAGCATAGCCGAAAAGGTTACGTCCACGTGAAAGAGCTGTAAGTTTTGAAACATCACCAATCTGCTTATGAATGCTCTCGAGACGATACCAAGGATTCTCTTTAAGATAACGCATTACGGAATCAGGAACAGCACCGCCCCATACTTCCATAGCAAAGAAATGTGCATCCTTGTAGTAAGGAAGACATCTTTCGACCTGTGCTTGGTTCATACGTGTAGCAAACGAAGACTGTTGTCCATCACGAAGCGTCAGGTCTCTAATCTTTAATTCTTTTACCATATGTTTTTGAATTTAATTTTGTTGTCGTGTTGTTAACTAAATAACAAAGGTATAAAAATTATTTTCCAAATACAATACCAAGAATTTTCGTAGTAATGATGCCTTACGGGGACTCTTTACTTTATGTTTTCCCTGGCGAAAACATAAATTCTTTATTTGTGTTTCTCTTTAATGCTTCCTTTATTTTGTCACAAACTTTACAAATGAATTTCCACAAATATTCATAATTCACTTTGTATTTAATTAAATATTAGTGAGTTTGCTATGGTGTATATGTGAATTTTGCTGGATGAAACTCCCTATAGCTATCTGGGACTTTGGCTCATGCCCTTCGCTTACTTACATTCCTATAAGTTTCTTGAATATACTAACTATGCGGTTCTCTATTCTAGGTATGTAGCTCTCATCACCCTCTTCACAGCATTCGCAAGGCACGAACATTTCTTCCATGCAGGAAGACTCCAGTTTTTGGAATACCATCAAAGAATTGCGTTTTTGCGTACGTAGTTCCACTATCTGATCATATTGTTCAAGCTCACGTTCAGCCTTGTCAAGCAGACGCTCCAGAATTGATTTCATGTCAGGTTCCGCTTCGGCATAGATTTCTTTTGCTATGTCAAGTGCCTGTTTATTCAATGTGGCAATCAGTGCGTCGTTCAGTTCACCAACTAGGCGCTTGATCTTTGCACATAACCTTGATGTTCTGGTGCGTAAAGTTCCTGGATTGATATGCAGAATGCCTGCTACGTCCCTATCATCCAAATCATCATCAGGCCATGAATAGAATCCCATAAAATGTTTGTAGGCACTGCGGAAGAATAGATATCGGTCTTCACTGGATTCGTGCTGATTGAACCAGGCAATAGCAAAACCCACATGCGTCAGTGTAATATCCAAAAGTTGACTGCTATCTGTAGATAGAAGTTGTTTGCGGTACTCGGCCAAAGCCTCGCGCATTTCGATAAGGATTTTGTTCTCCTCCAAAAGAAATCGTCTAAAGGTCTGACGTAGCCATGCAGGGGTAGCCTTTTCATCCCGAATCTGTTGCAGGTAATATCCCTTGATATCATCTACAACATACTTCGGTTTTGCTTCGTACAGATAGAGGTAAAAATCCGTTAGATAGTCTTCGAATGTTTTCACTGCCTGTATGGAATCGTTGAAGAAGACCTGCTGGTAGGTGTTCTCCAGCAGGCCCCGGTGGGTTATCATTAGCAAATTATAGATCTTTTGTTTCATGCTTTTTTGTCTGGATCTTTATTCTCTCCTTCATCGAAATAACAGCTATCACAGGCCATTGCAATTCTTGCTTCGCGGGCCATTTCTTGTGAATCCATCTGGTAGAACATAGCATTCGTTTCAAAATATCTTTCACGACTTCTGCGCTCCTTTTCGAACATCTCCTTGGTTCCTTCATCGTCCTGGACAAAGTTCAATGCATTGGTGATGTTTATGGTCATGGCTACCTGTAGGGCATCTTGATTTGCACCGATATATGTAAACATCCAGCCTTTTTTCTTTAGTTTGTCGATAAGTGTGGCAATGGCCCTGCCATTATACTCCCGACTACAATTTTCCTCTCCATCGGTAATGATGGTCACAAGCACGCTATCATCGTCACTAACCGCGTTTTTGATGCTATTTATACCAAAGCCAATGGCATCGTATAGAGGAGTACATGCTCCGGGATTATACTCATCAGCTCTAAGGTCATTTACTTCCTTGATTGAAACCTTATCTCTTAAGAGCCTTATGTTTTGGGACTCGAAAGGAACGATGCTGACGAGTTGCTCCTGTTCGGGGAATCGCTCCTGGGCTTTGCGTATTGTCTGCAAAGTTTCGTTTAGACCATTTAGAGCCTGACGCTCAATACAACTCATGCTACCACTTTCATCCAAAATAATCAGATTAAATACTTTTGTTTTCATACGAATCATGTTTTTGATTTAACTCTCTTTCGATAATAGGTAGCTCTTTTTCAGAGGTTGTTACATCAAAGAACAAAATTTTTTTGTGAATTAAATTTTTTGGGGATGAAAATGTAATTTACCAGCAAGTTTCATTTTGCTGTTTGAATGTCATACAGACATAAAAATCATACTAATAAAGCATAGACAAGCAAGACATACAATCTGCTAAGGAAACTGCGTGATATTGATGAGAAAAAGTAAATCTACTTCATCGTTCAATCATGGCAATGATATGAAATCAGTCCCTCAATCGGCTCCTTACAAAAATTGTGCACAACAATTCCTTCTTTTAAGGCAAGTTTTAGGAATATATCCTTACATGCCGAGCCAAAACCTCCAACAATGCCTACTTCATACTTTGAAGTAGGGTATTTAAGAAGCGAACGGCGAATGAAACGGATAAAATTTTCATCAATGATACTTTGTGCGTATGCATCATCATAATAGTGCTTTACGATAAGAGGCGCAATGCTTCCGAGGTATTTGGACGGAGATGGTGAATGGTATACCTCTTCCACGATAGCCTTATATGATGAATCGAATTGCGAGCAGAATTCGCTAGCAAGAATATGCGAAGTCTCTCCTTTTATAAAATCCGAAAGGAAAATGCGACCCAATGCAGCAGCACTTCCATCGTCACCTATGATGTATCCTCCAGAATACACCCTTCGTTCTATCTTCTTCCCGTCGTAGAAACATGTGTTCGACCCTGTTCCTAGAATTGCTGCAATACCTTCGCCATGGTGAAACAAAGCGCGAGCGGCACCAAACAAATCGTCATGAATCTCAATCTTTTGAACTGCAATAAGTGCTCTTATATGTCCTTCTAGTTCGTTTTGTATGCTTTCACTTATAACACCTGCCGTATAAATATACATTCCCTCGAGTTGCGTTATGGAGAGCTCTTTAATGGAAGATGTAATGGTATTTTTTATGTGTGTCATTTCACCTGCCGATAGATTCATTCCTACGGCTGAATGGGTGCGTAGCAGATTTCCTCCCTCGATGAGCGCCCACACACTTTTTGTTGCTCCGCTTTCAATAATTACTTTCATTTGTTTGTCGCTAAAAACATATCCACAGCATCACGTACATGTCCGTATTTAAGAAGAAGTTCGCGAGCCATATTGTAATCTTCTATTCCTGTTTGTTCCATAATCATTCTTGTTCCGCGGTCGACAAGTTTTTGGTTCGTTAGTTGCATATCAACCATTTTGCATCCTCTAACGTGCCCAAGACGAATCATTGTAGCGGTAGAAATCATGTTAAGCGTCAGCTTGGCGCACGTGCCTGCCTTTAAGCGTGTACTGCCAGTAAGAAATTCTGGGCCAACGACCGTAACAATCGGTATATCCACTTCTGAGGCAATCAAAGCTCCTTGATTGCATGTGATGCACGATGTGAAAAGTCCATGTTCACGAGCTTTACGAACGGCTCCGCGTACGTATGGAGCACCTCCCGATGCTGTGATTCCTATAAGAGAGTCATTTTGAGTAGGTGAAAATTTAAGAATGTCTTTCCAACCTTGCTCCCAGTCATCCTCCGCCCCTTCAACAGCATCTCTTATGGCACCATCTCCACCGGCTATAAGTCCTATGAATTTTCCTTTGACGCCAAATGTCGGAGGAATTTCAGATGCGTCTACAATTCCTAGTCGCCCAGAAGTACCTGCGCCAAGGTAGAATACTCGTCCACCTTCACGCATGCGCGAAACGAGTGCTTCAACCACAGCCTCCACTTCCTTTAGAGCACCTTCCATAGCCCTCGGAACGCATCTGTCCTCCATATTCATTCCTTGTAGAATCTCAAATACACTCATCTTGTCCAAATTACTGTATTTGGAGTCTTGTTCTGTAGTATTTAAATTACTCATGGTTGTTTAAGATTACAATTAAAAAAAGGATTCAAGCCTTTCTCGTTATAAAGGTAATTCTTTTTTTAGTGATTATTACTTTTGAAATCTTCTTTTGAGACATACTGATTTTTCAAACAAAGTGTCTAAAGAAGTAGGAGTTTGCACTTTACATATGTATTTTTGTAAGAGACTTGAAAAATTGTCTAAAGCCACGTGTGGCTCTTCTTGAATACCAAAAGGATAGGGCGGTAAAGAAGATGAGTTGGACGAAATGTTCAAGAATCGGAAATGGCGTAAAGCAAACGAGCGTACATATGTCTGCAAAAGAAAAAAATAGAGCACCAAGGAACCGCACACTTCGAGTTTCAGAAGAGGAAATTCCTTCTTTGGAGGCAATGATTTCATCAATCGATGAACTTAAGAAGGGCGTTAAAGAAAGAATGATTGTCAATGCTGATCTTTTTCAATGTCTTGATTTAATCCCGGATGAAAGTTTTGACTTGATAATCATAGATCCACCATACAATCTATCAAAGACATTCAGTGGTCTTAGATTTTCGGCCATGGATTCCGTAGCGTATGAAACATATCTTCGCAGTTGGTTTGGAAAGGTTTGTGACAAATTGAGTCCTTCAGGCTCGTTGTATATGTGTGGTGATTGGCAATGCTCTTCTTCTATGCAACGCGTGATTGAAGAACGTCTTATCGTACTTAATCGCATAACATGGCAGAGAGAAAAAGGACGTGGAGCGGCACACAATTGGAAAAACGGAATGGAGGATATATGGTTTGCCGTAAAAAATGTGAAGGATTACTACTTTGATGTAAACAGCGTAAAGGTAAAAAGAAAGGTTCGTGCTCCATATCGTGAAGGAGGCTCTCCAAAAGATTGGGAACAGACCTCGTCAGGCAATTTTCGAATAACGTATCCATCGAATTTTTGGGATGATATAAGCATTCCGTTTTGGTCTATGCCGGAAAATACGGACCATCCGACACAGAAACCGGAAAAGCTCTATGCAAAACTTATTTTAGCATCGTCAAAGCAAGGAGATAGGATTTTTGATCCATTTATGGGTAGCGGGACGTCGGCCGTAGTAGCCGAAAAACTAGGACGTAGATTCCTTGGCGTAGAGATTAGCAAGGAATACTGCCTCTGGGCTGCAAAAAGACTTAATACTGCATTATCGGATAAAACTATTCAGGGATATGTGGATGGAGTCTTTTGGGAACGTAATTCGCTTCTAGAACAGAAAAAGCGCTAATGGTTCGTCCCAAATGGCTTTTACACTTTAGATTCACTAGCAATTATTCTGCGTTCCAGAATCATTTGAAAATGATAAAAATAAAGAGAGTGACTTGTGAGTTGTTAACTTCGAGTCACCCTCTTTTTTATGAGAACTTCAGTTCGCCTATTCAACCGTAAACGGAAGAGTGGCTGCGATGTCTTTTGATGAAGTTCCTACAAGGATTTCATATTCTCCCGGATTTACTTTCCAACAGTGTGATTTCTCATCCCAGAATCCGATTGTTTGGTACGCAATATCAGCTGTTACGACTTTCTTTTCGCCTGGCTTTACGGATACCTTCTCAAATGCCTTGAGTTCCTTGATTGGACGTAGTACAGTTGGGTTCTTTTCTGCTACGTAGAACTGTACGACTTCCTTACCATCCCTTTGACCTTCATTGCATACGTTTACCGCAACCTTCAAACATCCATCCTTCGGCATGATTTTCTTAGCACCCTTAGCTACAATTTTTCCATCCGAAATGGAGAATTTCGAATAACTCAAACCGAAACCGAAAGGGTAGAGCGGTTCGATATTCTTCTTCTCGTACCAACGGTATCCAACAAGAATGGATTCTTTATAGTGAATATCATATGTCCAGGTCTGGAACATTTTCTCGTTAGGATTTCTTGCAGCTACTGTTAGTGATGCTCCTTCTGGGTATGTATCAACAGCAGGAGAGTCCTTAAAGGACTTTTCAATGGTCATTGGAAGCTTCCCAGATGGATTTATCTTTCCTGCAAGGATTTCAGCCATTGCAGTGTTTCCGTTTTGTCCAGGGTAGAATCCATATAGGATTGCAGCTGCATTTTCATTCCATGCACTCATGTCAATTCCCGAACCACTATTTACAATCACGATGGTGCGCTTGTTGTTTAGCGTAGCGTCTCGTACGAGTTGTTCATCCTCCTTTGCCATCAAAAAAGGACGTTCCGTGCTTTCGCGGTCTCTAGTTCCTGTGGCACAGATGACTACATCGGCATTTACAATATCCGTACGATATCCCTCTACGCTTACGGTTACATTCTCTTTTCCGAATTCCGTCTCGAGAGCCTTCTGGAGTGATACGAGGTTGTATCCCTTTACTTTTGAGCTTCCTCCGCCCTGAGCTATTTCCTTAGCCCAACGGCCAACAAGCAGAATACGGCTTCCTTTTTGCAGTGGAAGGATTCCGTTGTTCTTAAGTAGAACAATACCTTCTGCTGCTATTTCGCTTACGAGTTTCTCATGTTCTGGCATCTTATTTTTAAGCTCCCAAGCGTACTGCTTACCGTTTAAGATACGATCGTAGAGTCCAAAGCGGATGCATGTTGCAATCTGTGGAATAATCATCTCTTCGATGTCCTTTTCAGTAAGTTCTCCAGCTTCCACCAAATCCTTTGCTGTACGCTTTACGTAGAAATAGTTGGAACCTGGCATATCAGCATTCTGACCTGAAAGAACAACCTTTTTCCAATCGTATATTGCACTCCAGTCACTCATTACAAGTCCCTTAAAGCCAAGTGTGCCACGCAGGAGGTCCTTGATGACATATTTACTCTGTGATGCCCATTCTCCATTAAGCTGGTTGTAGGATGTCATTACGCATGCAGCTCCTGCATCGATTCCAGCCTTGAATGCCGGAGTGTAGATTTCCATTAGTGCACGTTCATCAACTATGGAGTTGGAACGGCGTCTGTAGAATTCGGTGTTGTTGCATACGAAGTGCTTGAGACATGAGAGCGTTCCTGTGGATTGCATTCCTGTGACATATTTTTCAACCAATCTAGCCGCTAGATATGGGTCCTCTCCGCAGTACTCGAAATTTCGGCCACACTGCGAGTTGCGGTAGATGTTCATGCCTGGACCTAGAAGAACGCTCACACCGCACATACGACTCTCTTCTCCCACAGCCTTACCGCATGCCTCCGAGAGTGAAGGATTAAATGTGGCGGCAAGAAGAATCGAAGAAGGGAACTGCGTGGTTTTCTTCGGAAGCTGAATCATTTTTGGATCTGGAATTGAGTGGTTGATTCTCACTCCGACCGATGCATCTGACATGAAAACATATGGAATTCCCTTGGAAGGAACGCCGGGCAGGAAAAAACGGTTATAACCATGGGTCATATTAAGTTTTTCCTCAAGAGTCAGTTTAGAGACTAATTCTTTGGCTTTTAGGGTTGCTTCATCCCAGCTCATTAAACTCTGGGCAGATACGCTAACACAAAGAGCGACTGCTGCAAGCGACAGTAGTAGTTTTTTCATATGGGTTGGTTTTAATAAACTCAAATTTAATCTATTTTTTTGACCAATGTTTACCTAAGTGCGAATATTTTATGATTTAGACTTAAAAAAACACTGCCCAACGTATCGGACAGTGTATTTAGTAGTCTTTTTGGCTTATCGGCACTCTTTTTCCAAAGCCTTGGCAAGTTGGTCTGGGCATGACGTTCCACGACCAGCACAATCAATGCCTCGAAGCTTTGCAATGGCATCTTCCACACGCATACCTTCAACCAGGCGTGCAATTCCTTGAGTGTTACCACTGCATCCACCGACGAATTGAATCTTTCGGATTATGCCATCTTCAACTTCCCCCAGGATATACGCAGAACATGTTCCCGAGGTTTTATATTGAATCTGCTTGACCATTCAATTTATTTCTTTTCAGCCGTATTGTCAGCTACGATCATATTCTTGTCCACGCGTAGCGTAACATTGCCATCAACTTCGATAAGAACGCTTGTTTCCTTAATTTCCTTAACCGTTCCGTATATTCCACCAGCAGTTATAATCTTATCGCCTTTTTTGAGGTTCTCGCGGAACTGAGCCAAAGCCTTGCGACGCTTAGATTCAGGTCTCCACATGAAGAGCCATATCACTAGAAACATTAGAGCTATCATTACGAAGAATGATAGTGAGCTTCCCTGTTGTGCTTGAAGTAAATTTACCATTGTTGTATTTTTTGAATTGTTATTATGCTTTTTGATTGACTCTGCTCTTGAGTATTACGCCTTCCTTTGAGAATTTTGCTACAAACTTGTCTAGCATACCGTTAACGAAGGTGCTGCTTCTTTCTCCCGAATAATTTTTTGCAATATCAATGTATTCGTTGAGGGTAACCTTTACCGGAATTTCGGGGAAGTTCTTTAACTCTGCCATGGCAACGCTAAGTATAACGGAATCCATCAAGGCAATGCGTTCAACATCCCAATTCTCCGAGAATTCCTTCATAATTACTCGGCTCTGCTCATAACTTTCTATTGCCTTAAGGAAAAGTCTTTTTGCAAATGAAAGATCATCCGCTTCAGTAAACTCTTCCATTAGCGAGAAATCCTGATTTGCCTTGCATGTCGTAGCCGTGCGTGCCGCCATTAAAAGGGCGTATCCCAAATCATCAATCCAGAAAATGGACTTCGACTCAAGATACTCTTCCAAATCTAAGGAATATTGTAGGAATTCCATATATACCTTCTTTACGAAATCCTTTTCGGAAATCTCTTGAGGATTGTTCATATAGCTAGTATATAATTCTGATTCGGTAAGTTTCTGATACAGAATGCGGATTAAATCCTCTGAGCCTCCCCATGAAAGACGATACTGCTTCATTGCCTTTGCAATGTTTTCAGAAGTCGAAAGTGACCGGATAATGCGGTTTTGCACAAATCTTAGGTTTGGATGAAGGTCCTCTTCGGTAGGAATCATTTTATGAAGATGATTGTCTACCACCATCTCTGCATGCCTTTGAATTTCGGGAAGAATGGAAAGCATCATTATGTAGATATGATATGCTCTGTCAATTGCATGCACGAGTTCCTTCTCGGCACTTTTCCGATCGTCTTTCCTGTTTTGGATGCAAGCATACACTTCCTTGACGACTTTTTCCCTAAGCACCCTTCTACTTATCATATCAATTTTTAAATTTTTACAAATGTAGTGAAATTATGCGAAAGCCATAGTCAAACATCTTAACAAAATGTTTTTTCTGTAATGCCTAAGATAAAAAAAGCGACAAGTCATCTCTTGCCGCTTCTTATCAAAAGGAATAGACTTTTGTATGATGTCAAAAAAGCATTTTGAATTGCTTTCATTTCATTTTTACGCTTAGTATTGTTCGCTCTTTGAAGGGAAATCACATGATTTTACATCCTCAATATACTTCGATACAGCACCTGTTATAATCTCATAGAGATTTGCATAGCGTCGTAAAAACTTAGGTGAAAAACCTTGATTGATTCCCAACATATCATGCACGACAAGGACTTGTCCGTCTGTTCCACTTCCGGCACCTATACCGATTGTAGGTATATACAATTCTTTGGAAACGCGTTCTGCAAGCGAGGCTGGAATTTTTTCCATTACCAATGAAAAACATCCTGCATCTTCCAGAAGATGTGCATCGTTAAGAAGTTTCTTTGCTTCGGCTTCTTCCTTTGCTCTTAGACCATATCCTCCGAATTGATGAACGGATTGTGGAGTGAGACCTATGTGACCCATCACTGGAATGCCGGCACTGATGATTTTTTTGATGCAGCCAATCATCTCTTCACCGCCTTCTATCTTGACACCATCGGCTCCCGATTCCTTCATTATTCGAATAGCGGAATCTAGCGCAACCTTTTCATCACCGGAGCATGTTCCAAACGGCATGTCGCCCACAACAAAGGCACGCTTTGTTCCGCGGACAACGCATGCGGCATGGTATATCATCTGCTCAAGCGTTATTGGTAGGGTAGTGTCATATCCTGCCATTACATTGGCTGCAGAATCACCTACAAGGATGATATCAATCCCTGCGGCGTCAACCATTTTGGCAAAAGAGAAATCGTATGATGTAATCATTGATATCTTTTCGCCTTTTTCTTTCATTTCACGGAGCCTGGTAGTTGTTACGGCCCGAACTATACTTTCTACAGACATTTTGCTAATGTTTTTTGTATCGGTGACAAAATTACAACATTAAAATGAGAAAGAGTAAACTCTTTTTGATAGTTGTGGCTTAGACTTCTAGGCTACAGAGTTATTTTCCATTGGAAAGCTTAACAATTATGATGCATTTAACTGTAATGAGAAATCTTCATTTAACATACTGGATGTTTACGTTTTCTTTTGCTGCCTTTTGAATGCTTACAAACTACTCATCAACCTTCCATTGCATCTCTACAAACATTTTCTTTAGTTCGTACGCCTGCATTTCTAAAGATGAATAAGGTATCAGATGTTCGACTTTTAGAATGAAATTATGGTTGATGCCATACATTTCGAAATCGTCTTTTGTCGTAAGAAGTCTTTCGAGCAAATGGATTCTATTTGTATTCATCTGCTCTATCTCTCGTGCCCCGATATACTTAACTGGTTGGCTATATTCATCAAAGGCTTTTGCGCGAGGATGATTCTTCAGTACGGCATTCATTAAAGAGGCGAATAATACGACATCAGCATCTGATGCAAACTCAGAAACTAAAAATGTTAAAGAGCTCTGCTCGGCATTATGCTGAATAACAACACCTGTTGATGATAAGTTCTTACGAAAAACAATACAAGTTTTATTCTTTGACTCGTCTTCCGTTACGATTTTTAGCCCATAATGTTCGCAATATGGATTCTCGGGTATTCCACCCTTATATAAAAAGTCAAGAATTTTCTTGATATTGAACTTCTTAGGGAGTCCTTCGATTATGACTTTTTCGTATTTTATATAAAGAAGGCTCATTGAAACTTACAATAAATAAGTGATTTATAATTCCCTAGTTGGAATAATAATGCTTTTTTTTCGTATGCGAAACTGGATTCTATTTACCATTGAATTTTCCTACAATGAGCGCAATTGCACCATCACCCGTAACGTTTGCCGCTGTTCCAAATGAATCCATAAGAATATACAAGGCGATCATTAGACCTTGTTGTTCAGCTGAGAATCCAAGGACGCTTTGTAGAACTCCCAGAGCTGCCATAATAACTCCTCCTGGAACACCCGGAGCTGCTACTACCGTAAGGGATAACATTATTATAAACTGGATGAAAGTCGCCATGTCGATAACGCCTCCTTGCATAAACGTTACTGCAACGGCACATGATGTTACTTTGATGATGGAACCGGGCATATGAATGTTTGCGCAAAGCGGTACTGTGAACGCCGCAATCTCACTGCTTGCTCCACACATCTGAGCCCTTTCAAGCGTTACCGGAATGGTTGCTGCACTACTTGATGTGCCTAAAGCTGTAATGTAGGCAGGAAACATCTTTATGAGAAGCTTTATAGGATTCTTTTTGTTTATGCATCCTGCAATAATGTACAGTAAAAGTAACCATACAAGAGTCATGGCGAAAATAAGCAGGATAATCTTTGAGAATACTTCCATTATAGGACCGGCCTCTCCCTCGTAGGACATTCCAAGCGATATGCAGAAGATGTATAGTGGAAGAAATGGTACTATAGCCCGTTTGATGCCTTCGGTTACAACCCATTCAAAATCAAATATGATTTTTTTAAGATTCTCACACTTAGATGTGGAGAGGATAATTCCAACCAAAAATGCCGTTACAAGCGCTGACATTACATCCATCAATGGAGGCATGCCAATTTCGAAGAAAGGCGTTGCTTCTTTTACCATTTCATCAACCTCAGGTTTGGCCGTGTTGGAAATCAAAGCTGGAATAAAGTTGGAAGTTATGCTAAATGAGAAAATGCCGGCTGCAATTGTTGACGTGTATGCAAATAATATCGTCAGAATGAGCAATTTTCCAGATTTATCACCCACACGGCATATCGCTGGTGTTACAAGCCCCACAATAATAAGTGGCACCATATATGAAATGAACTTGGAAAATATTGAACTGAATGTGGCAAATATGCGCACAATGTTCAATGGTAGTATATATCCCAAAAGTATGCCTGCAATGCATGCAATGACTATTCTCCAAATAAGGGCAATTTTAATCTTTTTCATGGTACCTCAGTTTATTTCAGCAATTGGTTTGAAAGTTAAAAATTGTGAATCTAATAGGTGGTAAAAACGTAACCGCTTTTTTTAACAAATTTAGGTATAAAATCAGTAGTTTTCTAAATTTTAAGAAATTCGATATGTAGAAGTTCAAAACTTATCATTCTATCGAAAAGAGAATTCGTATAACTTCGGACTATTCGTGTTGATATACATCTTTTCATTATAGATTGAAATATCCTCCATCTCCTCTGCAATGACCTCCTCCAGTTCGATGCTGGAGCATATCTTCCCCGTATCGGTGTCATATACCCTAAGTTTCGATGGAGTTTCTGGATGCTTGCTGCGTGTGAAACCAAAACAGTAGTAAATTTTCCCATCGCGCATACATCCAGCCTGCGTAACGTAAGCATCAAATGGAAATGTTACCTGATCCAGGATATCATCTGCCGTAAGGGTTATCTCACTTCCTTCCGAAAGTTTTGGAAGACGGAATTTCGTTGCGATGTACATATTGGTTGAAGGATCTCCCGTCGTCTTTAGAAGCGTTCGCTTCTTGGCCGAGAAAATCCATATGTTCTTTCTTTCCCTGTCAATCATCCATGCCGGACATCCGAATATAGCCTTATATCCTTTTTCCTCCCAGCGCGATGCATCCAAATGAATCTTCTGAACAAGTTCCGAAGAAAAGGCTCCATCCTTAAGTGTGATGCTTTCTACATGGCATGTCCATTCGATAGGAACACGATATTTTCCTACTGTAACGTACAAAAGTGGGAAGGAAGCACCTTCGACTTTCTCTATGCCAAAGTTTGCGCAATTGGAATGGTTATCCTTCGATGCGCTTCGTAGAAGAAAATCACCTATTGGTTTTGAAGAACGTGTGCGATAGTCATAAACAAGACATCGTCCTTCGTTCTGCAAGATGAAAATATAGTCGTTATAGATGTCCATTCCTTGCTGGGACTTCGTATACCCACTCTTTTTCATGAAAACGGATGAAGAGAATATATTCTTTCGTAAATCAATTCGTTCGCCCTGGTACTCCAGATGCGAATCCCGCATTTCCCACATACAGTTCGTAGGCATGTAATCGGTCATGATTTCTATGGACTTTTGTGCTTTTGCAAGGTTGTCAACGGCTCTAAAGCATACCCTGAGCTCTAGTGAATGACATAGATCTACAACCTGCTGAACACTCTCAAGTTTTCTTCCGTGGTATTCCATCCCTTCAACGGGAACGCCTAACTTCTTTATATTGAATGCAACGCCTGCATTTTTCATAGAAGCCATAACATCAATGTCTTCAGGCTTTGCAAATATCAAATGAATGAATTCGTTTCCCTTTTTACGATAGGCTTTCAAAAGTTCCATCTTTGATGAAGAAATGATGCAACGTCCTTCCATCTGGTACTTTTTGATATTCTCAATCATTTGATCTATAATACCATCATCCTCTTTAAGCTCGATGAAGGCAACACATCCATAGCGGCGACATATTTGAAAATATTCTTCCATGGTAGGAATGCGGAGTTGCTCTGGGGAGAACTTCGAATAATCATACAACACTTTGATTCCTTTCGAAGAATTGACAGGTTTTATTAGAAGTTCTTTGATTTGCTTAAGGGTATAATCTCGCACTTTGCCCGTTCCGGTTGTTGTGCGCTCCAGCGTTGCATCGTGAATGCAGACAACTTTGTGGTCTTTCGTTAGACGAAAGTCCGTTTCAATGGCCCACAATCCCTTTTGGGCAGCAGCCAAAAATGAAGGAAAAGAATTCTCCGGACCGAATGGCTGAAGTCCTCGATGCCCACTGAAAAGTGGGGTTCGTTCACAGTTCTGATAGGTAAAAAGAGTAGCTTTTTCTGGTCCTGTTGTGACATTCTTCTTTGCTGAGAGAGTAAACTGGCATAAGCAAAGAATGAGAAGTAGGGTAGTGAGTAATCTTTTCATCTCAATTTATTTTCTGCAGTGGTTGAATCTTTCAATTATTTTGTTGTAGGTTGACGTTCCGATTTTTCCTTTGTCAACCTTGTGTGCAATGACCATATCTAGTTCTGGTAGCACCGTAATACGCTGTCCGCCCATACCACATGCTGTATAGGCATTGCGGAAAATTTTTTGGTCAATGCTCTGACTTCTTGGACAGTAAGGCCACCATAAATAGGCATACTCCATGCTTGATTTGTGCCTCTTTGGTGGATTCATCTTCTCACGCGGTGTGACAGTTGTGGTCGAAAGTTTGACCCATTCTGGGCTTAGAATCTGTTTGTCGGCCCACTTGCCATGTCTTAGCATAAGATATGCTAGTCTGGCCATATCTCGAACCGAGAGACGAAAATGATATGCTGGGAAACGAGATATGCTAAGATTTCCTGACTTGCGGTGAATGCTACGATTAAAGTCCTCAAGCTGAAGTGGAATGGCTAAATCTTGCTCAAAACTTTCGTATATATTTTTTTTAGTCAGTAATTCAAAGACGTATCCTGCTGCGTTAAAGTCCCAATTGTTGTACAAAAAGTATGTACCAGGTTCGACACTACCTCTTTTAGGAGCATACTTGCGGTCATCTCCGGTGTTCGAGGCCGTATGGTAGCATCCCGAAGTGGCTGTCAGCAAATGTCGTATCGTGGCTTTTTTCTCAATTGGAAGTAATCCCCCGATATCATCGATACCAAGTTCTTCAAGCGTTGTGTCAAGATTAATGGTGCCGTTGTCGACATATTTGCCGTAGAGCATAGAAAGCACGCTTTTGCGACATGAGGCTATTACATGCTCAGTGCTCGATACATCTCCATATGTGAATATGACTCGTCCATGGATAGCAACAAACATATGTGATGTTGGAAGGGAATCCAGATATTCGGTAAATTTTTTCAGTTTTGATGAACTGAACCCCATCTTTTCCGGTTTTGCCCACTCCCAATGTTCTTTTGGATATGTTACATTGTCCGTTTTGGATTGCTTTTTTAGTGAAGACTTTCCGTATACCATGCAGAAACACAGGATAAGCAACGGATAAAGGATGTATCTTTTGTAGTGCATAATAGATTGTGAATCAATGTGTGTGTGAATGACCTGCCTGACAGCAATGATTGTGAGGACCTAGAATTGTGTGCGCAACCCTTCCATGGGAAATAATCTGAATAGGGCAGTCATAGTTGTCAAGCTGCTCCTGAGTTATAAGGTTCGAATCGTGTCGGTGAACATGGCGGTTGACACATACGATATTCTTTACCAGTGACGTAACGGTTCCAATATCGTGCGATACAATTATGATAGCCATCTTTTTGGAAAGAACCTGGAGCATATCGTAGAGTTCATGTTCGAATAGATTATCAACAAAATTTGTTGGTTCGTCAAGTATGAGAAGCTTTGGTTGTTGTATTATGGCGCGCAAAAGCATTGCTCGTTGTAGTTGTCCTCCAGATATCTCGGAAATCTGTCTTGAAGCTACATTTTCTAGTGAAGCTGTTTGTAAAAGCTCGTTAACAAGTTTCTTATCTTCCATGGTGTATCTTAACGAAAGACCTTTTCTTCCTTGTAGCCCCGAAAAAACAACATCTTCAACAGAAATGGGAAATGAGCGGTCAAATGACGCATTCTGTGGAAGGTAACCAATATGAAGTCTGCCGTTTTGATACAACTTATCGGAAAATGTAATTGTTCCAGAGTGCGGAACTAAGCCAAGTATTGCCTTAATAAGAGTGCTCTTTCCTGCACCATTAGGACCTATGACTGCCAAAAAATCATCATCGTAGATGTCTAAACAAACATCCTCCAAAGCGCGTGATGAATCATAATCAACGCTTACCTTGCAAAGTGAAAGAAGTTTATTGCTCATAGCCGTTTGAGATAATGTCAGCAGTCTTTCTTATGAATGCCTCAACGTCTTCCGAAAGAGGGTCGATTTCAACCGCTTTGGCTTCAGTATCGCTACATATTGCCTTTACGGCGGAAGCAGGGTATTCTGTCTGGTACATTACATAACGTATGCCTTTTTGCCGAACGGCGTCAATCAACTCTGTCATATGCTTTACGCTGGCTTCCTTTCCTTCGTGCTCTACGGCAATTTGTTCTAGCGAATAGTCCCTGGCTAAGTACGTCAGTGCTGGATGATATATAACAAAACTTCTGTTCGAAAGATTGCTGAATTTTTCTTGCAACTCTTCATCAAGCGCTCCAAGCCTCTGTGCAACAGCTTGGTAACGAAGTTGTAAAGAATCGGTATCTTCACTTTTGCAACGTATGGCATCATAGATATCCTCTGCCATAATGAGAAGCTGTTTTGGAGAACACCATATGTGTGGATCCACACCATGATTGCAACAATGTGAGTGGTGGGTGTGCGAACAAGCCCCTTCGATTGTTTCTATTCTTGTCGAAAGGTCTATGATTCGGTCCTGTCTGTCAAGCTTCTTTAGCAAAGACTGCTCAAAATCCAGAAGACCCGTTGAAAAAACAATCTTCGCATTATTGAGCTCTTGTAATTCTTTTGGGGAAAGTTCATATGTTTCGGGAGATGCACCTTTTGGAACAAGAACCTTTACTTCATATCCTTCTCCAGCAATTTGTTCAACTATTGCCTTTAAAGGCATTATCGGAACATATAAAGTATTGGTTTCTTCTGCTTTTTTTTGACTACAAGAAAAAATAGTCATTAATAAGATGGACAAGAAAAATATCTTTTTCATGTTGCTAGGTTTGTTGCTTAAAAAATAAATCAAAGTTAAAATCACTGTCGAGTTTAATCATGCATCTAAAATATTTGTTCCATGCACATATTCGAACTCTAGCAACAAAATTAATCATATAATCAGTAAACTCCCAAGTTGTGGACAAACTTTCAGATATGCCTTACTTTTATTGCGCAAATCATACGAAGTATCATAGAGAGTGATTGTAAGGGGCTGAATCTTGACACGTCAAAGATGCTGAAGGAAATGGACAGATTGCACATATCACTGATTGATTCAAATAAATATGCATGTGTCCATGATGAGAGCGTAAGGCAGCGTAAACTTCTAAAAGTGATGGGCTTTTCTATGGAAGATTTGGAACTTGTTGTATCGGACATCAATCGGCGCAATACGGAGGTTATAGTAAGTCAAACCCGTAAAATGCCGGTACATTCCCTAATTTCTAGCGGAATTTAAGGATTATTTTTATGTGAAGATACGACGCTTCCTATAATTTAGTCACTATGTTTGTAATGTGAAACAACAAGGAACGCTGTTTAATTGGGGCTCTTCCCCAAACCCCGAGGTTTTAGGCATAGGACATCTCCAAAATATAAACAAAGGGACCTTGTGTTAGCAAGATCCCCACGACATTTTGTCGACGTCATACGGCTATTCCTCAAAGTCGCACCTCTGCGTTGCTCTTATGCTTCGCTCATACGTTACAAATGTAACGAATATATGAGTGCGAAAAAAATAGTTGTAATTCATGAAGATTGATTATTTTTAGTGTTGATAAAGTAAATAGCCAATCTCTTTAATTACAACTATAAAAATTACTGCAATGCAAAGAAAAACAATTTTCTTCAATGGACAAACAATTTTTGTAGGAATTGTCAAAATCTTAAATCAGCATAGGAACCTCAGTCTTAACTGCAATGCATAAAACAGACAGATTGCTCGAAAATATTTTAACAGGCTTTTTGGTGCTAATTCACAAGAAATCGTAACTTTGTAATGTAACAATAGATACCATATCTATTTTGACAATACAGAATATGAACAACACGATGAAACTGCCAATAGATATACAAGATTTTGAGATCCTGCGAAATAATGAGTACGTGTATATAGACAAGACCCCATTAATCTGGAAGATGGTTAATGAAGGATGTTATTATTCCCTTTCTCGTCCTCGTGGATTTGGAAAGTCATTGCTTATTTCCACCATTAAGACATTCTTTGAAGGAAAGAAGCAGTATTTTGATGGTACAATAGGTAATCCATTGTTTATTGCAACCAATCAAAGCGTAAACTGGGATTGGGAATCTTATCCTATTATGCATCTTGATTTGAATCCACAGAAGTATGACACTCCTGAAGCATTAGACGATATGATAGATGCTTTTCTTTGCGCACAGGAATCGCTCTATGGCAAGAAAGAATACGAACGTGGATTCGGGTTGAGATTTGAGGGTGTTCTAGAGCGCGCCTACAAGCAAACTGGAAAACGGGTTGTTATTCTTATAGATGAGTACGATAAGCCGATATTTCAGACTATTGGCAAAAAAGAACTGCAAGATGAATTTAGAGCAACGCTGCTTAGTTTTTATGGCGCACTCAAATCAAAAGGTGGTTGTATTAAGTTCGCTCTTCTAACAGGAGTTGCCAAATTGGGCAAGCTTAGTGTCTTTAGTGATTTGAACAATTTGGATGATATTTCCATGAGCTTTCGATTTATTGATATTTGTGGAATTACAGAAAATGAACTTACGACACAACTGAAACCTTATATAGAAAATCTGGCAAACAACAATAATATCAGTTATGACCAGACTTTAGAGAAATTACGTTATCTATATGATGGATATCATTTTTGTGAGTATGCAAAGGGCCTTTACAATCCTTACAGCGTACTAAATACATTAAAAGAAGGTGTCTTTAGAAGTTATTGGTTCGAGACAGACACTCCTACGTATCTGGCAACATTGCTTGTTCTTCACAATTACAATCTTGAAGAAATGGCGCATGCGAATGTGTATGTAGAGGTCCTTAAAGGTGTAGATTCTGAGTCGATAAATCTTATTTCGGTTATATATCATAGCGGATATTTAACGATTAAAGGGTATGATGAGAAATTCGGTCTTTATCAGTTAGGCTTTCCCAATAAGGAGGTGGAGGAAGGTTTTATCAAGTTCCTTATACCATACTACCTTACTCACAAGAAGGCTTCTACCGCTTTCGATATAAGTCAATATGTGGAAGATTTACGTCAAGGTAAGGTGGAGCAATTTATTTTACGCATCAATTCCCTCTTTGCTGATACTCCGTATGAACTGATTAAGGATTTAGAGAACCATTACCAGAATCAAGTATGGCTATTACATAAACTTTTGGGAATGTATGTTCAAGCAGAGTATCACACTAGTGATGGACGTATCGATATGGTACTTCAGACACCTAAATACTGCTATGTCATCGAATTCAAGTTTGATGGTTCTGCACAAGATGCCCTAGATCAGATTTCTAGAAAGGACTATACATTGCCATTTGCACTTGCTAATCAAAAGGTTATTCGTATCGGCTTAAATATCTCACGTGAAACACGCAAGGTTGAAGACTATGTGATAAGCTAACTTTTTTGAAACAAATGGACGATAGGGTAGTAAGAACGATTTTTGCTTAACATCATACAAGACTTCTATGAAAAGAATTTACACTATATTTTGATATGCATATTTGTTCTATGTTTTTCTTGTAATAGGTCACTTGAAACTACATGGGACGTTGATGAGATTAGAATTATCGGTGACCATACGACACCGGATACGCTAAGAATACTTACAGTTGAAAATAAATCAGATTCAATCATTCTTCGAAATTTGTCAGCGAGCTTTCAGTAAATGACATAAAATCAGTACAATACAAAACGCTTTGTAAAAAGATGTTCACAACGTTGCGCGCTAGCGGTGGGGTAGGACTTGTTGGCCCTCAGATAGGTATTCTTCGCCGTATAGTTGCCGTAAAGCGATTTGATAAGGATGGCCAACCTGTATGCATTTATCCTTCTATTAAGATATTGAGCATTACAGGAGAGAATATTCCTAGCTCGGAAGGCTGTTTGTCGGTTCCTCAGGACGAGGATGGCGATGTTCTGCGTAGTCAAAATATTGATATCTCATATACATCACCAGAAACTCTCAAAGATACGATAGAAACTATCAAAGGATTTACTGCTATTATTTTCCAGCACGAATGTGATCATTTGAATGGCGTGATTTACATTGACAAAAATGATTATTAGTTTCTGGGATTCATCGTATATAGTACGCTAACCTAAAATCTTGCGCTAATCTAAAATTGACCCCCTTGAAAGGGATTTTTGCTATATGATTATTGTCCATATCACAATGATGTAATATGGATATTATGTTAAATTATATTAGTTTTGAATAGGGGATGATTTGTTAAAGGAAATATTCACTACTTTTACTTCAATAAATCTACGAACAGAAATTTGATAAAAATTTATTCTATGAAGAAATTACTCATACTCTTTGCTATTACAATCGCCACAAGCTTGTGCTCATGCCAGAAAGAACCTAAACTAGTTATTCTTGCCGCAGAGGAAACGGAATATAATCTTTGTTGTGAAATTTTCCCTGAAATTGAATGTATTAAGACTGGTGTTGGTGCAGGTAATGTCATCAAGGCTTGTTGTAATCTTCCTAAAGGAACTCGCATTATTAACATTGGCTATGCCGGAAGCAATAACGTCGAAATTGGTACTGTGTCCTTGGTAAGCGATACGTTTAGATATACGGATGGGAACTACAAGTTTGATGATCATGCTAATCCACTACACCTTTCGGATAATGGACTTCCGTGTTATACTGGAAATAGCTTTTTTACCGAATCAGACAAAACGGAACCTACGCTATATGATATGGAACTGAATTATATAGCATCATTTACGCCTCATCTTGAACTAGTTGCATCTGTGAAAATTGTAAGTGATAACCTCAGCGTAGATGCTTATGTTAATAATACTATACGCTCTACGGGAGTGCTTACCGAAGATAAAGTATGGCAGAAAGTGCGACAGATTGTGGATAAGCTATTGTCTCAAAACTAATATTAGTCAACATCGACTAATAATACAGTTGCCGTAGGCCTTGAAAATTGCTACTGAGATTCAACTAGTTGCTATCGGCAGTTTAACTTGAAATGACTTTTTCAAATAGGCTCAAACAATAAAATGACGTACTTCGAGCAATATATAAGAGATGCGTACGTACGATGTGAGGCGGAGGTTCTTAAGGTGGATCTATAGAGTAACTCCTCGCGTCTACCCTATCATCACCTCTCTCGAATGAAATTATAGATAGCAATTGGACTACACCCCTCGACAATGGCGAAAATTTCTTAATATACTGAAATACAAGTAGGGCATATGGTTTCGATAATCCTATGCCCTACTATGATTTTGAAAAGTTGTTATCAAAGTTTTTCTATTTCAGAAATAGATAAGCCTGTTAGTTTGCTGATACCGGATGCTTCCATACCCATGTTTTTGGCATTTCTTGCAATCTCAATTGCCTTTTTCTGTGTACCTTTTTCCAATCCTTCTTTTAATCCTTTTTCCAATCCTTCTTCCAATCCTTCTTTAATGGCGTATTCCATCACTGAGAGATTTGTACGATATTTATTGAGGCTATAAAAATACTTTCGGCGCTCCTCGCTATTCATGTGACTGAGCTCCGAAATACCACCCATTTTACTAAAGACGGGCTGCTCTTTTTGGAAAGGTAATGCTTTTGTCATAGATTCCATATTTACGAGGTTATATAACCAATATTCTATCTGCGATTTTGGATATGCTTCCGGTTTGTCCTTAAAGTCAATCAGCTCAAGAGTATAGGCTTTTAACTTCTCTGAGAAAATCTCGCCAGTTTCATCAACCCTCAACTGAATGGTGCGAATCGACTGTGGTTTCAGGCCTTTCAAGTGAAAGTTTAAGAAGAAAACGCCATATACCGGATGAATGTCAAAATTCCAATTTGATCCTTTCTCGCCTTGCTCTGATATGACATGTGACAGATAATAGAG
>JAGHTK010000131.1 GCA_018065435.1 Candidatus Alistipes equi
AGAACTCATAAATTTTCAATGTACTAAAATTTTGTATCTATTCAAAACTCCGCAGAAATGTGGAGTTTTTTACTTTATGGTACTCATGTTTGAGGGCTTACGTTTGAATAACGTTCTCAAAAGGGTCATATGCAACCCCCAAATAGCGGTAAGCCCGCAATAGCGGGTACCTTTCTATTGTATCACCACTTTGAGATAATAACCTTATTTCACTTTCAACTTGTGCGAGTTGTACAAGTTGAGTTATTTTTAAGGAGGTTATCCCATGTCTACCAATTCAAAAATTCACCAGATCCGTCTTAACGAATGGGCAGCCAGATTAGCTGATCAAAAGTCAAGCGGTCTCTCCGTACCTCAATGGTGCGAGAAAAACGGAGTAACTACTCATAAATACTTCTACTGGAAACGACTTCTCAAATCGCAGGTCGTTGCTCAGGTACTTCCCGATATAGTTCCTGTGCAGCTACCATCAGTATCAGAACCACAGACTCAAATTCCAAGTGCAACTTACACAAGTTGCACAACTTGCACGACTTGTGCAAGTGCCAGAGTTTTTATAAACTAAAATGTACCCATAAAAATGGACACGTTCCCTTTTTGAAATCTCAGTTTATGGACACATCTTTTTAAGTGTAAACCCATAAACCGGACATGGTTTCTATTAAAAACCCTGTTTTCTGGACACAAGTTTTTCTCACTTGATATAATTTATCTAACCAAGGAGGTTATGCTATGAGAAAAGAATGCAAGTTGTCCAGGTTTACTGACGAAGAGATGGAAATACTAAAAGCCAATCCCTTCACTAGCAAAATTGATCGTCGACATGTTTGGTTCACGCTTGAGTTTCAAAACCTGTTTTTATCCCGTCATGAAGCTGGCGAAACAGCAACTGACATTTTTACGGATTTAGGATACGACATTTCAATACTAGGACCTAACCGTGTCTATGGCTTTTCAAGACGCCTTTATGATCGCCTGGGAAGCGGACGGGAACTCGTGGAAGTCCGCGGTAATGCGCTGGTTCAAAAACCCGCTAACGTTGATTATAACACCATGCCGTCACAAAATGCAGTTTCGTCCATGCAGCGTGAATTAACATACTTGCGTCAACAGGTCGAGTTTTTAAAAAAAATTACCGCGCTGGACAAAGGGCAAAAGTAGGTGCCCTGCTCATGGATAACTCAAGTGCCAAATTTGAAATCATCTTCGAGATAGTTTCTCGTGATGACAACGTACAAAATATCAAAGAGCTGTGCGAAATAGCCGGTGTATCACGCTCCGGTTATTACAATTGGGTAGCTTCTGCAGATAAAAGAGCCCAGCGAGAAGCTATGGATCAAGCCGATTTCGAAAAAATTCTTGAGGCATTTAGATTCAGAGGATACGACAAAGGCATTCGCGGAATAAATATGCGGCTACTCCATCTGAATCCACCTGTTATTATGAATCTTAAGAAGATACGGCGTTTAATGCACAAATATGGCCTTTTCTGTCCTATACGAAAGGCAAATCCGTATAGGAGAATGGCAAAAGCCATAAAAACCGATGCTGTCTTCGATAACATCCTAAATCGAGAATTCGAGGAACATGGACCGCGCAAGGTGCTACTCACAGATATTACATACATTCCTTACTGTGGTATATTCTGTTATCTCTCCGTAATCATTGACGGATGCACAAAGCAGGCACTTGCCTATGTTCTTAGTGAATCGTTGGAACTGGACTTCGTCCTTGATACCGTAAACATCTTAATCGAAAAACACGGTATCTCTCTCGATTCGGAAACACTAATCCACAGTGATCAAGGATGTCATTATACAAGCAAGAAGTTCCGCCAGATCATCATGGATTCAGGACTTCGCCAATCGATGTCAAGAAGAGGCAATTGCTGGGATAATGCCCCGCAGGAGAGCTTCTTTGGCCACATGAAAGACGAAATCGGAATAAAAATCAAGGAAGCTCAGTCATTTGATGAAGTCCATATCATCATAGATGACTGGATGGACTATTACAACAAAGATCGTTACCAGTGGCAGCTTGCAAAGCTTTCCCCAGATGAATACTATCGGTATCTAACAACTGGTGTATATCCTCTGCCTACAGGAACGAAAAACTAACTATCAAAGTGAAAAAACTTGTATAACAACTTGTTTACTTGTTTTCAAAATGTCCTTGACAAGGGGAACACTTTAAACGGCATCTCCATAGAACTTGATTCATCTGCATCCTAAGAGTTCATTCGAACCCTCATTAAGGCGGTGCGTTATGCTTAAGGATGCTAACTTCAATTCCTTTGCCGGAGTGTACATTGTTTGCGGATACACCGATCTTCGCTACGGAATTGATTCTCTTGCCGCCATCATTGAAAGAAAATACAAAGGTAGCCTTTTTGTTCCCAATACACTATTCCTTTTTTGCGGAATCTCTGCCACAAAAATCAAAGGACTACTTTGGGAAGGTGATGGTTTTCTCCTTCTGTATAAAAGGGTCGAGCAAGGTCGTTTCTCATGGCCTCGTTCCTCAGACGAACTTCGAAAAATGTCCGCCGAACAGTTTCGATGGCTGATGCAGGGATTTGCCATTGACCCGATCATCCACGATATTAAGCCTTCACGTTCAGCCTGATTTCTTTGTGCAAAACAGAGAATTTTTATCAGTTTTTACACTTCGAAAATCTCTTATCTTTAAGTGCTATGCACAGCCTCCGAAAGCTTATTTATACATTTCCTTTAAGTTACACAAGGCTCCGCATGGCATTTCTTTTTCTTTTTTAGTCTTCTTTATTGAGTCCCTGTTTCTTTCTTATACGCATTCTGATTCATAGGCATTTTGACGAACCTCAAAAGTGCCTCAAATTCACTATTTGCAAGCTTTCTGCTATAATACTTTATAGGAGAAATGCCATGAATTTATTATCTGATTCACAATTAAATAGTCTCAATAAAGAAGCCTTAATCATTATTGTGTCTTCATTGCAGGATCAGATTAAAGCCATGCATGATCAACTGGATGCCGCTAATGCACAACTGTCCGATACTAATCGCCAGATTGAATTGCTTACCGAACAGATTCGCATTATGAATCAGCGTCAGTTCGGTCGTAAATCCGAAAGCTCCCTTGGCCAGTGTGATGGTCAGATAACTATATTTGATTACTTCAATGCAGCAGAAGCTTTAGCAAACCAGTGTATTCCTGAACCTGAAATCACTGAAGTGATTGTCTCAACTTATCGCAGATCCAAGACAAGCGGTAAGCGTGAATCAGATCTTGAAGGATTGCCCGCTCGCATCTTTGAGCATACTCTTTCGGAAGAAGAATTATCAAAACTGTTTCCTGAAGGTTACAAGGAACTTCCTGCCGAAGTATACAAACGTCTTCACATAATTCCGGAAACATTCATTGTTGATGAACATCATGTTCATGTCTATGCTTCCAAGAAAAATACCGGTGAAATATACAGAGCTGATCGTCCGAAGGACTTATTCCGTAACAGTATTGTTACCCCTTCATTACTGGCCGCAATTCTTAACGCCAAGTATACATTGGCTGTTCCTTTGGAAAGACAATCCAAATCCTATA
>JAGHTK010000082.1 GCA_018065435.1 Candidatus Alistipes equi
CAGTAGGTCTGTCCATCACGATTTTCAGTTTGGCATTAAGTGCCAAACAGGGTGCTTATTTTGCTTATAAACAGAATTTTACAAACTTAAAAACACATAAATACTGGTTGTCAATAAATAAAAATTAATCAAAATTTGGATTACAACATAGAAGAGGATACATCTTACAATATTGGAGATATTTGTCCATTACGTTTTGAACATAGGTATTCGTAACATCCCCGGCATCATACAAAACCATATTATTTGCAACACCAAGACTATCAAGTGGCATTAAATTTTCTTCTGCAAGAAGTTCAAGGTAGAAACCAATGCGTTCCCATGAAAATTCAGTCTCGTTGTAATATAGAGCATATTGATAAGCCTTTTCTATTCTTGAAAATCCACAATGATAGCATGCTAAAAAAAAGCATGTATTATCTTTTGTTTCTATATCCAAAGTAGAGATTTGTCGCATACATAAGCATAACAACTGCGCTGCAACCTCGACATTTTTGTAAGGGTCCCATAGTTCGTTTTTAGAAACTGAAAAATGCTCTGCAATGGAAGGCATGACCTGCATAAGGCCCATAGCGCCACCACTAGATTGAGCGTCACTTGTAAAGTTGGATTCATACCTAGCAATAGCCGAAAGCAGTCTCCAATCAATACCATACTTAATGCCTATTGTTTTGAAGATTGAATCGAACTGGGAAATGTAATATGTCCGACCACTATATTCGATATCATCCTTAGCTTCCTTAGGAAGAGAGTTCAGAGCAAGCGCTGCGTAGAGCCAACATGATAAAGTGCCAATAACCAACACGAAGAGTATTGGACCAAGTATGTAAGTAAAACGCTTCAAGCTAATCATAAAAAGCCCACGAAAGACCTATTTTAAACATTCCAGGATTCAAAGGATATTTAGCAACGGCAAAGTAGTCTCCATTGCCGAAAAGACCACAGTTCAGATGCTGATATTTGATGAGAATTCGCATTCTTTTCCACTTAGCTGAAAGGAAGAGATCTATATACGGGTATTTTCCTATACTAACCTCGTCCTGATTATAAAAAACAGACAACGCAGGGTTGTATCCCGGAGCCTTGTATGCTGTATTGAATCTGCCATCAGCGCCAATCTGCAGACGTAACACATCCCGTTTAATCCAAAATTCGTAGTAATACGATAAGAATGCTGAAAATAAAGGTAGCGGCACAACCCTTTCATCCGATGTAAGCTGGACCAGAAAGCGATGATCAAGATGCAGCCCCTTTATGGTAAAATTCTTTTGGGCATAAACACTCGTAACACTTACAGAGGAAGAACTCTGATACGGACGAGAATCTGGACCATAATATATCTTATTTCCCAAAATAGATTGCCAGAATCCAAGTTCAATACCATTATCAGGGACTCTAAACGATACCTCAAAACGAGTTTCATTCTCCTTTGAAAAATCATTTGCCCATATATAATGATTCGAAAACCAACTATTCTGCCAATAACCAGGGGTAGTTCTACTTTGAGTGAACCAACCTTCCAAAATGAAAGGACGCTTGCGAATATATGCCGTAAAGGAAGCGTGTGCTCCAATACTGAGATCGCCTCCGCGATATCCCGAAGGATAGAATTTAATGTTTGCATCCCAGGCAACGTAGCGCTTGATTTTGCCCGATGCCTCTCCATAGGCGAACCACGATGTCTTTTTTACCTGATGTGTCTTTCCAGAAAGGTAATCAGTAAGTGAAGACTGACTATACGTATGATTATCAATACCCACACCGCCGTCAATTGTTCCCACTACTCCATTACGATCCCAAGGCTGGGCCTCAACAAAAAAGCGGTTAGTTATTACTCTTTCGTAAATAGAATCTCGTGTAAGTAATGGATGATTGAACCAATCCTTGTAATAGACATCCGTAATGGGTGAAAATGTTCCGTCAAGGTTGCGTATCGCGCGCTCGTTGGTATAGGTGGCATACTTATCGTTATAGGTCTTGCTCCAGGCATTATACTCAAAGGTGTGTCCTATATATACAGCCGAGAGCTCTGCCATAGAAAAATCATGTTCTGTCATACGCATAAGCGGTATACCAAGAGCCTGACGTATAAAGAATGCATTATTGCGATAGATGTTCTCAGCTTCAGCCGTAGCAAGTTTCATTGGAACTCCGTTCGGCATTTCAAAAACGGTATCGCGAATTGCCCATTCTCCAACAACACCTCCATTCTCCATCTGTTCTATATGATTGTTAATATAGGCAGCATGTACCGAATATCGTTTGCCCGTATGAGCAAAAGTCACGGCTAAATTGTGGTTTTTCACTCTGGAGCGATCGTACTTTCCCTTGGCGCCACGTGCAAAGTACTGAACGCCCACCGAAGTTGAAGGTGAAATGTTCTGCGAGACCATTGCTTCAAAGTGTTCTTCTCGATACTTTATCTGACCGCTTTCAAGATAAGTAAGCCATATGAAAGGATGTTTCATATTGAAGAAATTCACATTCTCCGCATTAAAATTATAAGTATTATATGGCTGTGAGAATGTAAACTCCTTTGATGAGGAGCGCTCAAAATAGTTTACCGGTTGCGAAGCTTGTCCCAAACCTCCGACAGAATTGTCGCCTAAACGCTTCCTGTAATGAACATAATCTATACGCCACTCTGTAAGCATCGTATCAAGCGAATGCAACTCAATCTTGTTGTAATCTTTTTTGATATTCCAAGTAAAGTTCCTCAGCGCGCGTATCGAATCATTGAAATAGTACGACTCCAAAGGGCGACGAATTCGTTCCTTTTTTGTGGTATCTTGTTGTTGGTTGTCTTGTTGTTCTTCAGTATTGTTGTACGGATTTTGGCCATAGCCCATAGGATTTTGACCAGTGTTATTCAAATCATTGGTTGCATTTCGTTGCGCGCGCATAAGGGCCGACGCATCTAATTGTGCATGCGCAGGCATCCATGATGCCAACAAAAAGAGCATCAATAGAAAAAAATGAAAGACGCGAACGAAATTTTTGCGCATGTTACCTTTTCAAAATCCAGCGCAATGTTGATACTATCACATACAATACAATCAGAATCGGTATTGCGTACAACTTAAGCCAAATAATGAGCGCCAGTGATATGGCCAAAAAGATGTAACGCAATTCATTTCCGCTCCACGAGAAACATTTGAACTTAAATGAAAACATTCTGATATCGCTGATAAGAAGAAGCGACACGACAACGGAAAGCAAAGCCACATACCAAGGCTGCAAAGATATGCCTAAGGATGTTACGGAAATTGTAAGAGATGTACAGAATATACCATTTGCCGTGGTTGTAAGACCCGAGAACTCTTCATGCTGAGTCTCATCTATATTGAACTTTGCAAGGCGCAGGGCTGAAAATGCCGGAATAATGAACGGAAGAAAAAGGCACACTGAAGCAAGTGGACACTGACAAGCATCCGTTATTGTTCGTTGCAGAGCATACAGAGCGAATGCAGGGGCCGTTCCAAATGACACCATATCTGCCAAAGAGTCAAGTTGAACTCCTATTGGAGAAATCTGTTTGAGCATACGTGCAACAAATCCGTCAAAGAAATCAAATACAGCCGCCATTGCGACAAAACAGAACGCCAACATAAGATTGCCATAAACGGTAGATGCTATGATTGAACAAACCCCACAAAGCAGATTGCAAAGTGTTATTATGTTTGGTATAGTAAAGAGCTTTATTTTCATATCTCAATGCATATATGTGGCAAATTTAGCAAAAGATTTTTATCTTTGTTTAATTCGACATTCTCAAGAGCATGATAAAAGACAACAACCTATATTGTATTATTATGGCCGGCGGTGTAGGTGCAAGATTTTGGCCTAAAAGTCGGCAGTCAATGCCCAAGCAGTTCCTTGATATTTTCGGAACTGGAAAGTCTTTCCTTCGTATGACATTTGAGCGCTTTACGCCAAAAGTGAACAGCGAAAATTTTCTAGTTGTCACCAATCGTAAATACAAAGATCTTGTATTGGAGCAGTTGCCCGAAATATCACCTGCACAGGTTCTTTGTGAACCAATAGGGAAAAACACAGCCCCGTGTATATGTTATGCAGCATATTACCTCCAAAAGATAAATCCTAAAGCAAAGATGATTGTGACTCCTTCCGATCATTTGGTATTAAAAGAGGACAAATTTCACGAAATATTGGACAATGCCCTTTCCTTTATCGATAAGGAAAATATACTAATGACAATCGGTATCACACCATCCAGACCAGAAACAGGGTACGGCTACATACAGACATCCGATTCAGATACAATTTCCAAAGTGAAGTGCTTTACAGAGAAACCTAATCTTGAATTGGCTGAAGCCTTTATTCAAAGTGGCGAATTCTTCTGGAATTCGGGAATATTCATTTGGAAGGTACGAGATATAATAAATGCCATTGAGAAGTTCCTCCCTGAGCACCATGCACTCTTTGCAAAGATAACGGATGCCTACGGAACAGAACGTGAGGAAGAAGCCATAAAAGAAGTATTTGCAGAGTGCCGTCCGATATCAATTGATTACGGAGTAATGGAAAAAGCCGAGAATGTATATGTGCATATCGGAGAATTCGGCTGGAGTGATGTGGGAACCTGGGGCTCACTTTATCAACACTCACGCAAGGACAAGTGTGCAAACGCCATTCCTGAGCATGGTTGCTATCTTTACGACACGAAAAGCTCAATAATTTCCATTCCGAACGGAAAAATTGCAGTTATCAACGGACTGAAAGACTACATCGTGGTCGACACGGATGACGCATTGCTCATATGTCCGCGTTCTGAGGAACAAAACATCAAGAAATACATTGACGAAGTCAAATTCAACGATGGAGACAAACATATATAGCAGTATTGACCAGATATATAGGAGATTTTCTGAAACAGGCATAATCTCTACAGATTCAAGACAGGATACAAATCATTCTGTCTTTTTTGCATTGAAGGGAAGTGCCTTCGATGGTAACACATACGCCGAGGCAGCTCTTGAAAAAGGAGCAACATATGCTGTAATAGACTCCACGGAGGTATACTGCAAATCCAAAAGAAAAGAACGTCTGCTTCTTGTCAAGGATGTTCTAATAGCTCTGCAGGATGTGGCTTTGTACCATAGAAAAGCGCTCTCAATTCCAATCATTGCCATAGTTGGAAGCAACGGCAAAACAACAACAAAGGAACTTGTACGGGAAGTTCTAAGCAAAAAATACCATGTCAAAGCCACCATCGGCAACCTCAACAATGCAATCGGTGTTCCAATTACATTATTAGGTTTTAATAAAGATACCGAAATAGGCATTGTAGAAATGGGAGCAAGCGCTCAAGGTGAAATTTCAACGCTATGCCATATAGCGCAACCCGACTACGGAATTATCACAAATATCGGTCGAGCACACCTGGAAGGATTCCATGGAATAGAGGGTATAAAAAAGGGTAAGGGGGAACTCTATGATGCACTCCAGAAGGATGGTGGAATGGCATTCGTTCCAAAAGAGGACTCCACACTTATGACGATGTTCTTGCAAAGAAAGGAATTAAACGGATACGTCTATTCCAGAAAAGAGTGGGAGGATGTACCAAGTCTTCTCTCAGGCGCATACAACCGCTATAACATCGCATCGGCAGCAGCTGTAGGAACATTCTTTGGTGTTGAAAGGAAAGACATTTACTCGGCAGTTGAAAAATATCAACCAACAAACAATCGCTCTGAGATATTTCATGGCAAGGAAAACGATCTTTTGATTGACTGCTACAATGCCAATCCATCATCGATGGAAGCTTCAATCGAAAATTTTCTTTCAATCGAAAGAAAAAGAAAGGTTATGATTCTTGGGGATATGAAAGAACTTGGAGAATGGTCCAGGGACGAGCACATAAAAATTCTCGAAAGAGTTGCACGAAGTGATGTAAAACGTATTTTTACCGTAGGAGAGAATTTCTTAAATGTCTCACACGAGGTTCGTTTCAAAGAAGGAACAACATTTAGGAACTTTTCTACGATTGAAGAATTTATAGCGGTGCTTCCTGTACTGGAGTTTAAAGAATCATTCATATTCCTAAAGGGATCTCATAGCATAGGGCTAGAAAAACTTAAAGAAATTTTATAGACACAAAATTTATTTTTAGAAAAAGATGGACAACAAACTGCAAACCTCGCTTCCAGAAAACGCATACAGACCACTAAAGGAAGGCGAACAATACAAACCGATAATGCCGGATGATTACAAGGGGGCGCAAGCCACGCCTTACTCTGTAACGATGGGTGTTATAATGGCAATAATCTTTTCTGCAGCTGCGGCCTTTCTTGGCTTGAAAGTCGGACAGGTATTCGAAGCTGCTATTCCAATTGCTATCATTGCCGTCGGAGTTGGTTCTATGAGAGGCAAAAAGGGCATGCTTGGTGAAAACGTAATGATTCAGTCCATAGGTGCATGTTCCGGAGTTATTGTGGCAGGTGCAATTTTCACATTGCCTGCACTTTACATTCTAAATTTGGATGCAGAATTTTATCAAGTATTCCTTTCATCGCTATTCGGAGGTCTGCTTGGTATTGTAATGCTTATTCCATTTAGAAAATATTTCGTAAAGGAAATGCACGGAAAGTATCCTTTCCCTGAAGCTACAGCCACAACAGAGGTCCTCGTTTCGGGAGAAAAGGGAGGAAAGCAAACAATCATTCTAGCCGTTGCCGGACTCATCGGAGGAGTTTATGATTTTCTTGTTGCCGCATTCGGGACCTGGGCAGAAACCGTGTCTACAACTATCACAGGCTGGGGGCAGACACTTGCAGATAAACTAAAAATGGAGTTCTCCATTAATACTGGAGCTACACTTTTAGGACTTGGTTACATAATAGGATTGAAATACGCCGTTATCATTACTGCTGGAAGTTGCTTGGTATGGTTTGTAATAGTTCCGGTAGTAGGATATGTTGCACCTGATGCTGCGGAAGTCTCTGCTGCGGAACTATTCAAAAGCATAGGTCGTCCTCTGGGAATCGGAGGTATTGCGATGGCCGGTCTTATCGGAATAATTCGTCAATCGAGAATCATTGCACAGGCCGCAAAACTTGCAGCAAGTGAATTCTCCGGAAAGAAAGTCGAAAAGACAAAGGAACCTCGCACAGGGCGTGACCTTACTATGAAAACAATTCTCAGCGTACTTATTGCAGTTTTAATAGCTGTAATATGCTTCTTCCAGTTTAGCGTACTTGGCAATATGCTTCAAACCTTAGTAGCAACGCTCATCGTTTTTATAATATCATTCCTCTTTACGACAGTTGCGGCCAATGCGATTGCTATTGTCGGTTCGAACCCTGTTTCAGGAATGACTTTGATGACACTCATCCTTAGTTCCATTGTTCTTGTATCAATTGGTCTAAACGGACAGCAGGGAATGACAGCCGCTCTAATAATAGGAGGTGTTGTGTGCACGGCGCTTGCAATGGCCGGAGGTTTTGTTACAGACCTTAAAATTGGATATTGGCTCGGCAGCACACCACAGGTACAGGAAAAATGGAAATTCTTAGGAACAATTGTATCCGCTGCGACAGTTGCTGGAGTGATGATACTGATGAATCAGACATATGGTTTTGGAAATGATAGCGTATTGGTTGCCCCTCAGGCAAATGCAATGGCAGCAGTGATAAAGCCTCTTATGGAAGGGGGAGAAACTCCATGGATACTCTATGGTGCGGGAGCAATCCTGGCACTTATACTGACCTTCATCGGAGTGCCAGCACTAGCCTTTGCCCTTGGAATGTTCATACCGATGTCATTGAATGCACCGCTGGTTGTAGGTGGAGCCGTTGCATGGTTCGTATCAACACGCTCTAAGGATGAGGCAAAGAACAAAGCACGTTTCGATAGAGGTACACTGATTGCATCTGGATTTATCGCTGGCGGAGCCCTTATGGGTGTTGTATCCGCAATTCTCAAATTCCTGGGAGTAGATACATTCAATTCTGAATGGGTAACTACAAATGAAGCAGGATACCTTTCCATTGTTATGTACTTAGCAATAATAACCTATTTCACAATTCATACGTTAAAAGCCAAAAAAGAAGATTAACATGAAACTTTTAGATAGATTTTTCAAATACGTTGCCATTGACACACAAAGCGACGAAGAAAGTGAAACTTTCCCTTCATCCGAAAAAGAATGGACACTGCTTGGCCTTCTCAAAGAAGAGATGGAACAACTGGGCCTAAAGGATATATCGCTAGACAAGTACGGATATGTTATGGGAACAATTCCAGCCTCAGAGGGATACGAAACAAAGCCTGTAATAGGATTTCTCGCTCATGTTGACACTTCACCCGACATGAGTGGAAAGAATGTACGTCCTATAGTTATTGAAAAGTATGATGGAAAGGACATTCCACTTAATAGTCAACTTTCTATGTGCGTAAGTGACTTCCCGGAACTTAAGAACTTCATCGGACACACACTTATCCACACCGACGGTACAACGCTTCTAGGAGCAGACGACAAGGCTGGCGTAGCGGAGATAATGAGTGCCGCGGAGTACATTATTTCCCACCCAGAGATTAAACATGGTAAAATCCGTATCGGCTTTACACCTGACGAAGAAATTGGACGTGGAGTTGACTTCTTTGATGTCAAGCGCTTCGGTGCGGACTTCGCATATACGATGGATGGAGGTTATGAAGGAGAATTGGAATACGAAAACTTCAATGCAGCATCAGCCGTAATTGAAATACAAGGCCGAAATGTTCACCCGGGATATGCAAAGGACAAGATGATAAATGCAATTGACATTGCATGCGAATTGAACACTTTACTTCCTTTCGAACAGCGTCCACAACACACAGAAGGATATGAAGGATTTTACCATTGTATTGCAATATCGGGAAGTGTTGAGAATGCAAAGATTTCTTTTATCATCCGCGATCATGACTCTGAGAAATTCGAACAGCGCAAGCGCTGGATGTGGCAGGTAGTGGATTTGCTTAAGAATAAGTATGGTGAAAATGTTCTAAAGCTCACACTTAAGGACCAGTATTACAACATGCGAAAGATGGTCGAACCGCATCCGCAGGTAATCGAGCTGGCGAAAAAAGCCATGACACTGTCGGATGTCACACCGATTGTACGACCAATTCGTGGAGGAACAGATGGTGCTCGCCTTTCGTTCATGGGTCTTCCGTGTCCGAACATCTTTGCCGGAGGTATGAATTTCCATGGGAAATTCGAGTATTGCTCGCTTGACTCGATGGAAAAAGCCAAGAATGTAATAATCAATCTCATTAAACTTTGGGCTGAGTAAATGAACAAGTTCGGTTTTATAAAAGTTGCTGCCGCTACCGCTGAAATTCAGGTTGCTGACATTGAAGGCAATACCGACAGAATTATTTCAATGGCACGCGAAGCTATAAAAAAAGGAGCTTCGGTATGTTTGTTTTCGGAACTTAGCATATGCGGATTCTCCGTAGGAGATCTTCTTTGGGATTCACTTCTTCACAGAAAATGTGAACAAGCGCTCGAAAGAATTGCCAATGAAAAGATTGAGGGTGTTGTCATTGTGGGTTTTCCTGCCCGTAAAAATGGCAAACTCTATGATGCATCGGCCGTAATTGCAAACGGGGAAATTCTAGGAATCGTTCCAAGAAGGATTCTTTCAAGAGAACTTTGCAGATGGTTTTCAGCCGCAAATGATGGAATGGACGATACGATACGCATCTGTAAACGTATGGTTGCATTCTCTACTTCACTTCTTTTCAATCTGGACGGAATGATATTTGGAGTAGAAATAGGTGATGAAATGGCAGCTATAAATGCGCCATCCCAGCAAATGGTTCAAAACGGAGCACATGTCGTTTTCTGTCCTTGCGCCAGAAGAGAGGAATCAAACGAAGAGCAAACGTTATGCAATTTCACTTCAATGAACTCTTGGCGTCTTGGATGCGGCTACATTCTCTCATCGGCTCCTACTACGGAATCAACAACAGACTGTCTCTTCTCGGGCAAATGCCTAATTGCACAAAACGGAGGAATACTTGCAGAATCCCAACGTTTTTCTACATCACACATCATATATTCTGACATTGACATTGATGAGATTGAACTTAGGCGTATGAGCAATCCTCTCATTGAGCCTTCGAAAAACAATATGCGTGTTGTAGATATAGCCCTTGAAACGAAGGATGATACACTTGACAGACAATTCTCTGCCGCACCACTTATTGATGAACAGAATATCGGCGCGGTATTCACAATACAACAACTTGGACTAGCCAGAAGAATCAAACACACCAATGTAAAAAATGTCGTAATAGGCATATCTGGAGGTTTGGATTCTACACTAGCTCTTTTGGTAACGTGTGCTGCATTTCATAGATTGTCGCTCGATGCGAAAGGAATCGTGGCTGTAACAATGCCTGGATTTGGCACTACTGACCGCACTTACCAAAACGCCTTGGACCTTATGCAGCAACTAGGGGTTTCTATTAGGGAAATATCTATCAGAGATGCTTGCTTACAACATTTCAAAGACATTTCTCTTGATGCAAATGACCGAGGAGCAGCATATGAAAATTCACAGGCAAGAGAACGTACGCAGATTCTTATGGATGTTGCCAACGCCGTTTCTGGATTCGTTGTAGGTACGGGAGATTTAAGCGAAGCTTCGCTTGGTTGGGAGACCTACAATGGTGATCATATGTCAATGTACAATGTTAACTGCTCACTTTCGAAAACTCTTGTTAAGGAAGTAGTACGTTGGATTGCTGACAACCACGGAAATAGTCAAATCAGCGAAATTTTGCATGACATCCTGACAACTCCGATTAGTCCAGAGTTGCTTCCTTCGAAGGATGGAGAGATAGAGCAGAAGACCGAAAATCTTGTTGGCCCATACGAACTTCATGATTTTTTCATCTATCACATGATGTATAATCATTTCTCACCACAAAAGACAGCATATCTGGCAACAGAAACATTCCGCGGCCGTTTTTCTAAAGAGGAAATAGACAAATGGATAAACGTCTTCTACAGAAGATTCTTCTCTCAACAATATAAGCGTTCCGCATCACCAGATGGTATACGAGTAGGAAAAGTTTCGCTTTCTCCAAGAGGGGACTGGAGTATGCCTTCCGATGCGAAGTCATCGTCTTGGCTTGAAAAATAGCAAGGCGTTCGAAGACAAAGTGCGTGGCAAGGTCTATACCCTGTCACGCATCGTTTTTTTGGATAATGGAGCTGAAAAGTTACTCTATTTCCCAGTCGGCTCCATCCTTGCGATCTTTAACTCGAATGCCTAATGAAGTGAGCCTGTTACGAATTTCATCCGACAAAGCCCAATTCTTTTCCGCCTTCGCCTTCTGACGAATTTCCAACATCATATCCACTACCGGTGAAAGTTTGTCTGCGGAAGATGACTGTTTCTCGTTTCTAAGTCCCAGAATATCAAATATCCATACATTCAACGTATTCTTAAGCAATGCTAAATCCTCTTCCGTAATTGTCTGCTGTGAATCAACTAGTTGGTTGATAGTATGAATCCAATCGAAAATAATGGAAATAACTACCGGTGTGTTCAAATCATCATTCATAGCATTATGGCATGCCGCATCCAGTTCCTCGACCTTTATTGAAGAAGATTTTGATGGTTTGATTTTTTTCAATGCATCTACACCCTTCATCAGTCTATCCAAACCTTTTTCAGCAGCCTCCAACGCGGAGCTCGAGAAGTCAAGAGTCGAACGATACTGAGCCTGAAGAACAAAGAAACGTATTGTCATCGGAGAGAACGGCTTTGTAAGAAGTTCGTGTTCACCCTTGAAAAGTTGTTCCAAAGTGATGAAATTACCCAATGACTTACCCATTTTTTTACCATTGATGGTAATCATGTTGTTGTGGACCCAATATTTTGCCGAATCATGACCAAGAGCCGCCGTTGATTGTGCAATTTCACACTCATGGTGAGGGAACATTAAATCCATTCCTCCTCCATGTATATCAAATTGTTCACCAAGATACTTTGTACTCATGGCAGAACATTCCATATGCCATCCAGGAAAACCATCGCTCCATGGAGAAGGCCAGCGCATGATATGTTCCTTTGATGCCTTCTTCCAAAGGGCGAAATCATACGAATGTTTTTTGTCATCCTGTCCGTCCAAAGAACGCGTATTGGTCACAATATCATCCAAATTTCTTCCAGAAAGTTTTCCGTAATGGTATTTCTCATTATATTTTTCCACATCAAAATATATCGAGCCATTGGATTCGTATGCAAATCCAGCATCCCAGATCTTTTTTACGAATTCTATCTGTTCAATGATGTGACCTGAAGCGTGTGGCTCAATCGAAGGAGTAAGAACACCAAGTGCTCTCATTGCGTCATGATAACGTTCCGTATAGTAATGAGCGACCTCCATAGGTTCGAGTTCTTCAAGACGGGCTTTCTTGGCAATTTTATCTTCTCCTTCATCCGCATCGTTTTCAAGGTGGCCAACATCCGTAATGTTTCTTACATAGCGTACCTTGTATCCGAGATGCTTTAGGTAGCGGAATAAAATGTCAAACGTTACAGCAGGGCGCGCATGACCTAGATGTGGATCACCATACACGGTAGGTCCGCAGACATACATGCCTACCGATGGTGCATGCATGGGAACAAATTCTTCTTTCTGTCTAGAAAGAGTATTGTAAAGAACAAGTTTTGTTGTTTCCAATTTATTTCGTGTTTAAGATTTTTTATTCAAAGAGTCAATCTGCTGCTTTTCCTGATCCGTAAGAATGAGATCTTTATCTTCGGCCCCGAGTGAACGATAGTATTCATTCAAAGAGCGAACGATGTCATCCCTGTGATGGACAGCAGCAAGCAGGTATATCTGTTCCAAATCGTCGAGTTTCTGAGAAAGCTCATGTTCTACCTCATCGGCATAGTAATCACCAAATGATATGTAATACTCTATATAATCGATGATATTGTCCGCATATTGTAGAAGAAGTTCATCTCCCTTTTCAAAAGAAGCGATAGCATAGTATCCCTCTATGAAAGGGTACGTGTTGTGTAGAGTAAATCGTAATTGGTCTATAGGGAGTACTTCGAGGCCGCGATCCAAAAGCTTTTCAGCCTTTTCGAAATTATCCTCCAAAATAAACGTCTTTGCAACACGGGCAAATGCCTCACGTGCCTTTGCGACCATAAGATTGTACTGTGTGAAGTAATCTACATAAACACGGCGGTCCGCAAGGTTTCCAAAACGCAGTTTGTGCATAAGCACATCATATGCATAATCTGAATCAATGCGACCGATATTCCATGAGTCATTATTATTAGGTGTGAGTATAGGAACCAATCTGTAACTGTAACCATCATACTGCAGATAATCCATCAAGCCAAACTTTTCGAGGATATAGACCTGCGTAAAGTAAATCGGGCGCTTCCAGTCAAATGTTGCCAAAGCATCCAGAAGCATCAACTCTGAACGTGAATAAGAGCCCTTCGAAAGGTTGATATAGACCGTATCTACCATCAAATCCCGATCCGTTGAACGGACAATTCCTGAAGCTATAGCAGCGTCCTTATCAACTGGCAGAGCTATGCGCTTTGCTGGTATGTAATCTACCTTCTCACCAAAGCCAACGTCAACCTTCGTACGACTGTCATCGCTTCTGATGAACTCCATCAAATCCTTAATATCGACAACATCGTCTATCTTATCGAATACAGGGATCCAGTCATTTGCAAAGGTGTATTTATGTCTTGGCAAAGAAAATTTAACACCATCAGCATCATTTGCTTTACAACGCATCTCATCAACATACCATTCGCCATCCAAATAACTGGAGTTCATCACACGAACATCAGTACGGACACCATCCACTTCCTGATTGAACCATACAGGGAATGTATCGTTATCCCCATAGTTGATAAGTATCGGACTTACGCCATCCTGTTCAACCATTGACATCAGATAATTGTAGCCAACATCACGCGCCATGCAACGATGTGAACGATCGTGGTCATCCCAGTTTTCCGCAGCCAGAATTCCAGGAACAGAAAGTGCGACAATAATGGCCAAAACGGATGAAACTACACGCTTTTTTATCAATGAGTTGAAAAGATCACACAATGAAAGTACTCCAAAACCAATCCAAATACAGAACGCATAGAAAGAACCAGCGAAGACATAGTCCCTTTCGCGAACCTCTCCTGGAGATGTGTTAAAGTATACTACCTCAGCCACGCCCATCATTATAAAGAGCCACATCACAATCGAGAAATTGCGTGAATCTCTATTCAACTGATATACAAGACCAAGAAGGCCCAAAAGGAACGGTAAAAAGTAATATTTGTTACGTGCTTTGTTCTGCTCGACTTCACGCGGAAGATTATCCTGAGGACCCAGATAGAGACTATCTATAAACTTTATGCCAGAAAGCCAATTTCCATGTGTTATGGTGCTTCCGCCACCTGCCTGAATATCATCCTGACGACCAACAAAGTTCCACAAGAAATAACGCCAATACATATAATTGAGCTGGTAGGAGAAAAAGAAGTGGATATTCTCCATAAACGTTGGCTCAACGATTACCTCTTCTTTATTACCATCTCGATACTTTACCTCGCGTCCGTAATCAATAACTGTTGTGCGGATAGGATTTCCATTGGCATCGCGAACAATTTTGCCGTTTTTATCGTATTCGAAATCCTTCTTTGTTCTGTACGCCGCCCATGATTTGTATTCTTGTTCCGACTTACCATAATTCCACATGCGAGGGAAAAAATGCATAAACTCCTCAGGATAGACATACTCATCTATTGTCGTACGTTTAACGTATTTTTTCTGATCTCGATCATAGTGATAGAACGTCTTTTCGGTATAGCTTTCTACAGGAGCTGAATAGTATGCTCCATAAAGAAGCGGACGGTTGCCGTACTGATCCCTGTTTAACACAGACTGCAATGATGCCGGATTGGAAGGGTTATTACTATTCATTGGAGGATTCACAGTAGCACGTATAGTAACCGTTGCATACGAAGAGAATCCCAAAAGTATCATCGTGGTACAAAGTGCGACAAGATTCCAGACTCTTTGGCCACGCGTATGGGTGAAATATACCAGATATCCGAGTATTCCAAAAAGAAGGAATACAAACAAAATAGCTCCTGTATTAACAGGCAAGTGGCACACATTGGTAAAGAACACGTCAAAGAGTGTGCCCAAATACATTGTGTATGGTATGATAAGCCCATTAATGATATACAATATTAAAAGAGAGTATAGCGTATAAAGGGATATCCCTAAAAAAGTAACCTTCGAAGTTCTGCGGAAATAATATATAAAGACAAGAGCCGGTATGGTAAGAAGGTTAAGGATATGCACTCCAATAGAAAGGCCCATCAGATACGCAATTAGGACAATCCACCGCATAGCATGCGGAGAATCAGCCTCCGATTCCCATTTAAGCATCAGCCATACAACTAGTGTCGTAAACATAGATGAAAGCGCATAGACTTCTCCTTCGACTGCCGAGAACCAAAATGTATCGGTAAAGGTATATGCCAATGCTCCTACAACACCCGTTCCCAGTATTGCTATAATGTTCGGCGTGTTGAGTTGTCGTCCTTCACGCTCAAGAAGCCTTCTAGAAAGATGGGTAAGTGTCCAAAAAAGAAACAATATGCAAAATGCACTTGCAAGCGCATTCATAGCATTGACCATATGTGGAACATAGTGCGGCGTTGGGGCAAAAAGCGTCGCAAGACGTGCAAGCATCATAAAAAGAGGTGCCCCAGGCGGATGTCCGACCTCGAGTTTATATGAGGTGGCAACAAATTCCGAACAGTCCCACAAACTTGACGAAGGCTCAATTGTCATCAAATAGACAATTGCTGCCACGCCAAAGACGAACCATCCTGTTATCTTATCGTACCAATTAAATTTTTTTGGATCCATTATAAAAAATTTATTTTTCAAACTAAATATTCAGTTGCAATACTAGATAGCAAAGCTAAGTCACACTATTTGAAATACTCGTTCAAAAGTCTGGCAAGACGATATCCACCATATCGCATCTGCTGATTGACAAGTTCCCTAGAAAGTTCCAGCGTGTTTGGATTTACCTCTAAAACACCAACAGGATTCCACTCATAGATTATTTCTGAATCACGAGCCGTTTGTGCCGCCCAATCGGTAGGCTCTCCGCTGGAAATTTTCTTTATAGCCGACTTACTATCTGTATCAATTAGCGCTGCAATTTCCGAAGCAGGACGCTTTACATATATCAGATGAGGTAATTTGTCATATACAGTGTGAAAATGCTTATACTTCTTACCATTCCACATTATAGGATATTTTTTTGTAAGGTGTGCAAGATGTTGGACGTGCGTCGGGCAATGCAAATCACCAACAAAATGTAGTATCATTCTCAGGTTCATCACGATGGCTGAGTCCGTAAGGCTTTCACGATGTCTAAGGTTCCAATCAGCAACACGGATAGCTGTAAGCACGTCACCCGATTTAAGCATCGGATTTGGAGTGTACACATTTTGGCTATCTACATAAAAAGCATGCCATTTTGTTGTGTATTTGATAGGCTTGTCATTGCGGTGAATATCCATCCACACGGCATCTGTTGCTAAATCGTAAGGCATATACTTCGAAATCATTGCTTTCGCTTTCTTTGTCAGATGGCGTTCGGCGACCTTTATGGTAACCTCATGACCGAATTGACTCCAAGCAAACACATCACTGCATACTGCAAGTAAACATGCAAACAGAAAAAATCTTTTATAATCAAACATAAATTTTGGTTAACTTATATACATTCAACAAAAATAATCATTTTTCTCTTCCTAAACTTAGCATTAAGGGCTCTTTTTCGGTAACTACTTTGCAGTTTTTTCGTAGTATTGGTGCCTAAACTCATTTTGGTAGGATAAGCATATCGAAAGAAGTCTATAGAACTTCGTCCAAACGTCGTGTTTATCAATAGATTTTCTTAAAATCAGTTCGTCGGTGTAAGCCCCACCGAACTTATCCTTGTTATTGATTCTTGTTGCCATTTGATGAATAAACAGAACGTATTCCAAAAAATGGCAGAAGTAGTCTGCAAGTCTAATGTGGTCTAAAAGTTAGCACCAAAAGACCGAGAATTATTACCCAAAACTTAAAGTGTGAAACTAGGGAAGGTAGAGCCTAAAGAGGGTTCTTTTTTTTCTGTGAGAAGTTACAAAATTCTTTTTCAAAGCCGAAAAAACGCATTGAAGAATTTCGTATATCGTAGAAGTTCATAAATTTTTACCATTACTTAGGTAGACTGTACGTAGAGGTCATTGATTAGTACTTTCTACGGCACAATCTATCAATTGTGACACAAACACCATCACCGGTATTATAAGGAGGTACCAGAAGTTGAATGTGACTATAGGTGTAGTGTGACTATTCTAACTCTGATGAGTTGCCTTTATTAGTTTTCTATTCAATGTCCAGGCACTTCTTTAAGCTTTTTGGATCAATAACCATAAGGATGAATTTCATACATTTCTCAAAATTCCATGACAAACATAGGCGTATAAGCTTTTTACAATGGAGATTCTAACTTGGTCAAAGTATAGAATGTTACAAAGAGAAGGACGATACAAAAAAATGATAAGATTTATTCGATTTTTCGTGGATGAACAAAGGTAAGGAAATCTGTGTAATCAAAAGAAAATGATTGTTGCTGAATCTAATATAAGAACCCGAATGCCCACAACGGAATCTTTCTGAACGTAGCGCTATCTATATCATCGGCAGCCACATAACCTTTATTTGCATTCTTAATCTGGCCAAAACCCTTGTCTGAGCCACCAACTTCCACGACAATATCTCCGTTTACCTTAAAGTCTCCGGTGGAAAGTCCTCCGTATTCTATCACGTGTCCGGCGGACTGTAACTGGTTCACGAAGAAACTCTCTCTCAATGATCCAATCTGCGGAGAGACATCGGATAAGATATTTATAATATTAGGGTTATCCAGAAGGATTTTATCAGGTTTCTGGAAATCTGTGATTGTTGAGAGGTCTTGGAATAGCCTGACAATCAATTTAGCCTCCTCTAAATCCTTCATATACTTTAGCAGAGTAGTTCTCTGAATACCTATGGATTTTGAGATTTTTGCGGTATCCACCTCAAATGGAACCATTTGCGAGATGATCTTCATCAAAGCCTTGACTTTTCTGGCGTTCCCAACCTCAAGTCCTCGCTGAGACGGAAGTTCATTGTTGATAATATAATCAATTACGTTCTCAACCTGGATGGGGTATGTATTACGGCTCTCAAAGAAATACGGATAGTACCCTTCAGCAAGGTATTTCTTAAAATATTCAAGTGGTGCACAGTGTTTCTTAATCTCCGTGCAAAACGAATTCGGATTGGCAAGAAGATCATAAAGCGCTACAGAAGGCAATTTCAATTTCTTCTCCAGTGCGATGTATTCTCTCAATGAAAGACCTGGAATCATATACGGAACCATTCTTCTGGACAAGTCGGCATCACCATCATTCAGTTTGATAAGAGATGAGCCGCTCAGTACTACCTTCAAATTTTTGTGAGCATCGTATATTTCCTTGATTTCCTGGCTCCATTTCGGATACTTGTGAATTTCATCAATAAATAGATGAGTACCCCCAAGCATGACAAACTTATCTGCAACCTCCTCTAAGGTATGCGTCGTGAAATAACTTGTGTCAGCAGAGCAGTAAAGTACATGTCTATCGTCAGGACTATAATTCTGCTTGATGTATTGCTTCATCATAGTTGACTTCCCTACGCCCTTTTGCCCCTTGAGAATTATAAGGCGAGAGTTCCAATCAATGCGATTTGAGATTCCGCGCACATACTCCATAGGAACTTCAGACATGTAATTATCGTGTCTTGCATACAACTTATCCATATCATCATTTGTCGAGTAAGCGGAGGGGAGTTTCACTCCTCCCTTCTCTCGGAACCGTGCTTGACAGTCTCCCGTCACACGGCTCTTCGTACTTACTTCTTTTAAGTTGTTAATAAATAATGTTTTATATTTCACATCACCTACTGATTTGGTAAGGAATGTACCCTTCCGCCCAGTGGGAGAATAGTGTCTTGTTATAGGTCGCAACCATGGCCAGCCAGTTGCCAGCTCTCTTTCGCAGACGTTTGAAGCGCTTATACTTCTTCGCCGCCCAGAGGACCAGCCTTTGATTGAGGTAGTCCATCACTCT
>JAGHTK010000114.1 GCA_018065435.1 Candidatus Alistipes equi
TCTACAAGAAGGAACTACATGATTATTTGTACGCAGAAACACAGAAATCCGAACTTCCGGATGAATCAGCTGTGGTTGAAATTGAGAATTTCAAGAAAGAACTTCGTGCTCATGAAAACGATATGCTTACTTTTCTTACCACGGATGGTGTATCTCCGACAAACAATGCTGCCGAGATCTCACTCCGCTCGACAAAGACAAAACTGAAGGTCTCAGGGAACTTCAGAACGGAATATGGATCATATATGTATGCTGTTAATGGCTCAATTGTGCAGACGGCGATCTTGAACAAGGAGAACGTATATCATAAACTTCTGGAGATTGCACTTAAAGCAGAAACCGTGGATGAATTAGCCCCGTGGGATCAAGAACTGCTGCCGCTAAATACAAAGACACAATCAAAACAAAAGGGGGTCTGAAACATGGTCCTCTTTTTTTTGCTAAGTAGTTACAAATTTCCTTTATTTGGAGTTTGTTAATTTCTTTAGTTTTTTTAACTTTGTGCTGCTTGAAAAAAGGTAAGCTCGGGTGGTGGAATCGGTAGACACGCCGGACTTAAAATCCTGTGGGCATTTGCCCGTGCGGGTTCAAGTCCCGCTCCGAGTACTTTTAGGTCAAATATTAGTAGGTAATATTTGGCCTTTTTTGGGTAATGTATCTAAAACATAAAACTATATCATATGAAACTTATTAACTATCGTTCGCCTGATTTTCGAGAACTTTTTCTTCGGTTAGATGAAGGCTTTGCCTCTAGCGTAGATGGCAGTATTGGAAATGTAACTGAGGAGACTGGAACTTGGGACTAAGTATTGCTCCAATTTTTAGTCCTTTGTCTAATTATTAATTGTTATTCGAAAAAACATGAAAAAATATTTATTCTATTCGATTGCAACTGTGCTTTTCCTTGCGGGATGCACTAATGTAGTAGAAGACAATCTTAGTACGACAAAAGAACCGATTGTTCTTTCTGTTACGGTCGATGATACAAGAACACATTTTGGCGATACCGACACATCGGAATATCCTGTTCTTTGGAAAACCGGAGACCAAGTTTCGGTCAACGGCGTTCTTTCGGAGCCTCTTTCGGAAGCCTATAACAATCTTTCTCAGGCTTACTTTACTGTAACAGAACCTGTGCAAGCTCCTTACACTGTTGTTTATCCGGCTTCTGCAATTAAAGGGAATTCTATTCTCTTTAACAGAGTACAAACTTACGAAGCCTCGCAGTTTGATTCATCGGCTGCTATTCTCTACGGCACATCTTCTTCGCTCTCGGTTTCCTTGAAGCATGCCTGTGCATATGTAAAGGTGCTTGTCCGTAAGTCCGGCGATGAAAAGATAACGGGAATCAAACTTTTTTCACAATCCGGAGAACCTCTTAGTGGTGTGTTTACAATAAATCCTGAGACTTCTCAACTAACATGCCAGGGACAGGGCAGAAACTATGTCTATCTTACAAGCGAAAATGGTATAGAATATGATGCCGATGGTATGATTACGGCTGTATTCGCTATTCCATCGGGTGTATACAAAAGCGGTTTTGCGGTATCTGTAATAGCTGATGGCAAGGAACAGATGTCCAAGACAGCATATACTGCCAAAGGTGTTACGCTTGCGGCAGGTACGATGAAGGCTATGCCGGAACTCTCCTTTGTTAAGGATGCAACGCCATTTAGCGGTGGCGAAGGTACTTCGGATAATCCATACAGAATAGCTACAGTCAATGACTTGGTTTCTCTTAGTGAAGCTGCCATTTCAACGCCGGCTCTTATCGCAGAGAATGTACACTACCGCATGGTAGCCGACATTGATATGAGTTATGTAGAGAAATTTACTCCTATTGCGTGCGTTCGAGAAGAGGCAACACCAGGAGAGGTAGTCTACACTTCTGGCGAACCATTCAGGGGAATTTTCGATGGAGAAGGCCACTATATTGACAATTTGGCCCTTTCGGGTAATGGAGAACCAGGATTCTTTTCGAATGTTTCTGGTGCTGTAATCTCCAATATCAATTTCTATAATGCAAATGTGTCAACGGGTGATGCATATCTAGCAATTGTGGCATGTAAGGCTACGGATGATTCTAAAATAAAGAATATCAAAATTCTTGAATCACAATTCACCTCAAAGAACCGTGCTGCTGCCATTGTCGCAAATGCAGGCGGATGTACCATAACAGATTGCTATATTGACTCTGCAACAAATATTAGTGGAACGGGTGCTGTCGCAGGTATGGCAGGCTACATAACAGGTCCTATTACGGTTCGCAACTGTGTTGTAAAGTGTGATATAAATGGTGACGGCGACTCTGTAGGAGGTATCTTAGGATGGACATCATGTACCGTATCTTCAACTATGATTGTAGATGGATGCCGTTGCTATGGTAATGTTACAGGAAAATATGGTATTGGTGGTATATGGGGCCGTCCAAATACAACCAAACCTGCAGTGAGCAAAATCTATATTGTAAATTGCGGATATCTTGGCTCCGAAATAAAGGCTACAGCTCCTGGAAGCAATAGAGGAAGTGTTGGAGGTATTGTTGGATGGGCACAAATTGCCTCTTCCGAGGTTTATATTATGAACTGTTATTCAAGAGCAATAACACTCAATGTTTCAAAGAGCTGTACACAACCTTCTTTAGGCGGTATTCTTGGATATGGTTCAATTGATACAGGAGCAAATGGTCCTTTAGTAATAGCTGGAACATATAACACAACTTCTGCCGAAAATTATATTCTTGCTGGTTCGAAAAATACTACGAACTACTATGGAGGAATTGTAGGACAACTTACTTCAGGAGCAGCGCCTGTTACAGATTTGAAGGATTCATATTATATGTCTGGCGTTGGTCAGATTGCAAATACTTCGCCTAGAAGTGCTGAAAACGTTAGCACGTTTACGGACGATAAGGCGGGCCTTTCGACTTTGCTTTCGAAACTTAACGAATTCGTTCTTACGCAAAAGGAACTTGGAGGTGTTGCGCTTTTGGGATGGAAAGAGGGTAGTGATGGATATCCTACACTTGACTGGCCAGAGGATGAAACGAGAGAACAGACCGATCTTACTGGTACAACGGAAGATACTGGTAATGCCGGTAGTGATGGTGGCAACCTTGAAGATATTAATCAGAACAACCCTATAGATTTATAAAATGAGACATATATATTCATCGATACTTGTAATGTTGTCATTGTTCGTGCTTTCTTGTGCGGACGATGGCAACACGACCATTTCTGAGGTCAAAACAAAAGTTTTTCATGCTTCATTGACGGATACAAAACTTTATTTAGACCGTTACGAAAAACTGAAGTGGAATGCTGGAGATTTTATTTCAGTCTTCGGCTCGCCAGCTAACGAGCAATATTATTTCAATGGTGAGACAGGTGACAACATTGGTACGTTTTCGAACTGCGCTTCAACTCTAACACCTACCTACTCGAGTTATTATGCGGTTTATCCTTACAATAGCGAGACAACATCTACAAAAGAGGGCGAAATAAATGTGACACTTCCTGAAACACAGCATTTCCTTTTAGGGCAGATACCAGACAATTTGATGGTTGCAGTTACTTCTTCTCTTTCGGATGATAATTTGAAATTTAGGAATGTATGTGGATACTTAAAACTAAATCTCTTCAGAGGAAAGAAGCAGACTATCAAAAGCATAACTATAAAAGGTAACAATAATGAAATATTGACTGGCGCGGCAATAGTAACGGCTACAAAGAATGATCGCCCACACATCCAAATGAAAGGTAGCGGACGCACCGTCACACTGGATTTGGGAGAAGGGGTATCGTTAGGACAGAGCGTGGAGACGGCAACACCTTTCTGGTTCGTTTTGCCTCCTGTAGAATTTACTTCAGGATTTACAATTGAGGTAAAGGATATGACGGATGAGTTGGCCGTAAAATCAACATCTAAACGTGTTGTAATATCGGAGAATACCGTTCAACCAATCAATCCGTTCTCTGTTGCATATACTTACACTGAAATTAACGGAACAACAATCGATATGGCGAATAATCTTGTGGGCCTTGTTACGGATAGCTCTACAGGAAAGGGTATTGCAGGTGTTCCTGTTACGGATGGTTTCCATTATACGAAGACAGATGCAAATGGTGTTTACCAAATGAAAGCTGACGAAAGAGCACTTGTTGTATGCTATAGTTTGCCTTCAGCGTATCGTTCTTTACTTAATTCGACGACACATCTTCCTCAGTTCTATGCAAATGACCTTGATTTGGCGGAGCAAAATAGAAGAGACTTTGTCCTGGAACCTATTGCCGTACAAAACGAGTTCCACTTGGCAGCCATAGGAGATGTGCACATTGGACGTGATCTCTCGAAGATATCGACTGAAACCAAGCGCTATAGAGAAAACCTTTTGGAAGATATTTGCAAAACTTATGCAGCGGGTATTGCCAGTGGAAAGTATAATGAGAATGTGTATGCCATAACATTGGGAGACCTTACAAATGACAATAGACCAGAACAGTGGGAAGCTTATTTTAAGGCAATCCCGAATTTGACACTACCAGGAAGTGGCAAGTACTTACCTCTATATAATGTAATCGGTAATCACGACCATAGAAATTCTGATGAGGATACCTTTGGTCGTCGTCGTAACTACATCTCTTATCTTGGTCCTACAAATTACTCGTTCAATATCGGTGATGCACATATAATTTGTGTTGACAATCATTCTGGCTCACATAATATTTCAGAAGATGACTACCAGTGGCTTTTGGAGGATATCAAGCAAGTCGAAAATCCTGAGAACAAACTTGTCATCCTTTGCGGACATGTACCTTACCGTGATGGTGGAACGCATGATGGCTCTTCTTCGGCAAGTACACATCGCGCCGATATTATGAAGGCTTTGTGTAAGTTCCATCAGGCACACATTTTCGTAGGTCATACACACCGCGTACAAGAATGGATAAATAATGATTATGTAACAGCTGGAGGCTATCCTGTATATGAGCATATCCACGCAATGTGCGGAGGTCACTATTGGTTTAGAAAAATTAGTCCTGATGGAAGTCCTTATGCATATACCATATATTCCATAAGTGGCAATGAAATCACAGACTTCCAATTTAAGCCTGGAGCTTACGACACATCGTACCAGATGCGTGTCTATGATGGCGATCAGACAATTGTCAATCCATCAAGCAAGAGCTTCTATTGGTATACGAATACTGTTGTTGATTCTTCATCAGGCTATTATGCATATGGTAACCCTTGTCTTAAGAATTCATTCGTTGTAACGATATGGAAGAGTGATACGGACAACTGGAAATATGAATTCTGGCAAGATGGAAAATATGTGGCAGATTTGAAACGTGTTCCTTCGAATATTTGTGACGTATTTACTGCTTCGTGGTTCTATGGTGGCAATGGTGGTAATAAGGACTGCGTACGTACTGATACTCAGCATTACTTCTACTATACGCCTACATCCGGGAAGCCTTCTCAAATGAAGAACTGGACCATTAAGGCCATTCATACCATACCAAGCTCGAAACACATTCAGCATACGTATGAATGTTCTAAATTTACTACAACTTATGACGAATTTCCATGGAATTAGTTAGGCTTATGAAAAAGACATTTATTATAGCAATTACAGTTCTGCTTCTTGCCTCATGTGCAAAGGATGCAGTAGAAAATACACTTCAAAAAGAAACGGTATCTTTTTCATGCAGCGTAGAGCAGGTTGAAGATCTTACTTCTCGCACGGCCCTGGAAAATAGGTCCGTTATATGGAACGTGGGAGATGAAATAAGTGTTCTTACTTCCACTTCGAACGACCGATTTACGGTCAAAAGCGTTGATGAAAGCAACAAATCAAAGGCTGTTTTTTCGGGAATGCTTACAAAGGGGCAGTCTCGCTATTATGCTTTCTATCCATTCTCTCTTACTACTCGCGTTGAGGAAGATCATTTGTTGTTCGAACTTCCAAAAGTTCAGACTTATGCAAAGAATACGTTCGCGCCTGAAATGTTCCCTATGGTTGCTCAGTTCTCCTATGCTGGAGACCCTCTTACGTTTAAGAATATATTGGGTGTCCTTAAACTCAATCTAACGGGAGATGGAACGCATGTGTCACGCATTGTACTGCAAGATAGATATGGGGAGGCCCTTTGTGGTAATGCTTCTCTTATGATTAATGACAAGATGTGTACCGAAGACCAGACTCTAGTAATAAGCAATGCATCCAATACGTTAGTTATGGACTGTACATCAGAAGATGTTACGCTTTCATCCACTGCTACACCATTCTACTTTGTGGTTCCAGCAGGCTCGCTTGGACGCGGATTGGATGTTTACGTATATTCGGGTGACAATCTAGTAAGCTATCTTACAACAGACAATGATAATATGGTCTTCCGTTCCAAGTCGATATCTATGCCTTCTAGGGTGGGTGGAGCTCCACAAGCGGAGTATGACTTAAGTTATGGTGGAAAGGTCACTGCAAACTCCTACATCGCTCCTATTGCTTCAAAATATCGTTTCAAGGCAACGAAAGGTAATAGTAATCAAAGTGTTACTGCATCTTCCGTAGGAATTATTTGGGCAACGGAGAATACAACTGAAGCTCCTTCATCGCTTGATGCCATAGTAAAGGACGTTGCTATGGATAACGGCTATATAACATTTGCAACAACGGGTAAATATGGCAATGCTCTTTTGGCAGCATATTCTGGACCTGGATGTACTGGAGATATTCTTTGGTCATGGCATATATGGTGTCCGGAAAGATATATCGAGTCACATCTTTATCCTGTTGAAAGCGAAGTTATTATGATGGATAGGAATATGGGAGCTTTGGGATATCGTAAGGAAGATGGAGCTCTTGCGGCTGGCCTTTTGTACCAATGGGGTAGAAAGGATCCTTTCCATGGGGCTGCTACTATTGAGGCTCCGTCGCAGAAGACAACGGCTCCTAAGCAGGCTGTGGCAGTTTATGCTACGGGTGTCTCATATGCTGCAGTTGACAATGCTGTTGCTCAGAATGGAACTATGGACTATGCAATAAAGCATCCAACAACATTCATTATATGTGCAAAGGAATTTAATGACAATGATTGGCTCATAGGTCACGATGCTTCACTTTGGATAAAGAACAAGACCATGTACGATCCATGTCCTGCTGGCTATCGCATTCCGGATGAGGCTTACAACTGGGCTTGGTATGCTTCCGGCGCTCAGTTTGATGCAGAACATCGTGGTTATATGTTTTATGGTACGGAGTGGACCGTGGAATCAGGCTATGTGTATCGCGCTGCTGGTACATGGTGCGGCGGATATGATGCAATGTACGAATTGTGGGCTTGCTCAGAGACAGCTATCAATGCTTTCTATCAGGGTTTGCATGCTGATAAAAACTCCATTACTGGTAGCAAGAGCACAGGTAAAAAGGCAAATGCCTATGGTGTGAGATGTTGCGTAGACCGTCCTTACAAATAGCCATGAAAAAGTACATTCATCCACGTGTAATTTATCTTGAAGACGTGCCTCTTTACGTTTTTTCGCAAAGTGGTGATGATGGTACGGAAACCATAGATGAACGCGAAGGTAAATGGTAAAAACAAGAACACGCCCCAATTGGGGCGTGCTTTTGTTTACTAGTGGCTCACTCTAATAGTTGACAAGGTCAGGGTTACGACATTTTCCAATGTTGCAATCCAAACTATTAATTTTTTCAATGTCTTCCTTTTCAAGACAAAGTTCCATGCTTTGAAAATTCTCCTCAATGCGCGACGGCGTTACGGATTTTGAAAGAGGAATAACTCCGCATGCCATAACCCAGCTTAGTACTATCTGTGTGATGGATTTTCCGTACTTTTGAGACATCTGTTGAAGGAGTGGTACCTTAAATACATCACCTTGAGCTAGTGGACTCCATCCTTCAACGGTAATTCCGTTCTTCTGACAAAAATCCACACACTCTTTTTGCATCCATCCTGGATGATACTCTATTTGGTTTACGGCAGGCATTATACGGGCTTTTTCCATAAGTGGTTTTAGATGTCGAGGCATGAAATTGCTTACACCGATGGAACGTACCAATCCTTCTTGCTGCAAATCCTCCAATGCTCGCCATGTATCTAGGTTTATCTCTTTCCAATTATCAAATTGAAATGGATTTGCTGGCCAGTGAATCAGGTAGAGATCAACGTATGGTGTATCAAGTTTTCTTAGAGACTCCTCAAAGGAACGTCTTGTTCGATTGTATCCTCGTTCCGTATTCCATACTTTAGTCGTAAGAAAAATATCCTCGCGACGAACACCGCTATGATGTATGCCTTGTCCGACGGCCTGTTCGTTTTGGTAAAATGCGGCTGTGTCAATGTGATTGAATCCTATACGTATTGCATGCTCTACGGCCTTTTGCGCCTCATCTTCGGGTGTTTGCCATGTGCCGTAGCCAAAATACGGTATCTCATGTCCACTATTGAGCTTGATAGTTTTCATTGCTAAAAATTTTCGTTGAATGTAGTATTGTTAAATGAAACTCTCCGAGTATTCTCCATTACAAGTCTCGTTGGTGCTTTTTCGGATGAACCTAGTCCGTGTCTTCTCCAATCGGGAAGTTCTTTTTCATCTACCTTTGTGAACGAACAATTTGAAAAAGTCACATCTTCTATAGGATGATCTTTTAATCCGTTTATGTAAGGCAACTTTCTTGCGGCGCAGTGTACTTCATTGAAACGGATGTTTCGTACGGAATTAAACATAACGTCATCCGTTGAACTTACCGAAATAAAAATAGGTGCTGAAGTTAAACCAGACATCGTGATGTTGGAAAATGTCATATTTTCTACAAGAGAAGCCTCGCATCCAAAATCGTTCTTTGGGTGTTTTTTGGGAAACTCCATGGCGATACCATTCGATGAATCGTATATGGAAAGGTTCGAGAAGAGACATTCACGTATCGTACCATCATTTGTCCACCCGATGCGTATTGCATTGCACCAACTGCGAAGCGTACAATTCGTAACGACAATGTGCTCACAGATTTTTATTTGTTTGAGAGTTCGGTTGTTGGCCCTTATTACAATACTATCATCACCTGTTTCTATTAGGCAATTTGAAATGGTGACATTTCTGGAGGAATTGATGTGAATGCCGTCATTGTTCGGATAATCAACACGAGCAAGTATCTTGCATCTATCAAAGATTACGAAATCGCAGTCGTTAATCCAGTAACTCCATCCAGCAGGTTGGTTTACCATTTTGATGTCCGTTACAGTCACGTTGCTACATCCGGCAAAAAACACTACTCTTGCTACAGTTTTTTCAGGTGAGACTGTGCGTTCAAAACGCATACCGCGCCACTCGTTACCGGTCTTTTCCTTTACGAAAAGATGTCCATTGCAGTCAATTGTTCCACGACCGGATATTGCTATGTTGTGGGCTTCATCTGCATAGATAAGCGCTACATTTCTAAAACGCGGTAAATCGTTCGAACAGTGTACTACATCCTTTCTTTCAGGATAGTCTTCCAAATCGGGCGAGGCAAGTAGTGTGGCGTCGGCATCAATGAAAAGTTCGACACCACTTTGAAGCTTTATAGGGGCAGTTAGGTAAATTCCTCCTGATATGGTGACGCGACCTCCACCGGCCTTAGATACCGTGTCAATAGCTTTTTGTATTGCTGCGGTATTCTTCGTTTTGCCATCAGCCTTGGCTCCGAAGTTTTTGATATTTACATCCTTTCCCCATGATACAAAGGATAGACATATCATTAAATACACCAATAATGAAATTTTTTTCTTCATCGCTATTTTTTGACTTGGAATTAAAGGATAGAATCAGTTGTTAAAAATCAATGCCACTTTTTCTTGTACTTGTTTGCAACGGCCTTCGAATGTGGTGAATTGTATTGTTCATCGTAGAAAGCATACAAGCGTTCGCGACAGCGTTTTACCGTAGACGCGTAGCGTGGATCGTTTGCAAGATTCTTCGTTTCCATAGGATCTGTCTTGTAGTCGTACAATTCGCATCCAACAATCTTCTGATTTCCAAACTTTACAAATGTGCGGAATGTATCGTACCATTCAACGAAACGATAGCGCTCATCTCGAATGGCATATCCCTGTATAGTTTCACGATGATACTGTGACACGGCATAATCCTTGACCTTCTTCTTTGGATTCTTAAGCGCTGGAACTAGGCTTACTCCGTCAATGCCCACAGGCGTTGGAACACCGCAAAGCTCGCACAATGTAGGGAAGATGTCTACAAATTCAGATATATGGTTGTATTTGACATCGTGTTTCAATCTTGGAACAGAAAATATCATAGGCGTACGCGTCGAGTTTTCGAAGTTCGTACACTTATTCCAAAGTCCATGGTCGCCAAGGTGGTATCCGTGGTCGCCCCATAGCACGATTATCGTATTTTCTCTAAGACCTGCATCATCCAAAGCCTCGAGAATCTTTCCAATCTGTGCATCGGCGTATGATACGCATGCATAGTAGCCATGAATGAGACGCTTTTGGGTTTCAGTGTCAAGGTGCTTTGAGTCTACGTAGCTGAAAAATGGTAAGATGTCGTTATAGTATTTGACTTCCCATGAATTGTGATACGCATAGTAAACCGGGTCGCTAGACATCTGCTGGAATTCAGCCAGCGGAGCTTTTTCCCTATCGTACATATCCCAATATTTCTTTGGAGCAACCCATGGCATATGAGGCTTGTGAAAACCGACGCCAAAGAACCATGGCTTTTCGTAATTTTTCAGTTCTCCTATTTTCTTTATTGCCTCTTTTGCAATAATACCATCTTCGTACATTATGTCAGGTACATCTAGACACTCCGTCGATACGCGTCCATTTGCCAGAGCGTACGTAGGTGCGGATGTGTTGATGTAAGGCTCACTCCATGATTTAGGGTCGTTCTTGTATTTTTTGCCTTTGACTGGGTGGAAGATCTTTCCGACGCCAATGGTGGCGTAGCCGTTTTCTTTGAACTGTTCACCGATTGTTACGGCTGCTGGATTGACCTTGCGGAAAGTCGTGGAAAGATTGTAAACTCCCTCGTGATCTGGACGTAGTCCCGTAAGAAGACTTGCACGTGTTGGCCCTGACAGTGTCATTTGGCAGTAATTGCACATGAATGTGCAGCCATCATGGGCAAGACGATCTATATTCGGAGTTTGAGCATATGTGTCACCGTATACACCGATGTTGGGCTTCAAATCGTCCAATGCAATGAATAGGACATTGGGACGTTTTGCAGTGTCTTGTTTCTGCGCTAGGGCCGTTGCGGGAACGAAGCCCATTCCCATTGCGGTAAGCACAATGGCTTTGCGACTGAGGAATTTTGAACTTTTCATTTTGTGAAACAGAAATCTAATGATAATTTTTTGTATACCTTTGTATTGGATAGTGCGTTATTGACAAATTTATAAAAATTGAGTTATGAAGACAAATAAATTTCTGGTTGTAGCTTTGGCACTATGTTTTATGTCTGTTACATGTGTCCAGGCGCAGACTCTAAAGCCTTCAATCATTGAAAAATATCCAGCAACGGTTGTTGCTCAGACCTATGACATTGTAAGCAAGATTCCGGCAAGCGAAGATCTTCAGTTGCAAATTGCAGCAAAGATTGAGGAGGAATCACAGTTGGCAGTTGCATTTCTTAAGAATAACGAAGGCATTTTGACAGATGAAGCTAAACAAAACATCCTACAGTTTAGAAAACAGTGGATGAAAGAACTTTTGAAAGGAGACCTTTTGGCACAATATTATAGAGGAGTGTACGATCCGGAGTGCAAGAAGAAATCTGATGCAGAAGCTGCAAGAATTCAGGCAAACACGCCTAAGATGCAAAATAATGTAAGAAAGCAGTTAGCCTCTTGTCTTAGACAGATATATCTTGAGAATAAGGTTATCGAATCTACACAACCTAAAAAAAAGGTGGAAAAACTTCAGAGCGAAGTTTGGAACAAATGGCTTTTGAATTTTGAACAGAAGACAGGTTGGAGAATTAATCCAGATTTTACGGCCGAAAGTGTATGGACAGAAAGTCGTACTATTCCAAGAATGTCAAAATGATTACTTTTTAGTTTTGTAAGATACTTGTTTGTAAAACTTGATTGAAAATAAAAATAGCCGGTCGTTTGAACCGGCTACTTTTATGGTAGTGTGTCGAGCATGACACTCTTACTATTGGGTTTAATACCAAGGGATGTGTATTCTTTCAAGTGAATCGAATCACAAGCCGTTATGAAATTATTTGGTCTAAGAAGTTAGAAGCGAGATGCTCTGGGCCTACGTGGCTAAAATTTCAAAACTGGGCCAAATGGAAATCACTTAACCCGAATGTGCTTGCTATGTCAAAAATAAAAGTAAGGGCCGCCTTGGCTTGGCAGACCCTTATGTTTTGAATCAGAAATTTTGTACTTCGATATATATGCCACCATATATGATAACCGAAAGTACGACGCAATTAGTGACGCTAGGTGAATTTCCTACGTTTATTCTTGTATAGCGATATCAGTTGTCGAAGTATTTATTGAGCATGTATGCTAGACGGTAGCCGGATCTTTGCAGGTCGCGTATGATAAGTTCTCGTGAACGTTCAACTGTGTCATTCGCGAGCTCCGTTTGACCGAACGGATTAATGCTATAGATTGAGTAATTGTCTTTTGCAGTCTCCTTTATCCAGTCTAGCCAATTACCGTTTGTTATCTTTTTTATTTCCTTACTGTTCTTCGTGTCAATAAGTTTGGCCACTTCTCTAGCGTTCATTTTCGGAAAAACATAGTTCGGCATCTTGTCATATACACTATGAAATTTTGGGATTTTCGTACCATTCAAATAACATACATAACGTGGTTTGCGGTAATGGAAGTGGTTGTGCGTTGGACAATGAACGTCTGCTGCAAAATGAATGAGCATGCGTACATTCATTACAACAGCCGAATCTGTCAGTTCACGCCATTTGCTTAGGTTCTCTTCCACAACGGAAAATGAACGTACAACACATCCTTCTGCTAGAGTTGGATTTGGATCAAAATTGAAATCCTTGTCAACATAGCATCCATGCCAATGGGATGTGTATGCTATTTCTTTATCGTGCCGATGGTGATCCATCCAAACGGCATCTTTAATAATGTCATGTTGGAAGAATTTTGCAATGTTTTCTTTGGTGCGTTCCGTAAGGTGGCGCTCAGCAAGCGCAATTGCTGTAGTGTGTCCGAGTTTGCCCCATCCGAAAACTGCAACTGCAGGCAAAAGAAGCAAAAGAAGAATGAATGTCTTTTTCATTTTTTTAAGAATTTTTTCCTAGTGCAAGTTACAAAAAACAGCACTAAAGTCAATAAGTAACCCGAAATTAGACATTTTTTGTTAAGAAATTGGTTAAGTTTACTCATGATATGAGTAACATTCGACATATGTTCTTGCATTGTAGCCTTGATGTTATGGAAGGTAATAAACGGTGCCTTTGTGAAAAGTCGATTTTGCCTGAAAAAATTGACTTTAGTATGGTCTGGGGACAACGCGCTAGAACTTAGTGAATTAGTGTCCAAAAATAAATAATCCAATCTTCGTCTCAATCAAGAGGACGTGGGCGGGAATTCTTATGTACATATCCTTGATAAGCGAAAGATAGATCTAACGAATGTCGTCAAAATAAATATTCTTGAAAGCCCTTATCCAGTGCCTACGGACGCTGGTTCTTCTTTTTAACCCCCTTCGAAGCCATTCTAAGGCGCTGGGGCAGACGAACGTAATCTGTTTACACCTAACCAATTTCGTTTAAGTTTATGACTCTTTCAAAGCAAGGTCCCCAATAGGGTATACGGGGAATTTTCTCAGTGAAATACCTATTCGCACCGCTGTTTTGCGCCATACGTACGTGACTTGTATATGGTGCTACATACACATCAGAGTACGCGATTTCTAATATAAAGTGCAAGGGTGACTAGACAAGTCAGAAATGTTTTGAATGAACACAAAAAGAGTTTCATCAGATTTGCGATAAAGTTGCAAGTTTGACTTTCACTGAGATATATTGACACTTTAGATGTCGATGAATAGAACTTGTTTATAGCGTCTCATTTGTCTATCGATTCAACGGCTTTTGGTATCATGCGTATGTCCTATTTATTTTAAAATTTTTTCGTTATGCCTCTTAAACCTAAATTTCCCGATAGACGTTAAACGACATTGTAGGTTTGAGGTAATATTTTAAAATATTAGATAGTTTAAGTAATTTTAGCAAGTGCATTTATGTAAAAATAATTGCA
>JAGHTK010000144.1 GCA_018065435.1 Candidatus Alistipes equi
TATTCTTGACTATCGTTCATTTTTTTACACTTTCTGTAATATTTCTATCCCAAGAAAATCAATCCGCAATTTAGGGCTTTGGACTTTTTAAAGTGGACTCACATATTAATTCAAAAATGTTGATTCAAAGTACAAAAAGAAGTTTGAGTAGGTGCTTTAATTTTTTTTACTTTTGTAAAATATAGTAATAAAAACTAACAAGTATGAACACTCAACGTACACAATTTTTTACATACACTACACCTGAGGTGAATATCTATGCTCTTTCAATGCACACACATGTTATGGGATTCGTTGTTGTCTCTAATAGAGAGTATGAACAAGGTAGTGATTCTGAAGGCGATATGTAAATTGTGATTTCTCAAATTTTAAAATTCGAATATGAAATCAACTTTTAAGATACAATTCTTTGGATGGTGTATATCCGTTTTGACGTTGTCTGCCATTTTGTCCCTTTTAGTATCGTGTACTAAACAGGTATGTGCGGATGAGATAGTTCCTTCTGGCGAAAATCATAAAACGTATTTGAAGATTGGTTCCGTGACGACATCTTTACTTACCAAATCAGCTGTTCAGGGCACTAAGTTCCCGACAGCCGAGAAGGCGAGCATCGGTATTTTTCTTGTGGGCACCGGCTATGAAGATGCTAGGTACAAGAATATCGAATACACGAAACCTGCAGGTTCTGACGTTTGGACGGGCCCTGAGATAGAACTTACATCATCTTCAGCCACTGTTTACGCATACTATCCGTATCAAGAAGGTATGACTGACATAAGTCAGCTTCCTATAGTTTCTTCAATCGACAAGGACGACTGGATGTGGGCGATGCCTGTCGAGGATGTCAGTAGCTCAAAACCTGCGATTGCACTGACTCTCAAACATGCCATTGCACTTGTGGAGATCACTTTCAATAACTTTGGTTATGATTCATCTGCAAAAATTTCGAACATTACTTTAACGGGAAATTCTTTCTCTTCAAGTGGTACGCTTGACGCAACAACCGGAGCTCTTATGCCTGGAACAGCTTGTAGTACAGGCTTTTCGCAAGATGTTGAGCTTTCTCAAGAAGAATGTAAGATTGTAGCGAACTGTCTTCTTATACCTACGAAGACTGGTACGGAGGCAGAAGTTCGCCAAGATTTCAAGGTGTCTATCACTTTCGGTGGTAAAACACTCAATGCTTCGCTTACTGGAGAAAAAGGAGTCGTTGTTCGTCAGGGTACCAAGTCTACCATACGTCTTAATGTTAAAAATGGTGATAGTAAGATGGAAGTCGTTTCCGTTGGCGTGGATGAATGGAATGACAAGGTTAGTGGCAATCGGGCAGAAGTGGATGGACATATAGTTACTTTCAATTGTCCAGAGGGCTTAAAATATGGTCTTCATCTTGAGCAGGAGGCGTCCGGAAGCTTTGATGAGGATGTCTCTGGTATACTCGAACAAGTTCTTACCTTCTCGTATGATGGTAGTGCTCCTTCCCTTCCTCAGGACAAGTTCCTCGTCGTGGAAGGTCCTGCATCAGGCTGTAAATTTAATTTAGACAAGGCGAAACATACTATCACAGTTACTGATGTAGAAACTGACATTAACTTCAATTTAAGTTTTGGCAAAATTACCTTTATTCCTTATACGGCGACAGAGAAGGTTGAACCCAAGGATAAGAAAATCTCCGGTCTTCCGCTTAACGAGCAAAAATCCACATTCAACGGCACTAGCGGTGTGATGGCTATCGACGGTGAAGTGACGGTAATCAGCGATAATGCCTTCAATGGTAACAAAGCCCTTACAGGCATCACTCTTCCCGAAGGCATCACCTCTATCGGACAGTCTGCATTTGACGAGTGCCACAACCTTGTATTGCCTCAGTTACCGAATTCTATTACCTATCTTGGCAAATATGCATTCCGAAGAGCCGGAAAGAGTGCTTCACAGACTTCAGACCTTGTTCTTCCGGAAGATCTTACCACAATCGAGCGTTACGCCTTCGAGGAGTGTAGGGTAAAGACACTCACTGGCAATGCAAAACTGCAAACAATATGGATAGGCGCCTTTAAGAAGTGTAATGATCTAACAGATATCACCTTCAACTCAGAGATAGCTCCAACCATAGTGGAAGGCGGTATTTTCCCTGAAACCGATCTTACTAGGACTAGTGGTATCGCAGTTCCTAAGATAGCAAATCACGCCTCGCTACTAAGCTACAAGAATGCTAACTGGTGGAAGGACATTGCTAATGGCATCATCCGGGAGGAAGGCACAACAGTGACGCTTTTCCATTATACCGCTTCTGCAAAAATTAATCTCAAGACAGGAGAAGGCAACTCATTTGGAGAGGGGGTCGAATACCTCAATGACGAATCTTGCTCACGTTACGATTCCTCTACCAGCAATGGTGAATGGTTCTTTATTGGTCAAGGAAGCGCTATACCGATGCAAATTCCAGCGGAAATGTTCTTACAAAATGACAATCTCCAGAGTATTGTAATTCCTGAGGGCGTGAAAACAATAGGTGAGAAAGCTTTTAATTCCTGCTTAAAACTAAAATCAGTATCATTCCCGACAACTCTTGAGACAATAGGTGGTTCAGTTCATTCCTCATCATATCAAACTACAGGTGCATTTCAGGCTTGTAAGTTTCTAGAATCTATCGATTTTAGTGGTTGTTCAAATCTCAATACGATTCCCGACGGATGCTTTAGAAATTGTAGTAGGGTAACGTCCTTACAATTGCCTGAAAATCTGTCCACTATAGGCACCTATGCTTTCGAATACTTAGGGTATGAAGATGGCTACACTGGCGTCCAAAGCCTTACCATTCCTGCCACTTTAACGTCATTGGGGTATCATTCTTTTAGTTATTCTAAAATCAATAATGTTACGCTCTATTCAAACCTGGCAAACTCCTACAATAGTACTGAAGCCTTCTATAAGAGCTCTGTAGAGAGTGTGATATTTGAAGACGGCTCAAATCCGGCATTGACTATGTTTGGAGAATGCCAAATTAAAACAATAACATCAAAAAGCACGACACCTCCAAACTTGTGCCTTGATATCCATAGCGAAGAAGCTGTATTCATTACTAATTATTCAAGCATCGTATACGTTCCTGCATCAAGTGTCGATACTTATAAGCAAGATCATGGTTGGAAGAAATTCAGTGACATTAGAGCAATCGGACAATAAATTTGAGATACTTAAAACATTAAGTGGACCTTAATAGGGTCCACTTTTGTAAGGTGCATACATATCGTACTAAGGTTGATACCTGCCTTCAACAAATGTTCTTCTTTGGGTACGTTGAATAACACTTCAACCACAAAGATTTGTATGGTAGAACGAAAACTTAAATCACCAAGAACTTTTGGAAGTTTTTTAATACAATTAGTCCAAAACAGCACCTAGTTCCTTGAGCCTTGAAACGAGATTTTTAGTATCAATGTTCTGTACTGCACATTGATTTTTTACACTCATTGCACTAGCTATTCCGGCAGCCTGTCCCGTTCCCATGCAACTTGCCTGTACGCGTAGCGAGGCAAGAGCTTGTCTATCGGTTGAAATACAACGTCCGGCAACAATTAGATTTGGAAAATCGCCAGTAATTAATGCTCGGTAAGGTACGTATGCTGGCTTTGTGAGATCAATTCGAATCTGGCTTGCACCCTTGTTTGCATGCATGTCAATTGGATGGATTCCCCTTGATATGCTGTCTTCGTATTTCAAGGCTTGCATGTACTCTTCTCCGGTTACGGTATGAACTCCCAGTATTCTTCTTGATTCTCTGATTCCTGCCTGAGGAGCGGATGATGATACATAGCAGTTCTTGAATTCTTTGAATTCACGACGAAGAATCTCGGTGAACTTAAAGATATCTTCACGTAATTGGCATTCAGCTGCGGTGAAGTTACGATTGTCACAAGAATCCGCAGCATGGCGTGTGATATTTACAAAAGCCGAACCAGGCCTTAGAGCATTATTGAACCATGGCCCTCCAAAGTCTGGAATGTCTTCTCCGGCCTGCTGCATTTCGAGCAACCTCTTTCTGATTGGCATACACTGGCTTGGTCCTGTAAGTCCATTGTGGTATAGGCATCGTTTCATCATCTTACTTTCGGTGTCAATTCCAGACATTATGAAGCAAAATGAGGATGGCTGTATTTCATTGTCTGTGTTTGGTTGCATCGGAACGCCACTCATGTATGCCAAATCCCCGTCTCCGGTAGCATCTATAAATACCTTAGCCTCAAGTGATTCTATTCCGTTTTTGTTGTGTATGAAGACCTTTTCTATTGTATTTGCGTCCTTTTCGCATCCAATCATAGATGAATGCATGAAAATGTCGACTCCTGCTTCGAGTACCATTCGTTGCGTGCAAAGTTTGTATAGTTCCACATCGAAGTCAACATTTGCTTTAGGCCATTCGATGAAGGCTCCACCCATCTTTTCAAGACGCTGGACAAACTCCCATGGAATTCCTCCGATTACCAAATCACCCTTGAAGGCGAACACGCTCAGTGGAGCTACAAATCCGGCTGTGGCCATACCTCCCAGAAATCCGTACTTTTCAACAAGAGCTGTCTTTGCTCCTTCGCGGGCGGCCGCAATGGCTGCAATAAATCCTGCGGGACCACCACCAATTACTACAACATCGTATTTACCGGCGCTTTTAGCATTCGCAGAAAAGTCATTTTCTTTTTTAATGATGGAAGTGCATCCTGGTACGGAACCTGCTACTGCAATGGCTGCCATTCCTGCCAGACCGTCCTTGATAAATGTTCTTCTAGATATTTTTTCCATAGGGCAGATTGATTTTCAAATCAGTAACGCTAATATACAAAAAATCTGTTTTGAATAATAAAATGAAAGTGGTATATTGCTAAAAATATGCACATATCGTAATGCTCGAAAAGAAAATATTGTTTTTGGCGCTTATGTTCTTGATGCTATCATGCTCTAATCGTCAAAAAATGGATGAGGCTCATCCTACGGATCCCTTGCGGGGATATATGGCACATCGTGGCGTTCATCTTTCCAGCACACTTGCTGGAGAAAATTCTTTGGAAGGAATCGACTATGCCAAACGAGCAGGATTCTTTTGTATTGAAACAGACTGTCGTTACACGAAGGATAGTGCTCTTGTCATTATCCATGATGCATACTTAAATAGAACTTTCCTTAACGCAGACGGAACACCACTTACGGATACTATTCGAGTAGCAGACCTTACTCTTGAGCAGTTTCAGACATCTTACGTGCTAAAGGCTCAAAGAAAAGAGTTTCAAACTGCGGCTCCTACTTTGAAAGAGTATCTTCAAAAGTGTAAAAAATTGGGCTTTCGCGTTTTTATCGAACCTAAGTTAAAGGATGCAACAGGTCGCTATTATCTCGATATAATTCGTACGGCAGATGAAGTTCTTGGTCGTGATGGTTATGTCATTACTTCGAACAATTATGCCAATGACATAATAAGAAACACACTTCGTATAGACGATGTAAGGTTGATGGGCCTTCTTTTTAAGTCTTCGTTCGAAGAGATGGATGCGCTTGGTAATACGATATATGCTGTGAGTTCAACAGCTTTTACAGAGGATGAATATTATGCCAACCTCTCGCGTGCTGTATCGGATGGTAGGGTAGTGCAGTCGGCAGAGGTGCTTCGTGGTCAATCTTCGCAGAAGCGTTTTGAAACTTTTATGCGTCTTAAAAATGCAAAGAAATTAAATTACATAGCAACGGATTATGCTGCACCTGACTATCACGGACAGGGCCAAAAGCTTCTTCATGCCCGCGATATGAGAACTCTTAAGAAATGGCTTCGTGAAGCCCCAAAAGTAGAGTTCGGTGGTATATATATCGATTTGGTATATTCGGGTGATTGCCAGATAACGTGCTCCACGGACTGCTTTAAGGCAAAGGGTAAAGCCTCCGAGCTTAGTCACATCTCTTATCAACGTATGTTTTTTGATGAAAAGCCAGAGGTGGCTGTCGTAGCCGATTCTCCAGATTTTGCAATCAAATCGATAGACATCAAAATAATAAAATTCTAAATATCTATGAAAAAGTTATCAATCGTATCCTTAGCACTCATCGTTGCTCTATTTGTTGGGTGCACTCCAAAAGTGGAAGACTTTACGTTTATGCACTTATCCGATACTCAGGTAGGTTTTTTGGATGAGAGCGAGGATTATCACGTGTGTGATTCATTACTGAAGGCTTCTGTAGATGCTGTGAACCGTGTAAAGCCAGCTTTTGTTGTAATAACGGGTGATCTTATTCACAAACCAGACGATCTTTTGCAGAAGGAAATCTTTAAGAAACGCATTGCAGAGATTGATCCTTCGGTGAAGGTTTATTGTTTGCCTGGGAACCATGACTATATCAAGTATACGGAACAGTCGCATGATGTCTATATGGAATTTATTGGTTATGACCATTTCTCGTTTGTCTATAACAACTGTGCTTGCATAGGTTTTGATACATGCCCTATTAAGGATGGCGCTCTTGAAAAGGAACAGGAGCAACTTTCTTGGATGACTTCTGAATTGGAGAAGGCTCAGAAGTGCGCTAAGATTTTCCTCTTTGCACACTGCCCTGTAATTCGTGAGAAGATTGACGAAGAGGAGGACTATTTCAACTTCTCGAAGCCTCAAAGAGAAAAATATATGTCACTATTCAAGAAATACAACGTTACGGCCGTCTTCACTGGACATACGCATGAGGGTTTCCGTACGGAATATGATGGTATCAAGTATGTAAACGCAGGTCCTGTCTGCCCTCCACTTGGTAAAGGCATTTCGGGTCTTGCAGTAGTTAAGGTTACCAATGAAGGTTTTGATTACAATTACTCTTCTGCAGTTGATATAAAATAGTTTGAATATGAGAAGAATTTTTTTAGCTATTTTCCTTTTGTGGGTCGGTTGTGATGTATATGCACAAACACAGACCGTACGTGCGTTCTCTCATCGTGGAGGTCGTTTAGAAAGAGATGAGAATACGGCAATTGCATTCCAGGAAAGTTGGGATGCCGGATATACTGGCTTTGAAACGGATATACGTATGACCAAGGATGGAGTCCTGTATCTTACGCATGACCATACGCTTGAAAGAACGACAAATGGACATGGAGTTTTCGAAGATAAGACTTCTTCTGAAATTGACGAACTAAGAACAAAGAAGGGCAACAAAATGATGCGCTTCGACGAGTTCTGCCGTTGGCTTGATGGAAAGGACAACCTCTATGTGGAATTTGAAATGAAGACCAAGCCTGTTGAACTGTATCCTCAGGAACGTCTTGAAAAATATGTTGAGAAGGTGTACAAGGGAGTACGTAGCATCAAAAGTAAGAACTCGCAGTTTGTCTTCACATCTTCTGACTACAGAGGTTTACGCTATCTGCAAGAACATCATAAGGATGCTGAACTGCTTCTTATTGTAAGTAAACCTATATGTGATGAAACTATAGCTTTGGCAAAAACGGTTGGAATTTACACGCTTGGATGTAAGAACGAAGGTACTTCATACAAGGCTGTCCAGAAGGCTAAAAAAGAGGGTATCACCGTATCTTTATGGCCTGCGACGTCTGTTGATGAATTCATTCGTGAGGTATATCTTGGTGCCGATCGCCTTTGTGTCGATGTTCCGCTTGAAACGAAGAAGTTCCTTTCCGAGAAGATGCCATGGCTTAAGATTATCTATTAATTGAAAGTGGATATGAAAAAAATGTATTTTTTTATCATGCTTGTGTCGCTTTTGACATTGGCATGCTCAAATGCACAAAAAAAAGGTGCAGAGGCATCTCAGAATGTAGAACTTAATGAACAGGGTGAGCCTGCGGAAATTAAGTTTGACATGTCCTTAGCAAAGGATGTACTTGTAATAGAGGATGTGACTACGGAGGATGGAGTAAGAAAAATCAGCACTAGTCCTTCTGGCGTATGTTCACACCAGATAGATGTTGAGGTTAAGTCAGGCGTTATAACGAACGTTAAATTCTGGGGCGGATGTCCAGGTAATACACAGGGTGTTGCTAAACTTGTAGTTGGACTTAGAGTCGAAAACGCCATTTCAAAACTTCTTGGCATTGATTGTGGCGGAAAGGGTACAAGTTGCCCAGATCAACTTGCAAAGACTCTGATGTTGTTCTTGAAAAAATAACAATACAATCTTATCTTTTTGAATGCATGGAGGATGTTTGACGTTCTCCATGTATTCCAAATAGATATAAGGGCATACAATTAATTTGATTGAAGATGGATACACAAAAGGTAATTGAGCAGGCTTTGAAAGTCTCTGTTACTACGAAGGCTTTGGAGTTTGGTGAAAATATACTTGATCGCATACCTTTCGTAATGGATAAATTTTTTCCGGGAAGTAAGGCTATAGTCTTTGCTGATAAGATTACATGGAAGATTGCAGGAGAGAGAGTTTATGAAGAGCTTGAAAAGGCTAAGAAGGAAGTTTCTTCGTATATTATTACTGATGATCATTTTCATCCCGATTGGAAATACATCGAAAAGCTTGATGAAGTTATAGAAGAGAAGCGGGGCATCCTTATAGCTGTAGGCTCGGGTGTTATCAACGATCTTGCGAAACTTGCTTCTTTTCGTCACGGACAACAATATATATGTGTTGCAACAGTTGCTTCGGTGGATGGATATACGGCAAACATTGCAGCCATTAATGATGAACGTGGAGCGAAGGTAAGCTTCAAATGTCTTCCTCCGCTAGCAATAGTGGCCGATTCGAAAGTACTTTCTGGAGCGCCTGCCTTTATGAACGCTGCTGGTTATGCTGACCTTTCGTCCAAAATATCGTCCGCCGCGGAATGGATGATTGCCGATTTATTTGGGACGGAACATATACATCAAGGCGCTTGGAATCTTATCCAGGGATCTCTTCGTGATATGTTGGGCGATCCGGATGGCGTACGCACTGGTCGTCCAGATGCTGTTGAAAAGCTGTTTTTGGGTCTTGCTCTTGCTGGTGTTGGAATGGAATACAGTGGCGATACACGTTGTGTTGCTTGCGCAGAACATCAGTACAGCCACTATTTGGATATGACGCACCATACTTTTAACTCTCGTCCCGTATCACACGGCTTTCAGGTGGCTATAGGGGAACTTGCAATATGCGCATTCTTTGAGGCTCTCTTTACATTTGATTTAAGTAAACTAGATGTTGAAAAGTGCGTTGAAGTTTGGCCTTCACTAGAACAGGAGCAAGCACGAGCACTTGAACTTTTTAAGGATTTTCCTATTCCACGCCTTGGCTACGATGAAATCACAAAAAAATGGCAGCCTAAGGAGGAAATCAGAGTTCAGTTGCAACTACTTCGTGATTCATGGCCTGAATTCAAGCAAAAACTTCAAGCTCAGGTTATGCCTGTTCGAGAGCTACAGTCACTTTTTTTACGTGTAGGTGCTCCTACAATGCCGGAACAAATCGGTCTTTCTAATAAGGAACTGCGTAAAATAACGGACTGCGTACAGATGATGCGTTGGAGAATAAACGTGCTGGATCTTGCCAAACGTGCAAGTATCTATGATGAAATGATGGACAAGGTATTTGGACCTGGTGGAGTTTTTGAGATAAAATAGGATGCGTATAAGACAATCTATTTTGCCATTGAGTATGAATGTAGACAAACGCCCCACGATTTTATTCGTGGTAACTACTCAGTAGAAATTTTTTTTTCGAGCAGCAAAAAATAGAGAAGACTAAACAATCTCCCCTGCTTTTTACATAATTTAAGATTATGTTAGATAATCCCAGGACGCTATTTCTTTAACTGTTTCGGCTTTTTTAGCAATCTCAGTTAAGACTTGATATGGTCTTTCGCCACGTAGTATTGCAGTTTGTACTACCGAATGAG
>JAGHTK010000168.1 GCA_018065435.1 Candidatus Alistipes equi
CTTCCGGATGTTATCACACAAACGAATGCTATAAAACAATTAAGCGCTCTAGGGCTTGATGTAATGGAGCTGATAACCGATAATGGTTATTATTCTGACAACAATTTGGCCGAGTTGCTTTCTTGCGGTTATCACTTTATCACTTTGGCAAAAACATCATTAAAATGGATAAAACCAGAGATAGATAAACATGTCGAAGATTTGAACAGCATAACTACAGCTTGCTCATATGACGTTGAGACACACTGCAAAACAGTGATACTGACAAAAGAATTTACAAGGGTAAGAAAATATGCCAATCATACGAAAGGTGAAGAGAAGGGCTCTGAGAAGAAATTCACCAGGAGGATATATCTGCACATATATTACAACCATATGCGCGCTGCAGAAGACCGCTCCGATTTTGAGCAGGATTTGATGGATATAAAGCAGAAACTGGAATCTGGAGCATTTACTTTAGATCAGCTTTCCAAATCTGCACAAAACAAAGCCAGTCAGTATCTTGTAATCGGGACTAAAGGTGGCAAGATTCATGTTACATTTAACAAAAAAGCCTGTCAGGAAAGAGGGCGGTATCATGGGTATTTTGCACTAGTGGCAAGTCACGAAAAGAATGCGGAAGAGGCTTTGCGCAGATATAGAAAGAGAGAAAACATTGAAGGAATGTTCAGAGCTGGCAAACAGTCTGCTGATATGGACTATGTGCGTGTTTGGGACGCAGAAACACTAAGGGGCCGTCTTTTTGTACAATTTATCACCCTATGCTACTATGAATATTTCAGTGAGAAGCTACGACAAGTGAAATCAACTCTTGGCATTACGAATGGAGATGAGAAACACGATACTAAAGAAAATCTGGACATGGAACGGAAGTTGTTTTCTTGGATGTCAAATACTCCAATATATGCACAACTACAGTGGTTCGATACTGTAGAATGTGTTAACATCTCTGCGGCTCTCAAGAAGAAAAGATGGACAACCGAAATAACAGCAAGGGACAAAATGTACCTCGAAAAACTTGGAATTGAGTCAATAAAATAATAAGTGCAGATTATTTAACTTTTAGGGTAGTAAATGATAGATTAATTTTTTGGCGACACATAGGCGACGGAAATATATCCATTTGTTCTCAATAGAATGCCATTTGTGGTATGTTTTCAATCTATACAAAAATGATTTTGATTGATCATTAAATATAAAAAAACCTATTCGAAATAGATAGAACAGGGTTTTGACAGATAGAAAAGAAAAAGTCCCATCCAGTGTTAAACTAGATCGGACTTTTTCTTTGTGGATCCTGTAGGGCTTGAACCTACGACCCCCTGATTATGAGTCAGGTGCTACTAACCAACTGAGCTAAGGATCCAAGTCTTTCGACTTCTGTGGTGCAAATATAGGAATTATATCACAACGCCCAAAATATTTTTTTGAATTGGCTATACAAATGGCAATTTTACCACTTCACCCTTCAGTGCTCTACCACGAACTATGATGGTTACGGCAGTACCAACTTTCGAGTAACTTTGAGGAACATATCCCAAGGCGATACCTACTTTTAGACATGGAGACATAGTTCCTGATGTCACTTTACCTATAGGATTACCATTCTCGTCACCGATTTCGTATTCGTGACGTGGTACACCTCTATCAATTAGTTTGATTCCCACGAGTTTCTTCGTTACGCCTTCAGCCTTCTGTCTTTCGAGAAATTCTCTGTCGATAAAATCTTTTCCATCTACAAACTTAGTAATCCAACCAAGACCTGCCTCCAATGGAGAAGTTGTGTCATCTATTTCGTCACCGTAGAGACAGAAACCCTTCTCAAGACGTAGTGTATCTCTGGCACCAAGACCAATATTCTTTAGTCCGTATTTTTCTCCAGCCTTCCAAAGTTCAGCCCACATTTTGTCGGAATCGCTATTGTGAAAATATATCTCACAACCTCCAGCTCCGGTATATCCAGTTATAGAAAGGATAACATCCATTCCCTTTAATTTCATTTGACGGAATGTGTAATACTCCATCGACAGAACGTCTTCATCGGTCATATCCTGGATAATCTGCATTGCTTTAGGTCCTTGAACAGCAAGCTGGCTCATACGATTAGATGCGTTTTCAAGGTTTACATTTTCTTTCATGCCAAACTTTGCACCCTCACGAAGAACGTGTTGCCAGTCCTTATCGATATTGGCAGCGTTGACACAAATCATATACTTTAGTTCGGAGAAGCGGTATACGATAATATCGTCAACTATTCCACCCTTGCCGTTTGGAAAGCATGAATATTGAGCTTTGCCATCGTAAAGTTTTGAGATGTCATTTGATGTGATGTGCTGCAGAAATTCTATACAACCTTCACCCTTCACCCATATTTCACCCATGTGACTAACATCAAATACACCAGCACCCTGTCGAACAGTCATGTGCTCATCGTTAATTCCAGAGAATTCTATAGGCATATTGAAGCCTGCAAATTCTGCCATTTTTGCACCATTTTCGATATGGTACTTCGTAAATACAGTCTCTTTCATATGATTATTTTTATTCGTCTCTGCGCTTAAGTCCAAGTCTAGGGCATCGGTGGAATTCCTTTGTCCTGTCAAAAAGGTATCTATATGTCGTATGCATCTTGTGCTTTTGAGCCATGACATACTTTTCAATCATTCTATTCATTACCGGGTTGAAATCTCCAATCCAGGCAAATTCCATTGTGGCATACTTGCATAATCCTGCCATAACGTAAGAATCATGCATCTTTTGCATAATTGCCGATTCCACACCTTTGCCCTGGAATTCAGGTGTTATACCGAAAATAATTCCGAATATGCGATCGCACTTCTTTCTAATTTTCAAATCAAATATTAGACGTAATTTGTTTATTAGACCGAATTTCCCGTTGAATTTTCCGATTACGCGGTTTATGTCCGGAACCATTACGAAGAAACCTATTGGTTCCGCTCCGTAGTATGCAAAATAAATGATGTCTGGGTCGATGATAGGTTTTATCTGGCGAAGCATGGCTTGAGCTTCTTCTTTTTCCATAGACTTGACCCCTGTAAACATTGACCAGGCCTTGTTGTAGATTATTCTCAAATCTTCTGCAGCATCCTCCAGACGACGTCCCCTTATATTCTCTATATGGTATTCCGGATTAGAAAGAAGCCTTTCAGCTCTCTGAAAAACCAGGTCGTTTATATGTCCTCCTTCCAGTCTCCAGATATAGGTGTTTTGGTTGAAGTAGTTTTGAAATCCATAGTTTTCAAAAAGCGACTTGTAATACGGAGGATTATATGGGTTTGCATATAAAGGTTGATGTTCGTATCCGTCAACTAGCAATCCCCACCATGAATCTCTGGAACCAAAGTTTATAGGACCATCCATCGCTTCCATGCCACGTTTTATAAGCCAGTCCCTTGCTGCATCAAACATTATGTTTGCAGCCTTTTGGTCATCTACGCATTCAAAGAAACCACATCCTCCGGTAGGCTGTTCATTGGCCAGGGCTGTACTTTTTGTGTAGAATGCGGCTATTCTTCCTGCGACAGAATTATCAGTTTCATCTAGAAGATACCACCTAATTGCATCTCCATCGTGATACATTTCATTGCTTTTAGGATCGAATATCTTGCGTATATCACAATCCAAAGGACATACCCAGTTGCGATTGCCTTTGTAAAATCGTCTGTCTGCATGAAGCCATTTTACTTCATCTTCTTTGTTAGAAACTTCTATTAAGATATACTTTGGCATAATAAAAATTATATCGTGGCGTATAAATCATATTCTTCGGCTGCGGTTATCGTTGCTAGGTAAATGCACCCTTTATGAAGACGACGTGTGGAAGAAATAATTACTTCACCGTCAACCTCCGGAGAATCAGCATATGTGCGTCCTATATAGAATTCACCCTCCTTATAGTCAATCATTACCTCAATTTCCTTACCTAAAAGTGCATTGTTCCTTTGAGAGGAAACCTCACGTTGCATTTCCATTATAATCTCCTTCCTTCTCTGCTTTTCATCTTCCGATATATTATCCAAAAGTTTTGTTGCGGAGTAGGTTCCTTCTTCTTCGGAATATGTAAACACTCCCAAACGCTCGAATTTCGTTTTTTGGACAAAATCGCACAACTCTTCAATGTCTTGTTCGGTTTCTGTTGGGTATCCCACCATAAGCGTTGTACGTATAGCAATATCTGGGATGCGCTTGCGAAGTTTTTCAATAAGTGAAAGTGCATCTTGCTTTGTGTGGCGACGTCTCATTGCCAAAAGCATATTATCACTTATGTGTTGAAAAGGAATGTCTATGTAGTTGCAAATCTTCTTCTCACTGGCAATTACTTCGATTACGTCCTCTGGAAAATCCGTAGGATATGCGTAATGTAGTCTAATCCATTTGATTTCCTCTATCTTGCATAGGCTCTTGAGAAGCTTTGCGAGCATACGCTTGCCATAAAGATCCATTCCGTAGAATGTGCTGTCCTGAGCAACGACAATAAGCTCTTTTACGCCACTATCGGCTAGATTCTGTGCCTCCTCAAGTAGTGTCTCAATCGGAACAGAACGATGACGACCGCGTATGAGAGGAATAGCACAATATCCGCACATCCAGTCGCATCCTTCTGAAATCTTTAGATAGGCATAATGCTTGGGTGTGGATTGCAATCTTCGTACATGCTTTTCGTTTTGAGCCTTGGCTCCTAACGTGTATATGATTTCTTTCAGGGAACGTGCACCGAAATAGTCATCAACCTCGGGTATTTCTTCACGGAGTTCTTCCTTGTACCTCTCACTTAGGCATCCAATGACATAGAGATGTTTTACTTTCCCTTTTTGTTTGGCATTCACTGCCCTTAGAATCATGTCAATGCTTTCTTTTTTGGCATCGCCTATAAATCCGCAGGTGTTTATTACAATGGTGTCGCTATTGAGACGATTGCTGTCAAAGATAACTCTGTAACCAGCCCTGGCCGCATAAGAGGCCAGATGTTCCGAATCGACCAGATTCTTCGAACATCCCATTGTAATCAGGTTTAATGTTTTTGTGAGTGTCATTTTGCAAAGAGTGAGTTTACATACTCCTTTTTACGGAATATTCTCAAATCATCTATTCCTTCACCGATGCCAACGTAACGAATAGGTATATTGAACTGATCGCTTATTCCTATCACAACACCGCCCTTTGCCGTTCCGTCAAGTTTTGTGATTGTTATGGAACCGACTTTTGTTGCTTGTGTGAACTGCTTGGCTTGCTCGAAAGCGTTTTGTCCAGTAGATCCATCCAAAACGAGCATCACGTCGTGCGGAGCACCGGGTACGACCTTCTTCATTACGTTGCGAATTTTTGTAAGCTCGTTCATTAGATTAATCTTGTTGTGTAGGCGTCCTGCCGTATCAATAAGAACAACATCGGCTTGATTTGCAACGGCTGAACGCAGGGTGTCATATGCAACTGAAGCCGGGTCAGCTCCCATTTCCTGCTTGATGATGGTTGCCTGGGCACGTTTTGCCCATACTTCGAGTTGGTCGATAGCTGCAGCTCTAAACGTATCTGCCGCTCCAATGAAAACTTTCTTTCCGCACGCATGAAGCTTAGCTGCCAACTTTCCGATGGTGGTTGTTTTTCCCGCTCCGTTGACTCCTACAACCATCAGTACATATGGCTTAGAAACATCGCCTTCGATTCCAAAATTAGATTCATCTCCACTACTTTCTTCCATTAAAAGTGCAATTTCCTCGTGAAGAATGTTGTGAAGTTCGTCCGTACCAACGTATTTGTCCCTTGCAACCCTCTTTTCAATGTTATTGATAATTTTTACGGTTGTTTCAACGCCTACATCACTAGATATAAGCATCTCTTCTAGTTCATCAAGTACGTCCTCATCAACCGAACTACGTCCGGCTACAATTCTTGTGAGTTTTGAAAACAGACCTTGCTTTGTCTTTTCCAGACCTTGGTCCATAGCCTTTTGATTATCGGCTATTTCTTCTGCGGTTTCCTTTTTGCGGAATATGTCGAATAGTCCCATTTCTATTGTCTTACTATATTGGCAAAGATAGCATATATTTTACATTTGTCTTAGTTTGGAACCTTCTAATTGAACGCTGATTCAACAATGATTCACATCAATTTGCAATAAGTAAACCGGTTTTGGCGTTTATTAAGTGAAATGTGTTCATTTCTTCTTTAAAATTTTGTTTATTTTGTATCATGATTTGAAGTGCCCTATGAAAAAATTCATGTTGTTTTTGGTGATGTTATCTTTTACGCTTGTTTTGTCGGCACAAGACAAAATATGCAAGAAGGATGGCACACTGCAGAATGTAAAAGTGTTGAAGGTCAATAAGAAGAATATTCAGTTTGTACGTAGCGGAACTTCTGCTCCGGAATATACTTGGCCTACGAAGGAGATTGCGTTTATTTTCTATGAGAATGGAGATGCCGATCTTTTCAATATGTCAGATGTTACAACTTCGCTTCTTAATGGCCTAAAAAACGACTCTAAGAAGGCTACCTCTCAAGTACAGAATCAAGAACCTGAGAGATGGCATGGTCCAGTAAAAGCACGACCTGATATGCCTATACAAAGAACTAAGGTCGAAGAACGACGCTATTCAGTAGGAGATTTCTACCAAAACGGACCGGTAAAAGGTATAGTCGTTCTTGTTAGCGACCTTGGCAGACATGGTCTAATTGTTTCTTTGGAGGAGACAATGCTTCCATGGTCTACGCTCGAAGGAAAGATGCGATGCGAAGTAGGTGCTTCTTCCTTAAGTGATGGAGAGAAGAACCAAAAAGCTGTGGAAAAATGTATCGCTGAACGTGGCCTTGCCTGGAAAGATTTTCCGGCTTTTGCATGGTGCCATAATTTGGGAGAAGGATGGTACCTTCCTTCTTTGAATGAAATTTTTTCGTTTGGCACTATTTACAATGGAGGTTCACGTAATTTGACAGATCGCTATGCGCGTGCGAATATGAGTGCCGCTTTTCTCAATGCTGGAGGTGCTCCACTTCATCGTTTTGATCTTTATAGTTCATCTACAGAATACGGACGTAAAGACTATCAGTACTCAACCATTGCAGGTAAGGAACCATATACAGGAATTTGCTTAAAGTCAACCAAACTTTATGTCAGGGCTTTTCATAAATTTTAACACAATATGAAACGAATATTGATTTTTTGTTTTGCTTTAGGCTTTATTGCCTTTTGCGCAACCGCAGAAGAGTTAAACGTGGGTTCATATAATATCCGTCTAGAAACGGATGTCGACTATAACCACAATGATGGATGGCTTCAACGTAGAGGAATTTTGTGTGATCTTATCCGTTTTTCGAATTTCGATATTTTTGGAGCGCAGGAAGTAAGGCACGCTCAACTTGAGTATATGCTAGAAAAATTGCCGGAGTATGATTACATCGGAGTTGGAAGAGATGATGGAGCTACAGCAGGAGAATACAGTCCTGTGTTTTACAAGCGCGATCGGTTTAAGGTACTTGACAAAGGAACATTTTGGATTTCTCCAACACCAGACAAAGTTTCCTATGGCTGGGATGCAAAGTGCAGACGTGTCTGCAGTTGGGGCCATTTCAAGGACTTAAAGACGAAAACACGCTTTTATTTCTTCAATCTTCACATGGATCATCGTGGCGTCAAGGCACGCCGTGAAGGAGCAAAACTAATTGTTAAAAAGATTAAGGAAATGTGTACTGGGAAGGATGCTAATTTTGTTGTGACCGGAGATTTCAACGTAGCTCAAGACAATGAGATATTCCAGATTTTTGTAGATAGTGGCATAATGAAGGATTCGTTTGAATGCGCAGATTTCCGTTTCAGTCCTACTGGTACGTTCAATAGTTTCGATCCTAGTAAATTCACAAAACTTCGCATAGACCACATTTGGGTGTCATCCGCAGCGCATGTATCACGTTACGGAGTTCTTACCTACCACTACTGGTTAGACAAGAAGGGCGAAGACTCCTCCTCCACTTTGGTGGCTGCTCCAAAGGAAATGAAGACAGAAAAACGTGAAGTTCATCTTCCATCGGATCACTATCCATTAAGCGTTTTTCTTTCATTTTAATTCTTTGCCCACGAAAAATGAAACTTCCGTGAATCGAGACACACACTCGCTAAGAGAATTCATCCGCATATGTGTCTTGAACTTTGGAGATAATGTAGGCTGTATATTGAAACGTGAAATTTCTTCGTAAGAAAAAATATATCTACTTTACCATATAAACCTAGAGGTGACTTGAGTTAATTAACAGACGAGTGTACGTATATTTACAAGTTACAATCTAGGCAACAGAACTCTTACGAGCATCACTTGTTTGATGGGGTTTATTTAATCGTAACTATCGTAAATAAGCTAAAAGTCAATGAATTATAAAGCATTATCTACTACAATCTTGTTTTCTACAGCACTTATTGCCGTATCTTGCCATAAGGAAAGCAATTTGAATGACTTGATGTATGGCCCTATAACTATCAGTGCAGTGACGGAAGGAATCGATAATCCCGCTACCAAGGCGAAGACAGCATATAAATATGATGTTCTTTGGGGAATTGGCGATCAGATAATTGTCAAAGGGCAGACCGATAGTGACACCTTTACACTTACCGATGGAGCGGAAACGACAAAGGGAACCTTCAAGCAAGATAAGGATGTGGCATTGTCTGGCGAAGTTGAGAGTTTTTATCCTTTGTCAATTGTTAGCGAAGACTCTCTTTTATGGCCCTCTGAGCAAGGAAACGAACAGGTGCCCCCAATGTATTGCAAGAAGACTATTACGGGTAGAATAGAGGATTTTAGCTTTAGGAGTCTTGGCGCAATGCTTCAGATAGTTCTGACGACTACTGATTCCGATATCACGTTGTCAAGCATAAGAATTGCTGATGCCTCAAAACCACTTAGCGGCACCTTTATGGTAAGTGACGGCAAGGCTGTGATGACTGAGTCTGGCAAAAAGGCCATTGTCCTCAATACGGAAGACGTTAAGATTGGCAATGTGGCAAAATATTTCAATATGGCTGTTCCTGCTGGGAAATATGATAATCTCAAGCTGACATTCTTTACGAATGATGGCAAGGGAACGGCGATGTATTCCACGACTATGCCTGAGATTAATCATAACAGTGTGGCTAAAATATCACTATGCGCAAAGAACTTCAAGCCTGTTCCGACTGGTCTAGCTTTAGATTTAACGGCACTGAGTATTCCCGTAGGAGGACATCATAAATTACTGCCACAATTTACACCAACAGACACATACAACAAACGCGTTATTTGGACCAGCTCAAATTCAGCGGTGGCCACTGTGGGTGATGATGGAATGGTACAAGCTATTACTACTGGAAGCACTACGATAACCGCTCGGCTTGAAGACGAGACATTTGAAGATAGTTGCGATATTACCGTAACCACACCTGCCGTAGCCCATTCAGATGCTCTTGGTGGCCTTTTCAGTGTCAGTGATAACAAGATCGTGCGCTTTGCGAAAGGCAATCTATACAAAAAATCAGATGATTCTTTTGGATTTTTTGAAAATCAGTACGATATGGAGCAGACAGAAGCGAAGAATGAGTTAATGACCTGGGATCAGCTTTCGGGGTGGCTATCATCATCCAATGGTCAAGGCTGGCAGATGCTCTCACCCGATGAATGGACGTATCTGTTGTTAGCAGACAATCAGTTTAGAAAAGGGCTCTATGCAAAGCACGTGACAGTAGTTGGAGTTAAAGACTGCTTGATAATCTATCCTGATGGATATGCGGGAACCAAAATTACTGATGAAAACAGGACTACACTTTATAATGACTCCAATGTATGGGCTCAGGCCCAGAATGATGGAGTGGTATGTCTTACTCCAGCTATGGAAACTGGGCTCATTTGGGCGTATTATTGGATATCGTCAGATCGAATTCTAAACACGAATAATACTGAAAATTACTGGATTTGGTACCATTCAGGCGTTGGCCCTTTTGCCGCCCGACCTGCCACGGAATTAAAATGATTACCTCAAACCGGTCAAAACATTTTGTTTCGATTCAGACTTACAAAAACCATTGCGCCCTGTTCAGTAGTGTTGAACGTATGACTCGGTATCGTATGGTCTAGCTTTAGAAAAATCCAATGTCTGTTACTTTGAGATTAGCTTGCATTCAGCGAACTGTAATGCTTTGTCTTCGTTGGAGGTTTTTATAATGCCGCATTATTTGAGATTATTACAGTCCTAAAAAGATAGGTGCTTATCACACAAAGTAGGACAATTCTGAGATCATTATGCATAACTCAATCGACGTATGAGACTCCGTCCCTAAGGTGGATACCGCAGCATGGAGTCTATGTCGGCACCAAGAACAATATCGAGGGTAAGTACTATATATTCTTCTATGAATTTGAACTTCGAACGGCGAAGAACCTCATTATCTTCGGCTGATATCCCCAGTTAGTAGTTATGTCTTACGTCAAAATAGAGTAGTTGCGCTATATTGTGCTAGAAGTGTAAGATTATTCTTGAGAACAATTTCATGAACTCTTTCCAAAAATCCCTTAAGAAAATTATGGACATTCAAAATTTATGGTTGGATTTTTTGTTACAACGTTTGCTTAATCATACTAATAACCATGTCTGTTTTACTCAGCAAATATTTGATAGGTCAGATAGAGTTAGGCGTTAAGCGTGTAGGTTTTGCTGTCCTTGAGTCAATCTAAAGGAAGATCAATATTAGTCATTATGCTCATTGCAAATAAGAGATAATGACATTTTCCAATGATTAATTTGTCATTATGTTGTATAAAATATCGAGATAATGATTATCTTGGGGAAATAATTGATATCTTTGTACAACGAGAATACTTGAATGCGATGGAACAGAAACTTATAGGAAGAAAATACGAATGGGAATTGCTCGATGATGTGATGAAGTCAAACGAATCGGAAATGGTCATCGTGTACGGAAGAAGGCGTGTCGGGAAAACATACCTTGTCAACAGGTACTTCCACAATTCCTACGCCTTCAAGCACACCGGCGTATTCAACAAGAGCACCGGCACGCAGCTTGAACGCTTCGCCGCATCCCTTGAGGACTATTCAGGGGAGGCTGTTGTCACCCCAGGAAATTGGTACAAGGCCTTTGACATGCTGAAGGCTTACCTGCGCTTTGTCAAGGCAGAGAGGAAGGTCATCTTCATCGATGAGATGCCGTGGCTAGATACGGAGGATTCCGACTTCGTGTCCGCCCTGGAGTCATTTTGGAATGGCTGGGCATCTGCGGAAGGCAACATCGTACTTATCGCATGCGGAAGTGCAACATCTTGGATGACCGACAAACTTCTCGGAAATCAGGGCGGTCTGTTCAACAGATCGACAACCCGCATCTTCATCCGTCCGTTTAACCTTAGGGAAACAGAAGAATATCTCAAGTCCCATGGATTCGAGCTGACTAGATATGATATAGCCGAGTGCTACATGATTATGGGAGGAATTCCGTTCTACCTGAAGCAGATGAATCCTCGTCTAACACTCTCACAGAATATCGACATGATATTTTTCAAGGAGAAGGGATTGCTTTGGGACGAGTTTGACCACCTGTACAGCACCTTGTTCAGAAAGGCCGACACATATATTGCGGTGGTTGAAGCGCTGTCCCGTAAGCGCATGGGCATGACAAGAAAGGAGATCGTCAAGGAAACCGGCATCTCGGACAATGGTGCTTTCGGGAAGATAATCAAGAACCTGGTTGACAACGAGTTCATTCGTCCATACAATTTTTTTGGCAACAAGAAGCGTGATACCATCTATCAACTAGCCGATTTCTACACCATGTTCTACTTCTCCTACATAAAAGACAACTACGGACGTGATGAGCATTTCTGGACAAACAGTGTCGATCTGCCGCTCCGCAGGAGCTGGTCGGGTTACACTTTCGAGCAACTCTGCCTGCATCATCTGGATCAAATACGCAGAGGCATTGGCATTTTAGCCGTACAGTGCGAGAGCTCCGCATGGTTCAGCAAGGGCGACGGCGGCAACAAGAGAGGTGCCCAGATCGACCTGTTGATCGACAGACGTGACCGCGTTATCAATGTATGCGAGATGAAGTACTCAATCAACGAGTTCACCATCGACAAGGATTATGACCAGAGCCTTCGCAACAAGATCCAAGTATTCAGAGAAGAGTCCGGAACTAAAAAAGCGCTGCACCTTACGATGATTACAACATACGGTGTAAAAAGGAATATGTACAGCAACATCGTCCAGTCTCAGGTTGTACTTGATGATCTCTTTGCTTAATGTTTAATAAGAAAACGCCAATTTAACCCCTTCTATACATTTATTTTTTTTAATCGGTCGGTCTGTTGCTGTTAAAATTCTTAATAAATTCAATTAACCAACCGACAGTCAATTATTTACGTTATTTTATAACATTGTTTTTTATTCGTTTTAAAGCAGCTTCTAAATGCCCTGCAACATAATTCAAGCAGGGTTACATATCTTCAGCCTTGTGTCTCCAGTTGAGTATCGGCAGAAGAAATGATATGACGCTAGCTCCAATCCAGAATAGTGCGGCATGAGAAAAATCGTAGTGCTTAATTGTTTCACCAAGATTGTTCACACTTTCTGTTATATGACTATTAATTAGGAATCCGGAGATTACGTCTTGCAGTCCTGCTGCTACATAGGAGGCCATTCCTACAATTCCAAGCGCGGCTCCCGTAGCTCGTCTAGGAACTATATCAATTGCCATGAGTCCTCCCAAAAAGGCAATAAGAACTCCTATGGCGATACCAAAGAGAACCATACTAAGGATGTTGACCCATTCAGCATTGCCACCATATATAAACAGGACATATGATAAAGACAGGATAATACCTGCAATCAGTGCTGGAACTTTTCTGTTGCCATGAAATAGCACATCTGAAATATAGCCGGCAACAACTGTTCCGATTATTCCCAAAAATGCATTGATTGAGATTATTAGAGTAGCTCTTTCAATGGGAAAACCCTTTTCCTCCTGCAGAAATAATACTCCCCAGCTATTGAGCGAATAACGGCTTATGTACATGAAGGCGGAAGCTAGCGCCAGAATCCATACGGCAGGATTGCGAATGACTTGTCGCTGAATTTCTCCTGTCGTTTCGTTTGTCTTCTTTGAAGGTGTTTCGTGGGAGAGTTCCTCAATTGAAGGGAGACCTTTGCTCTCTGGAGTGTCATGCATAAAGATGATGATAAGAATAATGCCTATGACACCTGCAATTGCTGAACCAAAGAATCCCCATTGCCATCCAAATGCGGATACTATAAGTCCTACGAACAGGAATGAGAAACCTTCGCCTAAATTATGTGAAGCTGAGAATATTCCGTAGAATGTGCCTCTTCTAGAAAGAGGAAACCATCTGGAAAGTGAAATGATGGCCGGTGGGGCTCCCATCGATTGAGACCAGCCATTTATTCCCCACATAATGGCGAATACAAGGAAAATGGCGAACGACGAAAAGATGGCCGTGCCTCCTATTCCCATGATGCCCATAATGATGTTCGCTAAGGTGGAAAGAATCAATCCTGTTGCCATGAACCGCTTTATATTACAATAGTCGCAGGCAAATCCATTTATGAGTTTTCCTATAGCATAGGCAAAAAGCAGAGCAGAGCCTACGATTCCAAGTTGGGAGGCATCCAGCATTCCGCTGTCAATTATCGGCTTTTTCATCACGTTAAGTGATGTGCGGCATACATAGTAGAGACTATATCCGAATGTGGCTGCAATAAAAGACTGCATAGCCAGCCGATTGTACCGTTTCTTAGTTGTTTTCTCGTCCTCTTCAATGCGCGTAACTGGTTTGGATATCGCATAATACGAAGCGATTTTCTTAAAAGGGCTCATGTTTATCGGATTTTATATTTTCTGAAAATCTTTTCAAGTTTTGGCTGCAGGTGGCGGTAAATTCTGTACATGCCTAAATCATTAGGGTGGATTCCATCAGATGTGGCTTCATGGTCCTCTCCAAGATAAAGGCCAGGTTCTAGAAAATACAGGTTGCGATCTTCTTTGCGAAGTCTTTGTAGAATCTCACGTGCGGCATCTCTTTTTGCCTTCTCCTTATCAAAATATTTTTTGTCAAAGGAGGTGTTTTCCCTGACTTCTGTCTGTATGAATATAAGTGGTATATCAGGATGCGTTTTACGAACAATTGTTATGAAGTTCTCCAGACGCTCGTTTATCTGTTGGGATGTAGGGTTTGAAAAGCCTTCAACGATGTAAGCATCGGCCTTAAGGGATGAAATCATTGATGCAAGTCCGGGCTCGAGTTTGCATAGTCCGCTGATGCCAAGATTGATAAATTCCACATTTAGATTTCTTTCTAAAAGTGCGGCATAGGTCATACCAGGGCGTGAAGCGCTTGCACCATGAGTGATGCTGGAACCAAGAAGTACAACCTTCGAAGCAAAAGGATTTTCCAAAGGTTTTATTTGGCATCCCCTATTCAGACCCAACTCTAGGCCATCTGGATAGTTAAAAAGCGGCAGATAAAGAAGGCATTCCTTATATCCGTTTTCCATATCCTTTACAAGGGTGAATTCTTGATTTTTCTTTTGTAATGCATGTTCTGCTCCATAGCCGGCAAATACCCATTCACCATCGCGTTTGATGTAAAGGTCCAATCCAGATGTTGCGATAAATGTCATGTTACGAAGCCAGTGGCCTGTTCTTAGATTCCATCTTGCACGAATTGTGTTCGAAGTGGTTTTGAACATAACGGCGACTCCTGTGGAGTATCTATAATACTTAACCATCTTTTCCGAAAGGCCTCCCATGGATTCTTCCCTAAGACGCTGAAAAGGATGCGTTTTATCCACATTCGCACGATTGATTATGGTAAATTGAGAAGCATCTTCCCACTGAATGTCCTCTTTTTGTTCGGCAGCCAAACAAAACGGCACTAAAAGCGCTAACAAAAGAATAAATCTGAGCTTCATATGAAAACTAGTTTTGTTCAAAGGTACTCTTTAGTAAAAGATATAACAATACGTATTTTAATCTTTGCGCATTTTCAACAAAGAATAAGGTTTTTTCACACAGATTACTCGTGTATTGTTGTTGTAAGACACAGCTTCTTTGAAAATATAACAGGTTGATTATTGTGCCTGTTTTCGTGCTGGCTTTTGGGTCTTAGGATTTCTTTCGTACGAAACAACATCTCAAAAGCAATACGTTGTTTACCAACATTTATTAAGTCATTACGGCATTTGCTACTAAAGCAACGAAGCAATAATTTAAGATATGATAGGGACGAAGTGCTAGGGTAGTTTCTCATAGACAAAAATCGAATTTTGCACTATTGTTCTTTTTAAGATAATTTTGTAAAAACATCCATCCGGAATTGATGATATTTTCTGGATGCTAAAAAGAAGATGGTATGACACAACAGCCTTTACGCGAGAAGATTTTGCAGACAATTATTGAAAAATCGAATCTTAAACAGAAAGTATTTGACAATACATTTGCCGTGTTCGGCGAAATGAAGGATGCTCTTTTGGAAATGGCCTCGGAAATGGATGATTCTCTGGATGGCAAACTTGATAAGAGAGTTCGTTTGGAATATCGTGACAGGGGACGTTTTGAAGCCCAATTGCAAATTGCATCGGATCTTCTCATTTTTAGAATGCACACGGATATCTTCCAATTTGAAAAGAACCACATAATATGGCAGAACCAATATTTGCAATCCGATAGGGAAAACTCATACTGTGGAATAATCGAGATATATGACTTTTTGTCGGATTCTTTCAAATTTAACCGTTCTTTGGATGAGGGTTATCTAATCGGTCGTATTTTTATAAACAAAGACAGAATGTTCTATGTTGAGGGAAAACGACAGACTTCCTATAGGGCGCTTAATTTTGGAAATGAGGCTATCTCGAAACAGTCTATACTCCATATTATGGAAACGGCCATCAACTATGCTGTTAATTTTGATTTATTGACTCCTCCTTATGAAAAGTGCAAGCGTGTCACCGTTGAACAGTTTAATTCGAAAATGGACAATTCGAAGTTTGTGACAGGCAAAAGGATGGATTATGATTTTAATGTTGATGATATCTAAATCACGCTGTTTTACAGAGAAATTTGTTTGACTTAGACACGGTCGGAAGAAAACCTACCGTTGTCTTTTTTTGTGTTGATATGAAAAAACTTCTTTACTTGTCACTTTTACTGTCAATGGCATTTTCCACATCAATGCTTTGGGCAGGCGAATACGATAAGATTTTGAGGATACGCAGGGCCGCTTCTGTTCCGGGTGCTCCATACCTAAGCCGAGATGGTGAACATTTTATGCGTCTTAAGGGCAATTATTTACTTAGCTATGACTTTGCTTCAGGCAATAAACTTGATACACTTTATACCTTTCCTTTTGCAATTGACGAATTCATCCTTTCGAAGGATGAAGACATGGTTGTATTCAGCCACCGGTCAACGCTACGTAATATCTATCGGCGTTCAAAGACGGCAGATTTTTACATAATGCAACGGGGCGGTGAAGCAAAGCTGCTTTTAAGTGAGGTAAGGGACGTTTCGTTTACACCGGATGGAAAAGCACTCTGTTTTGCCCGCAAGAACAATCTTTATCTTTATTGGTTGACGGAAGGTCGTGAGGTAGCAGTCACTAAGGATGGTAAATGGAATCATATCATAAATGGTACATCTGATTGGGTTTACGAAGAGGAATACTGTTTTACCAAGGCCTATGCTGTATCTAAGGATTCTCAAAAAATAGCATACTTGCAATTTGACGAAAGCGATGTGAAAGAATTTTCTATGATGCGTTACGACGATGAACTATATAATAGACCATTTTCGTTCAAATATCCTAAGGCTGGAGAAAAGAACTCTGTCGTAAAGATCTTCCTGTATGATATAAAAACGGGAAAAACAGAACAGATTGCAGATGGGAAAAACCAGGATCAGTACTTATTCAACCTGTGCTGGACACCTTCAGGGAAACTTATGTTTTATCGTGTAAATCGTTTGCAGAATCACTTTGAAGTGCTTCTGTATGACAATGGTAAAACAAATGTTATATATGAAGAGTCTTCATCAAAATTTGTAGAACGCCCATCATCAAATACAATACGATTTATTGATAAGGAGCACTTTGTTGTACAGGAGGAGACTTCGTCGGGATATTCAAACCTTTATCTGCATTCCGTTTCAAAAGGACGACTTCGTCCTATTACGGCCTGGAAGCGAGATGTCGTCTCTTTGGTGTATGCTTCAGAAAAGGAACTGTTTTTTATTGCAACAGGAGATAACCCTTCAACTAGAACCCTGTACAGAACCTCTCTAAAGCGAGGCTCTGAAATAGAGCGTATTTCTTCCGAAAGAGGTTTTTGTAATGCTACAATTTCTCCATCCGCGAAATATATCTATATGATATATTCCCAGGCGAACGAAGCTCCAAGAGCTATGGTTTTATCTGCTTCGGGAAAAGAACTATATACTATAAAGGACACAAGAAAGGATGTGGGTAAACTCTATTCCCTTAAAAAAAGCTTTTCATCATTCTCTACGGAACGAGGTGATACGCTTCACTATTGGATACAATATCCGGAGGATTTTGAGCAAGGGAAGAAATATCCACTTCTTATTGTGCAGTACTCCGGACCGGGTTCACAACAAGTCATGGATTCATTCAGTGTAGACTGGTATACAGCTCTTCTTGAGAAGGGATATATCGTGGCATGTGCCGATGGTAGAGGAACGGGATATCGTGGTGAGACCTTCAAAAAGCAAGTCTACCGTTCACTTGGTAAAAAAGAGACGGAAGATCAGATATCCTTCGCAAAGTATCTCTCGAAAATGTCGTGTGTAGATTCAGAACGAATCGGAATTTATGGATGGTCCTATGGAGGATTTATGGCATTGAACTGCGTCTTTCGATCGTCTTTGTACAAAATGGCTATAGCTGTAGCTCCTGTTACCTCGTGGCGTTTTTATGATTCAATCTATACGGAAATTTATAATGGCCTGCCTCAGGATAATGCCGAGGGGTATGATGATAACTCTCCGTTGAATCATGTCGAAGGACTTCTTCCATCCACTCGACTTCTTCTTATACACGGAACAGCGGATGATAATGTTCATTTTCAGAATTCGATGGAACTTGCTCGCAGACTTAATCGTATGCATAAGCAGTATGATATGATGGTGTATCCCGATCAGAATCATTCGATGCTTCCTTCTTGTAGCTCGGAAGTGAGGGAGAAGATGATTCTTTATACATTGGAACACCTTTGATACAAAAAAAGCAGAGTCTAAGTATTTTTTTTAGACAATGACTTGAATTGGTTTTGAGATTTTGAGAAATAAGCCAAAAACGTACATCAACATCAAAACAACTCTTAGAGGCGTAATAAAACTTTGATGTAAACAGTGAAACTCGAAAGGAAACAGTGTTTTTTTAAGACAAAAGGTAAATGCCTAATTGTTAAATGAGTAGCGCTATTATTGCTTTTGTGTTTTGCTCCAGTTTTTCTTTGACGGCTTGCCAAAGTATATATCTTTGCTAAAAAATGCATACCTTCGCAAGAGATTTTTAGTTATATGTTGACAACTCTATACGAACTTTTACAACAAAGTGTCACTGCGTATGGTCCACAAAATGCTTTTTCTTTGTGGATGGGTGAGAGTGTTACATACTCGGAAGTAGGAAAGAGAGTTAACGAGGTTCAGGACATCCTTCTATCGGCCGGTCTTTGTCCAGGAGATAGAGTAGCCATTCTTAGTAGCAATACTCCTTATTGGGCAATAGCATATCTTGCCGTCTGTTCGGCTTCGATGGTAGCCGTACCAATTCTTCCTGATTTTTCAACGGATGATATAGACAATATCCTTACACATTCCGAGTCCAAAGCACTTTTTGTGTCTGATAGACTTTATACGAAGGTTCAAAAGTCAACGCTCGATACTATGCATATAGTGATTCGAACAAAGAATCTTTCAATTATATCGCAGTCGGTTTTCTCTCAAGGTAACAAACGTGTTCCATTGCCAGATGATCTTGCGGTATTAATCTATACTTCAGGCACAACGAGTCGTCCGAAGGGCGTGATGCTGACGCATTACAACCTTACTTCGCAGATATGGATGATTGAACCGGTATTCCGTTGCCGTCCAAATGATGTACTTCTTTCCGTCTTGCCATTGTCACATACATATGAATGTACAATAGGAATGATTTATCCATTCTCGGCAGGTTCTCATATGATTTATCTGGACAAAACCCCTTCAATTTCTATTCTGGCAAATGCGCTTAAGGAGTTGCGTCCTACAATTATGCTTGTCGTTCCGTTGATAATTGAGAAGATTTTCAAGAACAAGGTTCTAGACACATTCCACTCTAACAAATTCCTTTCTTTGTTGTATTCCGTGCCGTTGTTTAGAAAAATTTTCCACCGCATTGCTGGAAGGAAATTGAAACATTTCTTCGGAGATCGCCTACGCTTTTTTGGAATAGGCGGCGCAAAGTTGGATTTCTATGCAGAGCGTTTTCTTTATGAAGGTCGAGTGCCGTATGCCATCGGTTATGGTCTAACGGAAACTTCGCCTCTTCTTGCGGCTGCTGTTGGCAAGAACGTAAAGATTGGTTCTACGGGTTATATTCTTAATGGTATTGATTATAGACTTGAAAACATTAATCCTACAACGGGACTTGGTGAGCTTGTTGTAAAGAGCCCGAGTCAGTTTAAGTCATATTATCGTAACGAAGAGGAAACAAGAAAGGTATTTACCCTTGATGGTTTTTTTAGAACCGGCGATTTAGGTTGTTTTGATAAAGATGGAAGACTCTATATTAAGGGTCGTCTTAAGAATATGATTCTAGGCCCTAGCGGAGAGAATATCTATCCTGAGGATATAGAAAGTGTACTCAATGCACACGCATGTGTCTCGGAATCGCTTGTTACGGAGCGCGACGGACATCTTGTTGCACTTGTTCACTTCGATAAGGAATCTCTTCAGCGCAGATATGAAGAATTCAAGTCGACACTTGAACAGAAAAAACAGGAATGGGGACGTTTCGTTGATGCCACCTTGAAGGAAATAAAGGAATATGTCAACAATAAGGTAAGTGTGAGTTCTCACATCGATACTATTCTTGAACAGAAGGAAGATTTTATAAAGACTCCTACAAAGAAGATTCGTCGCTTTCTATATAAGAAATAACAACTTATTGTAACTCAAGTTTATCTTACGTGAAAAAGGTGGAGCTAAAGCGCTTTTGTCTCGTGAAGAATATATAGGCACTTTTCGGAATACTATTTCACTCCTTGATAGCACGATTTTCTATGCTCCACAAATATATACAAAAACACTCGTATTCGGTCATTCGAAATGATTTTATTCGGTTATTTGTAATCATTCGGTTCCGGCGTTTGTAAAGAACCATTTGAATTTTTGCACCGGACAAGTTTTTGGATACCTACTTAGCCCGAAAATACTTGCTATGCCTAAAGTGAACAGGACTGATAAAAGTAAGAGCCGCCCTGGCTTGGTCGACCCTTTTGCTTTGTATCAAAAATTGCGAACTTCTATATGTATGTAGCGCCGTATACGAGATCCGTAAGTACGGCGAAATGAGCGACGCTAGGGGATTTATCCCCTACGTCTACTCTATTCTAATCAGATTATCTGTACTTCTCAGGAAGAGATACAGGAACTGAAATCTGAAGCGGTTTATCGGTGTCAGTATAGAAGTTTTCAACTGAATATTTTATTTCAAAATCATTCTTTTCGAATTTCTTCGCACCATATGCTGCCGTTACGCCTAGCACCAATTCAGCACCAGGATTAATGGTTGGTGATGTGATTACCAAATTGTGGTTTTCAGCTGATTTCTTCAAAACGACAGGAATAGAACTTACATTCTTTACATAAAAATTAACCTTATTCTTGTGATATGAGATTTTCTCAATCTTTATAACTTCTTTCAAAAAAGGACGCAGAACATCTTCTGGACCATACACGTTGTCTTGATATACTACGGCAGTACGGTGATTATTGAGTGCTTCGCGTATGTCAGCCTGCTTGCGACTCTTTGAAAATACAAGAGTCATTGCACGATGCTCGCCAGATACATAATCCACTATAGTGTTCATAGCGCTATGTGAATCTGTTCCACTTACAACGGTGAGTCCCTTTTCAATTGCCCAATGGAACGCTTCCGGACAGAAACCTACATACATATTGACAATCTCAATTCCATCGATATATCCTTCCTTATATACCTTTTCGTGAATTGGAAGCCATTCTACTCCGTTTGGAGCCTGAGGTTCCCAGTTAGGATGGTTCCATGTAATGAATGCTCCTTGACGGCGAGCTTCCTTCAAACCATTGATAATGGCAGTTTCTTCGCGTTTTTTCTTGTCTTTTATTGTTGCATCTTCTGCTTCCATAGCCTTTGCAATCAGGTCTCCATCAGAAACGAAGTGTGTGTTGAAGTGACCAGGGAAAAGGCGACTTCCACGTGTAACTTCAGCTCCGTGCAAAACGATGATTCCTTTACGTTTGCCATGCTTGGAAGCAATCTCATATGATGTATTGCGTGTGCACTTTTCGTCAACGAAAAGTCCTGCTCTGACCTGCTTACGATGGCGTGTGTCGCAATGGTCTGTAATTGCTAGAATGTCCATATTGTCAAATACCATTTCTTCGATGCGGGTTGTTGGCCATACAGCGCCATCAGAGAAAACAGTATGACAGTGAAAGTCGCCCTTTAGTGTTACGTAACCAGGTACGTCAGGAACATTGAATTTGTAGGGAACGACTGCAGAAACAGTAGCGGAAAGCAAAATCGCTACAATGCTTAGAACAATTTTTTTCATGGTTTGTAGATTATGTTTTTATCTTTTTTCATAGTTTTTTGTTCCATCAAGGTAGGCTTTTATTTTTTCAGGATGGTCTGAAGAGACGAAATCAATGCCATGCAAAATGGCCCAATCAACAATTTCGTAGTCATTTACTATCCAAAGAGTTGTTTCTAGACCAAGTTCTTTTGCTCTTTTTACGTAACCTGGGTGGTTCATAAAACCATTCATGTCATAGGATATTCCGTTGTATCCTTTTTTCTTGCAGTAATCAGGGTCATGTACAAATACGCCACTTTCCAGAAAAAGAACTTTCGCCTTTGGATCTATACGGTGGATTTCACTACACATCCATTCACTGAATGTTGTATATTCCGTTTGCGCTTCCATGTTGTTTTCGCGAACAGCCTTCATGAAAAGTTCCACAGCCTTTGTTTCACGTTCCTTTGTGGATTGTTTCTTGATTTCGCAGATGATTTTCATCTCGGGATGTTTTTTCGCCTGTGCGAACCATTCTTCTACGGTAGGCATATGACTTCCTCCCGGCAATTTGATTGCCCTTGCCTCGTCGAATGTTATTTTTTGGATGTTTTTCTTTGTCCCTGGGATTTTTGGACCATGGAATACAATGATTTTTTCGTCAGACGTGAGCTGAATGTCGAATTCAGCAGCGTATATACCAAGGCTTTGGGCAAATTTTAGAGCGGGTATTGTGTTTTCGAAATATTCAGTTTCCGGTTGAAGCGGTGTGTTGAAACGGCAACCGCGATGTCCTACAACGCGAAGCTCGGCAGTTACTGATACATATAACAATGTACACAGAAGAAGAGTTAGAACTTTTTTCATAATAATTTTTTTGAAGGCCTACTTTTAATAATATTTTCGAAGATACTAAAATTATGATACATTTCAGGCAATCTTGATGTTAAATCCAATGGAACGTAGAGCCACTTCTATGTTTGTGTTGGAATTTTTAAGTATCAACCGAAATGCCTGCGCTTCGCGTCGAGTGGGGTAGTTCCCACGCAAATATTCAAATAATGTTGGTTCTGCTTTAAGCTTTAGTCCATCGTTTGTAATGTCGTATGAAAATTGAATGGCTTCACACAAAACATCCTCACAACTTTTTCCATTGCAATCTATTTCCAATGTATCACCTTGGGATGGTTGTGGAATTTCTTTTGGACTCCATTCCTTGAGCGGAAGATTCAGAATTTGTGAAACTAGACGTACACTTGCTGTCGTTCCGTTTGCCTTTCCATCAAGACTATATCCGGCGATGTGCGGTGTGCCAATGTCAACAGCATCAAGAAGCTCCCTGTTTATTTCTGGTTCTCCTTCCCAAACATCTAGTATTGCACCACGAATTTCTTTCTTTTTTAGAGTTTCATTCAGTGCTACTGAGTCAACAACCTCACCTCGTGAGGCGTTGATGAGTATTTGCTCTGGCTTAAGTCTAGATATCTGCTCTGGACCAAAAAGATGGTATGTTGCATCCTGTCCTTCCCTGATAAGTGGGGTATGCAAAGTTATGATATCGGCTTTATCAATTATTTCATTGATTGAGCAAAATGATTCGTATCCTTCCGCTCGCTCTCTTGGTGGATCGCAAAGAAGTATCTTCATCTTCAATGCTTCGCTTAATGTTTTGACTTTTTTACCTACGTGTCCTACTCCAACGATGCCAAGAGTCAATCCTTCAAGTTGCAGTCGATATTTTTTCTTGAGAAAGACGAGGGCTGATGCTATGTATTGTGCTACGGAGGATGAGTTGCAACCAGGTGCGTTACTCCAACGAATGCCGTTTCGTTCACACCATGCAGTATCAATGTGGTCATATCCGATTGTGGCGGATGCGATGACTTTCACTTTACTACCATCCAGTAGTTCACGATTGCATATAGTTCGTGTTCGCGTTATAATTGCATCGGCATCTTTTACAATCTCTTTTGTTGTATTAACACCTGGCAGGTATACAACTTCAGCATAAGGTTCAAAAACTCCTTTTAAGAAAGGTATTTTGTCATCACAGACAATTTTCATCTTCTATTCTATATTGCGGACTGCAATTTTGTGAAGCCCGCTGTTGTTCTTTACCACTATCGAGTCTGCGCGAAGTTCCATGGCATCGCATATTGAAATTTTTTCGGTAGACTTTCCGTTGACTTCTACGATTTTGTCTTCAACTGCGATGTTCTGAATCGCAGAATCCCAAATGGTGCCTATTATAAAACCTTGTTCCTTGTCATAAAAAGGTTCAATATTACGAAGACATCTAAGTTTTCGGTTCTGGACCATTTGGTCTTTTTGAAAGGATTCAAAGTATGCTTTGCGCTTTGGATAGTCAATGATAAAGTCTCCAAATTCCAAAAGGCAGGTTCCTATCAAGGATGTGTGCTCTCCGCTTACGCGAAGCCCGCGGATAATATTTTTCCCTATTTTTAGTATGGGACATATTCCGGTTCGTATTTCACCTTGAAGTCGTTTGGCGCTCATTCCGATACTTGAAGAAATTCCTTTAGTTGTCCGTATGTTACGAAGTACTTTTTTCTTTACTACATTGTTCCAACATGATATGGAGAAATATCGAGCCCCAGTATCGAATAAAATCGGAACCTTACACTTGTGCTTCTTTAACGAATCTTGTATTGTAAAAAAGATGATTGGACGGATATTGCCGGATTTTTGAATTCCGTAAACTTTCATGGGAGTGTTCTTTGAAAATGGGCCAAGTTCATCAAGTGTTTTGCCAAACGTAATGCAGCTATCACGCAAAGAGAACCTTACCTTCAACTCTTGTAGCGCAGTACCTCCTAAAATTCCATCCACATCAAGGCAAGAGAAAAGATATGGGTTTTCCTCCCATACAATAGCCTGGGTATTTTTTACGCTATATCCACCAAGATTTAGTTCTGGAATTTTAGTTAGAACCATACGTGTCAGATGACCATTCACATCTTTAACGGAAACGGAGTCTTTCATCATACACTTTAATTCTATTGCCAGTTCCGTTGAAATCACCGAACAACCAGCTCCGGTATCCACAATAAAATTTTTTTCTCCTACCGATGTCTTAATCTTAGCTATCATAAGATGCATTTTCTGTGTGAAAGGTATTTGCCCAGCGTTGATATTAAGCGGGATAAAAAAGCATAATATGATCAGTAATAGACGCAGTATGAAACTCTTTTTGAGAATATTCATTTTGTACGATTTTTGGCAAAATTATGAATTTAGACATCGAATAATCTTAAATGCGATTATTTTTTTTGTAATTGAGCAATTTTGTGATACATTTGCATCGCTTCTTAGAAGAGGCCCAGGTGGCGGAATCGGTAGACGCGCTGGTCTCAAACACCAGTAGGTTCACCCCTGTGCCGGTTCGACCCCGGCCCTGGGTACTAATCAAATCTGTAAGTTGTTGATTTTCAATACTTGCAGATTTTTCGTTTTTGGACAAAGCTCAAATTTGTACACAAAATCTAAGTTATCGGGTCTCCTGACATATAAAAAAAGACCTCATTTGAAGGTCTTCCACACTCTGTTTTTACTCATTAGCATAGTTCATCACCTGATACATGAGCGACAAGACCAAGCGACAGAGCGTTGAGCGCATCACACTGAAGCCAAAGGTGCAAACTCTCAGCGTTGTCTAGCGGTAGGGACGGAGTAACTATTGCGTAGAGCGGGGCAAACATGCACTCTTCATATGTTTCCATAATGGTATGTTTTCACTATTCAATTCCAAGATTGATTATGCCACTGAAAGGATACCACTTGTATCACATGAAAGGATGCCGGCAGTGAGCGCTGTTAAGGATGCTGTCTGACGATTGCAGACAGCATCACAAAGACAGCACAAAAGAGCGATGTCAAGAGATGCGAATTTCGTTCGACATTGGGATGTCGGAATCACATCTTTTTGGTACATAGTTTCTATATATGGCACATCCAAGGATGGGAAAAATTAGCATGAGTAGAAACGTCGCATACTTTTGGGAACGATATATCGTCTAGGAGTCAAATACAAGAAGTCAGGTGTAATTTTTAGTGATATTTCACCTGATTTAGCCGTTTTCATCAGATTCTCTTTGATAGCATCTCCAACCGTCCACAATGCCTTAAATTGTCACGCAGCATTGATATACTCAATCAGAAATACGGGCTCAAGACCATCGGGCTTGCCGTGGAAGAAAATCAAGAATACATTTCCGAACGGGAAGAAATTCCGAAGTTACCCATCAGTCAAAATAGGTCGTTTTGCGGTTGTCAAGGAATATCAAAGCCAACATATTGGAGCTCAGTTGATGTCCGTCATCAAGGTACTATTAAGCGATGATAATATCTATTGGCGTTCCGTTTCATTACTGTTGATGCATACTGCTGCGCTCTTGATTTATATAGACACAATGGCTTCAAAGAGTTGACCAAGACAGACGAGAATGACAGCACAAGGCTTATGTATTTCGGCATGCCTGAGGTAGGTAAATAGTTTTGGCATTGTATATTATTCCACAATTAAGTAGTATACTTACACGTCATATATCTCCACCTTTTTCGCCAACGAAACTTGAGACAAATTACTATGTACGGAAATGCCCTGTGGAAATTGCAAAAACAGGCAGGAGCTTATCTAACAATCTTGCTTTGTTTGGGTTCGCATGAAATATCGAGCGGAGAATGTTTTTCCAGGGTATGGTTGATGGCATCGATTACGTAAATTTCAGAATCGGTGCGTGAACTATATTCCAATCCAGGATACTGGTTGGCAACATAGTCAGATAAGGCTACACGATATTTCTTGCGCGAGTCTAAGGTGGGAAAGATAACATCCACAGCATTGTCTTTCGCATCGGTTACGATAGTGTAAGGGACTGAGGCCATGAGGTCTATTTGGTGCGAATCCTTCACGTTGCCAGTGTCGTTATATTTTGCAAGTATAGCTTTGCGTATCTGCTCGGCGGTCATCTCCAGTATGACAATCTGGCTGTGGAAAGGATCAATGTCCGTTGCTGCGCACAATGGAACATCACCCTTGGGAAGGCTCGATAGACGTATCCCTCCGTAATGATATATTCCGATATCCGAATAGGTGGCATCCTTGATGATTGAGGTAATAAGGTTTGCCATGCCGATGAAGTTGAGGCCATGTGACAGACTGCCCACCTTGCGTGCTAGTTCTGGATTGTCCTTTATTCTGCGGACATGATTGCTTATGACACTATCCTCTGAAAGAGTTGTAAGATCAATGTTCCTATATGCAATGCTTTCAATTTTCCTCCCGCGGAATTTGACAAGGGTCAACCCTGCCCGTTTTAACTTCAATCCAGTCTGCCCGATTGTTACGCCGTTGACTAATGTATCAACGACTGCATGGGTATGGCCGCCTATTATAAGGTCGTATTCGCCGTATTCGGATGCGTAACGGCAGTCCAAAACATCCCCCATGTGTGAGAGCAGAATGCGCATGTCGCATCCCCGACTTTCTTTAAGAAGACCATGTGCACTCAGAATAGGATCACAGAAGGAGAGATTCTTAAAACACCATTTTGCACCTTCCGGATAGGAGTTTTCTGCGGTGGAAACTACTCCTGTTATGAAAAGTTTCAGCCCGTTTGAAAGGCGCAGCGTGAGAAATTTTTTTGGATTGTTGAGCGCAATGGTATCGCTCTTTAGATTACAACAAATGGTGCTGAAATTGCTGTATTTTATGGCATCGTCCAAAAAACTGGGTCCCATATCGAATTCATGGTTTCCAAGAGCTCCGGCTGTAAGTCCAACTTTTCCCAAAAGATCAAGTATGGGACGGCGACCTTTGGCAAGGTCAACATAGGATCCTCCGGTCCACCTGTCACCTGCATCCAAAAGTATGGTCTCTATAGTATCCCTACACCCTTTGACAAGGGTGGCAAGGCGTGGAATATTGTCAATTGATGAATGGATGTCATTTGTTGAAATTATGACGAACTGTCTTTTCTTCAAAAAGGCATCGTTAATGAACATTGCAACAAAAACTACCGACAAAACGATTATTATTCCTATGATTCTTTTTTTGGGCATGTATAGATTGTTCTTTGAGCGCAAATGTAATCATATTGCCGATAATAGAATAGATTTAGTGGAAGTTTGTAGGCATGAAACAGACGCCTATAGTGGATACGGAAATGATTTTTTAGTAAATAATATTTTCAAAAGTGCATCGAAGCACTCTCTTTCGGTGTGTCGGGCATGACACTAACCTAACTGGTTCAATTCCAGTCACGGGTATTCTCCTTCGAGTTTACAAATGACAAGCCGTTATCAGTAATCTTTGGGTGAAGGAAGTCAGTAGCGAGACTTAAGCCTACGAACAGAAACTTGGTACAAGGCTAAATGGAAATGGATAAGACTGCCGAACAAGTCGAAGTTGGAATGGTAAACTTAAACTCCAAAATAGTAAACCAAGAGATTGTGCTCAGCAGGTTTCGGCCTTACCCCTAAGAGACCCATCCAGCCTAAGAGATACGTGCGAAAAAACTTATGGATGGGCTCAGCCTAAGTCCATGGTAGGTGACCCACATCACTGAAGGGACTAATGTATATATAGTGCAAATCGCTGTAAGCAATGCATGTGCAATACGAAAGGAGATAAAGTCAACGTGTAGGAATCGTAATCCTACTAGGTTGGAAATTACTGGGAAGGTCACATGTATATTTACATGTATTCCCTTGAATCATACGTCAATATTCATTGAATAGATGATGCTACAGCTTAATCTTTCAGACATGCCAATGGGATAACCTTAACTCCATCTGGGCGAGTGTAGGCCATACTTCCTCCTGTAATGACAATGAGTAGGTCAGGCTCGCGAAGAGGAACTTGCTTCTCATCCTTGTTATATTCTTGTATAAGTCGTTTGAGTTGCAGTAGGTGTGTGGCGCCATCATTAATCTCATAACTTCCAAGCTTACACTCAATAAGTGCGTAACGACCATCCGAAAGATGTAAAACAAGGTCAGCTTCAAGCCCATATCTATCACGATAGTAAGATATGTGACTGTCGAAGTCGGCAGTATATGCTCGAAGATCTCTAACACACATTTGTTCGAAAATAAAACCGAATGTCTTCAGCTGTGTCTCCAAAGACTCAGCACTTTGTCCTAATGCAGCCACCGCTATTGATGGATCAGTGAAGCACCGCTTAGGCGTACTACGTATAGCAGTCTTGCTACGAATGGCTGGGCACCATGCATCAATATCCTGTATAACGAAGAGTTTTTCAAAGGCTGCTACATAGTCATCAAAGGTGTCCATGGAAAGTGAAATGTCGCCAGATGCTGTTACATCCGTGAGGATGCTGGTCTTTTTGGCTAATGTACTGATATTCCTTGCATACGATTTCAATAGTTGCTTGGCAATCTTGGGATTCCTCTGTCGACCATCAATAGCGGAAATGTCATTATCGCATACACTGTTAACATAGTCTTTTGCAATCAGCATACACGCTTTTTCGCTCATCTGCATGGTGACAGGCCATCCGCCACGGCATGCCACACGAATCAGTTTTGGAATATCAAGTTTGCTTGTTGCTCCATCTATGTCAAAGGAAGGGTTATAGAACAATTCACGAATAGAAACATTGCCCGAAGAGTCTTTTGACTCCCATAGGCTCATGGGATACATTTTCATTCGTGTGATACGCCCAGTGCCAGTATGTCGAATCTTTGTCTTATCAACTGTGTTACTTCCAGTCAATATGTATTGTCCAGGAAGTCCACCACTATCATCCACAGCCACTCTTATTGCATCCCATATATTTGGGGCATCTTGCCACTCGTCAATGAGGCGCGGCTTTTCTCCTTTCAGTAAAAGGGAAGGCATAGTGGCTGCAGTTTCAAGATATTCATCTGCCTTATCAGGGTCTTGCATCTTGATGGCACTCTTTGCATGTTTCATAGCCGTAGTCGTCTTACCAGTCCATTTAGGGCCTTCAACAAGTATTGCTCCGAATGCTTCTAACCTTTCTTGCAGCAATAAATCTGCTATTCTCGGTAAGTATTCCATATTCTTTTAATATTTAGGAGTGTAAAGGTATGATTTTTATGAGAATTTACTATGGTATTCGGTGTTTTTGTGGCGGTTTATCCTGTATTCTTGTGCTATTTTGTCCTGTTTTCCTTCTTTGCACCGGCAGTCTTTATGTACCGGACGCTTAGAGTAGACACGGAAACGATTTTTTAGTTAATAATATTTTCAAAAGTGCATCGAAGCACTCTCTTTCGTGGATTTGAGTTTATAAAAGTAGACACAACTATCCCACATCTCCAATAACGACTGAATAAGTTGACATGTATCAGTCTATTGCAGCAAGCCTACCATATTATTTTTGTATTTTCTGTTGAACCTTTATCTGCTTTGAGATAACTTTACAATTAAATTACGATTGAAAGTGGATTATGAGAAAAAGCTTATCATTCTTTTTATTCTTACTATTTAGTTTTTCGGTAACAGCCCAGCAGATGGGGCCGGTCAAAGATTTAATAGTTGATGGGACGGATGTTACCATATATAGTCAAAATGGTAAAATTGTTTTACGTCAGATGGCTGATTTCGCCTGGAAGGTAACTACCATACCAAAAACTCGCACTCGGTTCCAAGAATGCAAATCTATTACACTTACCGACCTATGGAAAGCAAAAGAAGAACCTAAGGTCACTATCACAGACAAGAGTTTTGTGGTTTCCACAGGTAAATCGAAGATATATGTCGATCGGCGTACGTCTTTGCTTTCGTTTGTAGACAATGGTGTTGTTAAACTAAGTGAAAGTACCTGTCTTGATAATTCGCGGGATTCGATTACTATTTCCTTCAAACCACAAAACGAAGCATCATTCCATGGAGGCGGATATAATGGAAGATGGGGTAATATTGATGGAAAGACGTTAGTAATGAACAATACCCAAGCATATAATTGGGATCAGACCCATGAAGGGCCAAACAACATATGCGTTCCTTTTATAGTGTCTTCTAACGGATATGGAATTCTTTTCGAAGACCATTACATAGATGCTGTTATCAAACCCTCAAGCAAGGATGGAACAAGATATGGTACAAAGTCCGTAACTCCGATAAGTTATGTCTATGTTGGAAGTAAAGACGGAACACAGGCTTCAGTTATGGAGACATATGCAACTTTGACTGGAACTCATGAATTGCCTCCATATTGGGCACTTGGATACATCACTAGCCGTTACGGGTATCATTCACAAAAAGAGACGGAAGACGTCGTAGCCTCTTTTGAAAAGGCGTCAATGCCACTGAGTGGCATCGTGCTGGATCTGTTTTGGGAAGGTGAGCATAATAACGGAATGGGGAATCTTGATTGGTACAAACCTTTATGGCCTGATGCAAAGGAAATGATGACACAATTCAAGAAGAAAGGAATACATACCGTTATTATCACTGAACCTTATTTTGCCGAAGAGACGGTGAATTATCTTCCTCTGTTGAAAAAAGGACTCTTCGCTGATTCGAACTGCCCTGGGATGACGTGGGTGAGCAATAAAAAAGTAGGCCTTATCGATTTTATGAACAGTGAGGCAATGGATTTTTACTGGGAATTCTATAAAGCACGCACGGATGAAGGTGTAGATGGATGGTGGCTTGATTTGGGAGAACCTGAGATGATATCGAAAGGCACAATACATTCTGACGGGTCCACTCATCTTCAGGCTCATAATGAATTTGGAATGAAATGGATTGAAGGAGTTTGGAAGAAATGGAAGGAATACTATCCAAAGCGTCGACCTTTCTTTATGCCACGTTCCGGTACAAGTGGAATGCAACGTTATGCAACTTTTCCGTGGACTGGTGATATTGCTCGTTCTTGGAGCGGATTGAAATGTCAGGTGCCAGCCCTTATCAATGGTGGAATGTCTGGACTAGGATATCTAAGTAGCGACATAGGAGGATTCGTTGCTAAGACAAAAGGTAAGAAGATTGTAGATGCGGAACTTTATCTGCGTTGGTTCCAAATGGGTGTTTTCACCCCAATGTTCCGTTCGCACTCACAATATTTGCCGGAGCCTTATCAGAAAGTATATGGTAAATATAGGGACCTTCTTCGGCAGTGCATCATTATGCGTTACAGACTTCTTCCATACATCTATTCTCTTTCTTGGCGAAATACCACCTATGGAACTCCTCTTACAACCCCTGTAAATTTCTACACTGAAGAGCAAAGCAATATAGCAGACCTGGATGATGAGTATCTTTTCGGACCGAACATTCTTGTGGCACCAATAAGCGAGCCGAAATCCGTTGGACGCGATGTGATTCTTCCTTCAGGAGAATGGGTTGATATGACAACCCTTGAACGATGGAAAGGCGGAAGGACCATTAAATTCGTAGGTGAAGATTTACGTATACCTGTATTTCTGCGTTGCGGAACATTCACACCTCTTTTCACACAAGAAAAATTCGGTAATATAGACGACGTTGATAGAAGCCAACTTGTAATACTTTATCCAATGGGAAAGGATAAATCATGGGAATTTGTCCTTTATGACGATGATCATATAAGTGCCAATGTGGAGGGGAAATGCGAAAAGATAGTCTTTAATGGAGAATACAGTGGGGATAATCATGTAATTTCAATCACGCAGACCTGTGAAAAAGATTATACTTTTCGTCCAAAAGAGCGAGTAATGGATTTTGTTATAAAATTGCCTGATGGACAAAAGTTCGACGCTATTTATCAAAGTAGCATCCCGGTTTATGACATTAATTACGATAAGAAAAGGTCTTTAGTAATGTTTCGCACCACACTCAAGGCACGTCAAAGAGGTGATGATACAATAAGTCTTAGATTGGTCCAAGCAAACTGATTCCATAAATATTCAACCTTACTGTCTTCTATATTTCAGTCATAGGAAAAGGCATGAAAGATTATATGGATTGTGCTTTCTGTATTTGTGCGTAATAAAGAGACGCATCACAGAAATGATTCGCCTTTTTTACTTGCGAAACTTGAGTAATCTTCGTGTTGGTCGTCAGGCGCTTTTCTGTTTGGTTTGCTTTTTAGTATTCGCATTTTGAGAACCATTCCCATACCTGGAACGATTCTCAGAGTCTGTATCTTCTGATTCCTATACTAATTCCTCTGCTGATATCATCGTACTAATTTATTTCTGGCTATTTGGTAACATTTTTGTAACATTACAGCCAAAAATAATATGTTATTTAATTAATTCACTTAATGTTATATTTTTGGTTATCAAGGAATTGTAATAACTATTCTTCTTCGTCTCCTGTTTGGTAACCAAAACGCATTGTACATTCTGGCGTATGCGATTCAGTACACGTAGTAAATCCATTCGACGGGTCATTTTTTCAGCTTCTGTCTTGTCTAGTGTGTATTGCTGTTGGGTATATTTCATCTCACAGAGGGTCACTATTCTGTCAGCTCGCTCAATTACCATGTCCATCTGAGCCTTCTCCGTAAAGAGTGAATAGGTCTTAGTTGCAATGCTGTCCAATTGCAGAGCTCTACGTATCTGGGCGGCATGAGCAATACAAAGTCTCTCGAAACTCAATCCAAGCCAAGTTGAATATGCCGGTTTACCTTGTATGTGCATCCACATATTTTCGTCATATCCTTTCTGTTTCTTGACGAACATATAGTAAAATAAGGTGTAGAAGTCGCATAGTTGATAAAGTTTCTCCCTTTGAAACAATGGTTCATAGACGCGAATAAATCCACATTCTGTCAGTTCTTGCAACATGCGTGTTAAGCTACCACCATTGCTCAGCCCCGTACCATCAACAATCTCTTGTCTTGTCCATCCACTACGTTTATCTACCAGTAACTTCAAAATTCGCACGTAGTGCTCAGATTTCTTGAAAAGTGATTTATACAGATTGTCTGCCTCGTCTGCCAATAACGCATTTTCACGGAAGAACATTCTGTCAACATTCTGTGCCAAACTGTATTTTTTGTCGAGTTGCATCAAATAGTATGGAATACCTCCCATCACCATGTAGCATTCCGCAATGGTCTCATCCAACCAATTGATTCCTTTGGCTTGCAAGAACTGGCTTGTTTCATTTAGATTGAAAGGACTCAGGCGTAGCTTACATGTCAATCTGTTGTGTAGTCCACCTCGGTTGTTGATAATATTATTCACCATCCACGATGCTGCACTACCACATACAATTAGAAGAAGATCGTTTCGCGTACTTCCCCATTCGTTCCAAAATAAATCCAAGGCTTTTACGAATTCTGATTTCTGGATGTCCATCCATGGAAGCTCATCAAGGAATACGATCTTTCTGCGTCGACGAGCCTTATTGACAAGGGTACGTAGTCGCTTGAACACCTCAAACCAATCTTCAGCTTCCGTCGCGGGGAGAGAAGTGCATTGTTCGTGCAATGCCTCAGAGAAATGCCGTAATTGTTCCTTGCGTGTACCACGAGCTATGCCGGTCGTATAAAAAGTAAAGTTGTCATGGAAGAACGAACGGATGAGGAATGTCTTCCCTACACGTCGTCTGCCATATATGGCCACGAATTCTAGTTGCCCGCTTTCCGCCAATCGTTTCAGTTCTTCCTGTTCTTGTTTACGCCCTATCAGTATCATACGCTATAAATTATTTCTGGCTATAGGATTACAAAAATGTTTTCGTATAGCCAAAAATAACACCGAGTTTGTCAGGGCATTTTCATTTACATCAATTTTGCACATTGGGTAGTGCGGTTGTTTGGTCCGAAATTTACTATAGGACATAGTGGTGAGTATTGTCTACAAACAAATATTGACAAAAGCCTCGTATAAAAGCCTCACTAAGATTATCCCAACTTCGGGATATTGTCTCTAGGATCTCACTCCGTGAGACAAAAACAAAACTAAAGGTCTCGGGGAACTTCAGAACAAATCTTACAGCTATCATAGAAGATCCTCTGAGGCCTTCGGCAGTTTACATGCGGCTAAAGATCAAGCCATATTCATATCTTTGATGACTTCTGCAAAATTACACGACATCAACCTTAACGTATACATGTCTTTTCTGTTGGAACAAATGTCTATAGTTGAAGACTGTGTAATCGAGAATGAAAAAAGTAAGAACTTTGAATTGTTTCGAAACATGCTGCCGGACCGATATGCCGAAATGCATAAAAACGACAAGAAGCCATACTATCCATCACCGGAAGTTGATAGCGGACCATTGAATCCAAATTCAAAAAGGTGCGGCTATAAGAAACATCGAGTACCGGAGCCTTCTCCAAATCGGGAGGTTGGTTAAGCATCATCATTGCTTTCAAAGAACGTCTTAAACATCATGTAACCCATCTAATAAGTCTGGGGCAGGAGTTGTCATACTACTGCTGTGATGCCTCATTGGGATATAAAATCCCGTTGT
>JAGHTK010000152.1 GCA_018065435.1 Candidatus Alistipes equi
CCTCTTCCCGAGATTCTTTTCAACAAACTGTCAGAACAATACAGGCGCTACCAGGTGTGCGGCGGACTGCCAAAGCCTTGCAGCGATATGCTGGACGGAGCAGGTATGCAGCAGATAGAAACCGACCTTGACAATCTGAGGCAGGCATATGAGTATGATTTCACAAAACACGTAGCGGCAAAGGATATTCCCCGCATCAAGGAAATATGGAGAAGCATTCCTTCGCAGTTGTTCAGTGAGAATAAGAAATTCGTCTTCAAGGTTGTGAGAGAAGGTGCCAGAGCGCGTGAGTACGAATCCGCATTGGACTGGCTGGTCTTGTCGGGAATGGTATATCGCATATTTGTGTGTAAAAAACCGCAGTTGCCCCTCAAACATTATGAAGATACCAATGCGTTCAAGGTGTATGTGCTTGACCAGGCTATTCTGCGCACTATGTCGGAACTTCCTCCGGAAGCCGTGATTGCCAAGGGAGACCTTCTCAAGGAGTTTAAGGGCGCAATGGCGGAGAACTTTGTCCTTGGCTCCCTTCTGGCGCAAGGATACAAGGCACCGCATTACTGGACCATATCAGGCAACAAGGCTGAAGTGGATTTCCTCATTCAGGACGGCATTGAGGTTCGCCCGATTGAGGTAAAAGCTGAAGATAATATCTCCGGACAGAGTTTAAAGGTGTATCAGGACAAGTATTCTCCGAACCTTAGGCTTCGCTTCTCGATGAAGAACCTTAAGGTCAACGGGAATATCATTAATATCCCGATTTTTCTGTGTGACTGGCTGAAAGTGATACTTGAGAGTCACAAAGGGTAACGATAAACGATTTTATCAGTAGTATAGGTAAAAATAATAACTCAAGTTTTGCTGGGGAAAAAGGTGGCGTTATTCCCACCTGCGAAGCGGGTTAGTCTAAGCCCCGAATAACTATAGGGAGCTTTCGCCCAGGAAGAATATATAGTCACTTATGTGAGCTTGTCCCAGTTCCAAGTTCTGCGGATTGTGGTTAAAACCTAAAATCCCTCAAGAAAATTATACAACATTTGGGCAGCCAGCATAGCCAGTTGGTCGTTGTGATAGGAAGGCATAGAATAGATATGTACCATCCTATGAAATTACCACCCCGTTCTTGTCAGGGTAATCAATTCCAAAGATATCAAAGATTTCACGTTGTTCTTTTGTACCCTGAAATCCCCTAGAAATTTATAACAACGTGAATTAAATTGCTGTTTCCCAGACAAAAATTTGGTGACTTCTATATAACAAATTGTAACTACTTGATAGTCAGCATGCATTTTCATGCCTTTTTGAGTGATTTAAGATTCAAACCGCTTGAAGTAACGTTGCAAAAGGCATGAATTTGATCACAAAAACGCTTATACAGCACATTACGGCTTTTGTTATTTCGCGTATCATTTTGGGCGTGCCCAATTCGGTACTACTTAGCAGGTTTTTTTCGTAGCCGTTGTGTCTAAATTCATTTTGGTATGATATTGAAAGAAGTCTTAAGAACTTTGTCCAATCGTCACACTTTTCAATAGATTTTTTGAAAATCAGTTCGTCGGTGTAAACCCCACCGAACTACTCCTTGTTATTGATTCTTGTAGGCATTGCTGATTATGCCACTGAAAGGATACCACTTGTATCACATGAAAGGATACCGGCAGCGAGCGCTGTTAAGGATGCTGTCTGACGATTGCAGACAACATCACAAAGACTGCACAAAAGAGCGATGTCAACAGATTCGAATTTCGTTCGACATTTGGATGTCGGAATCACATCTTTTTGGTACATAGTTTCTATATATAGCCCCTTCATAAATAGAAACCAACTTTTCATGACATTGCTATTATCTGTTACGACGCATAGATGGTCCAGTTTTATGTAAATCGACACATTATTCCAGGCTTGGAATAATTTCAAATTTTATATATCTTGTCATGCAAAACAAGGTAATAACGTTGTCAATTCTAAAATTTTCCATATGTTCAAAAAATTGCTTCTTGCCATTGCGTGCATTTTAATTGATTTGACACTTTTTGCTGCATCATTCGAATTCGAGAAATGCGATTTTTCAATTCAGTATGAATCAATGGATTCTATGCACAAGATCAAAAATCTTTCCAAAAAGGATTTTGTGTTGGAAAAACTCTCCGATACGGAGTTCCGATATTTTTCGGATGTGGCTGAGGTTTTGCTTAAATGGGAAATTTTGGAGGATGGAGTCAAAGTTACTCCAACGGTAAAAAACAAGATGACAGACCAAGTCATTACATCGATTATAGGTCCTTTTATACCTATCCAGACCGAGATTAAAACACACAATCTATTGATGCCTGTGGGTTTTGGTGAAAGATTTACTCAAACACCTTGCAATGAGAAACGCTTCAAAAAGACGGAAGGCTCGAAAGCTTTTGCATGGCGCTATTATGAAAAACGCAATTGTTTTGAAATTTCGAATGGAAAGCTGGCTCCGGGGTACCCATCGAGGGAACAGACCATGCAGTGGTGTGCTTTTTCTTCCGAGCAAGATGGTATATATATGGCATCGCATGACAAGACTTTTTCTTTCAAACAATTCCACGTAAGGTATTATCCTGAATTTAACCATTATCGCTTTGCACTCCGATCTCATCATATGTGCTTCCCAAAAGAAGAATGGACTTTCCCGCAGTATATGGTTAAAAAATACAAGGGTAACTGGCATGTTGCAGCAAAAATGTACAGAGAGTGGTTCTGTTCTACCACTAAAATTGTAGAAACTCCAGTATGGCTTAAAAAGAGCACTGGATGGCTTCTTGCGATACTTAAACAGCAGAACGATCAGATTATATGGCCTTATGGAGATCTTGGAACGAAACTCGGGGATGTGGCACAGTCTCGCGGCTTAGATATCGTAGGTCTTTTTGGATGGACTGCCGGAGGTCATGACCGCTTTTATCCCGAATATAACGTATCGGAAAAGATGGGAGGCGAACAAGCCCTTCGAAATGGTATAAAAGAGCTCCAAAGCAGGGGCATACGCTCTATAATATACGTGAACGGACAACTTATGGACCAAAATGGGACAACCTTTTGGGAGAAAACAGGACGCCATATAAATGTTGTTAAAAGGAATGGAGAACTTGACTCGGAAACCTGGCACAAGTTTTCTGATGCACCGGCAAGAACTCATGGACGTCCATGCCATAGAACCGAAACATGGAGAGGAATCATGCTCGAGCTTGCGAAGAAAGCCCATGCGCTTGGTGCCAATGGTATTATTTATGACCAACTAGGAAATCGTCCTGCTCTTTATTGCTATGCTGCGAATCATGGACATAAGGTTCCTGCCATTGTTTATGAATGCGATCGCAAGGAAAATCTTGATTATGTACGAAACTACATGAAAGAAATTGATCCGGAATTCATAGTTATAACGGAAGGAACAATTGATATGGAAACTTCAGCCATAGACCTTTTCCATGGTTGTACATATGGTGTCTATAATCCTTCCCAAAAACAGATGGCCGATAGATGTGAGATGACTGCACCAGCCGTTCTGTTTCCGGAGATGCTCCGATACACGCTTCCTCATCTTGAGGCAACCGTACGTCACCCATCACCTGTGGCCTCACGTATGCTCATAAATTATGCCATAACATTTGGGCTACGTCATGAGATAGAATCTCGTTATATGGCCGACAGAGAGTATTTACTCACAAATCAAATTCCAAAGACGGAGGATTACCTCAACGTCAGAAGCAAACCAAATCTAAAACTTGTACAGTCAGTTGATCCAATACAAATGGCTACATATTCTAAGCAGGTTCTTTCGTTGCAAAAAAAATATTCCAGCACGCTTTTGGAAGGAACATTTATGGATGACGAAGGTCTTTCTTTGAAGGCTCCGAATAAGGTCATTGCGAAACTATTTGTTTCAAAAAATGGTCGCGAAGCATCAGTCGTAGTATGGAATACATCCGAAAACGAGGAAGTGAAATACTCTGTAAAACTTTCTGGATACCGCTCACGTACGACAAATGCGCCAGAAGGTATAGTACAAAAACAACGCCTCGGCCCGCAGAGCGTGCATGTCATAAATTTTGTAAAGTAGTTGGATAGCGCCTATTTTAGGTCAATATCTGGCGAAAGACATGAACTATTTGCGATAAAACGCAGGAATAGCTCTCGGTAGTTGTCGCCTATCGGAATTCCGTCGTCATCGTTTATGAATACGCGGTTTTTCGAATACCCAAGGATGTAACGTACGTTTATGATGTATGAACGGTGGATTCGCATGAAAGTGTCCGCCGGTAGAACGGTTTCCATATTCTTTAGGCGGAATAACGTAACAATTTTACGCTTGTCGGAAAGGTGCATGCGTACGTATTCTCCTTCACTTTCGATGAACATTATATCGGAAAGTTTGATTAGAGACACCTTGTAGTCCGTCTTAACGGATATGTATTCTCTGTTTGGAGCAACTGTAGGCTCCATTACGGCATTCTCGGATGTTGAGAGTTCTTTCTTATGCTTCATTTCACGCAATTCCAAAAGAGAAAGAACTTTGTTTACTGCGTGCTCGAACTGTTCGAATGATATAGGTTTGAGAAGATAGTCGATAGCATCCAATTTGAATCCTTCCAGAGCATACTCCGAGTATGCAGTGGTGAATACTATCATTGGAGCATTCTCCAGATTGCGTACAAGGTCAATTCCGTTGATATCAGGCATATTGATGTCAACGAACATTATATCCACTTCGTTATTACTTAAAAAGTCCTTTGCCTTTTTTGAGGAGGTAAAACTTTCTACAAGATTAAGTTCTGGAATGCGCTCGATGTATGAGCGTATCTGCCTTAATGCCAAAGGCTCATCGTCAATTGCTATACATGTAATCATTGCTAAGTGCAGGAATTTTAAGTGTCAAACGATAAGTTGATTCTTCCTTGATATCAATGGAATATTGATCGTTATATATCAGATTGAGACGTTTCCTAGTGTTCTCGATGCCTATGCCATCGGTGTGTACGGCACTTTTTTGCACGGGAGCTATCGTGTTCTCGACCATCATTTCGACCATTTGGCCTTTCATCTCGATTGAAATGTGCACAAATGATGGAAAATCATAACTTATTCCATGTTTGAAGGCATTTTCAATAAATACTATCAAAATAAGAGGAGGAATGAAAATCTTACTACTGATATTCTGTGGATATGTGAATTTGATATCCACGTCTTCCAAATAGCGCAACTTCATCAAAAAGATATAGTTGTTTATAAAATTGAGTTCTTTTCTAAGAGTTATACGATCTCCGCATGAGTCATATACTACGTAGCGCATCATTTCAGAAAGCTCAATAATGCTCTGTTTAGCCATCTTATGGTCAATGTCTATAAGAGCATGGATGTTGTTAAGCGTATTCATGAAAAAATGTGGATTAATTTGATGCTTCAGACCCGCAAGTTCAACTTCGAGTTTTTCCTTGCGAAGTTTTGCAATATCCTCATCCTGTTGCATTGACAAATAGAGTACCTTGAATCCCATATTGGCAAGAAACATAAATATGCCCAAAAATATGTTCCAATACCATTCTAGGTCCGTTAGGGATGCATGGTGTGGTTGAATCTGATTAAGACACAGTTCATTAAGCGATGTGTTCCACCGTTCGTACATTTCAACAGACATGAACGTTATAACGAGTGTCGCTAATGATACTGCAGTATAGAGATAGACCTTTTTCTTCTTTAGAAGCAGTTCAAGATAAAATATATTGTGTATTAGAAAAAGGCAGAAGAATGGTGATATTTTAATCCATGCTACGAAGACATTGGCGAAGTTTACATGCTCTTCTGACATAAGCTTCGCATTCATGATTGGAATCAAAAATACAAGGCTCCATATAAGAGTATAGAGCAAATTTTCGCCAATATGTTGCTTGCGAATGTTCCTTGGTCCGTTATTGAGAAATGCCATGGCCTATCCTATGAGGTGCTTTCCTTGATAGAGATATCTCTTGATGCTTCGCTTAGGTGTCTTCTCGAATTCTGACATATGAAGGCTGATTGCAACAAGTTTTTCGTACGATGCAACCTGTTCGTTGAGAAGCTTCAGATTTTCGTTCATATGCTCCTTGAGCGTTGCGTTGTCTATGTGCAAGCGTTCGATTTGTTCAAAGTCAGGCACAACAAGTCCATAGAGCTTTCCATCGTGTTCGACGACGAGCGACTCTAGAACAAGCGGTAGATTATTCAGTTTATCTTCAATCTGTTCCGGATAGATGTTCTGTCCGGATGAAGTGAGAATCATGGTCTTGCAGCGTCCCTTTATGTAGAGCGTTCCATCGTCATCCATCGTGGCCATATCGCCCGTATGGAACCATCCATTCTCATCGAATACGGCATCTGTGTCTTTTGGATTTTTGTAATATCCTTTCATTACGTGTTCTCCGCGAATGAGAAGTTCTCCAGGTACGTGTTGCGGATTGTACGAGTCGATGACACATTCAATGTGACGCTTAAGATATTTACCGCACGAACCAAGCTTGAATTCCTGCCAGTCAGCAAAACTTACCAATGGCCCGCATTCCGTTAGACCATATCCAGTCGTTAGAGGGAAGTGTATTTTGTGCAGGAATTGTTCCGTCTCTTGGTTCATTGGAGCACCTCCTACGATGAAAAGTTCCAACTCTTCACCAAATGCCTCTATGAGCTTTGTGCGTATCGTAGAATAGAGCGCTACGTTCAATAACGGCACTTTCATCGCAATGCTCAATGGACCCTTGCTTAGCATCGGCAAAATCTGTTTGCGGTAGACTTTTTCAAGAATCAGAGGTACGGAACAGATAACCGTTGGTCTAACGTAGTGCATCGCTTCGATGAGAATCTTTGGCGTAGGAATTCTTCCAAGAAGTGTTACATGTCCGCCTATGACAAGCGGTGTAAGCATATCGAACGTACATCCGTAGGCATGTGCAAGTGGCAAAAACGAAAGCATGCGCATTCCCTTGTGATAGTAGTGGTAACCATTCTTGTTTGCGTATGAAGTTGCAAAGAGGATATTCCCTGTAAGATTGTTTACCGTAAGCATTACACCCTTGGAATAGCCAGTAGTTCCTGATGTATAGTTCAAAAGGATAACTTCATCGTTTGGTACATCTCGGTACGTGATGTTGTTTATTGTGAAACCCTGAGGATAACGTTTGCGATAGTTGGCCGTCATGTTGTTAATGCAGTCGGTAATATCGTAGTTGCCACGTTCGTATATTACGTGATAATCCGTTAAAGAAAGGAATGCACGTACCTCAGGCATTGCCTCCTCATCAAGTGAATCCCAGAAGGAATCCGTAAGAAACATCAGAGTGGATTCCGAATGGTTTACAATATGAGTAATGTCAGTAGGCGTAAAATCTTGAAGGATTGGAACTATTACGGCACCATAAGTGATTGTGGCCAGATAGACGATACACCATCTCGGGGTATTGCGACCTACCAATGCTATACGGTCTTTTGGCTTTACTCCTGCATTCTCCATTAGAATGTGAAGCTTTGCTATCTCCTTGGCAAGTCCGTAATAGGAGTATGTTTCTCCGGAATGATAATCTGTGAGTGCGGACATCTCCCGATTGTTTCGGAAGGATTGTTCATACAACTTTATGAGATTCTCCTGTAGCATGATTTATTCTTCTTTAGTTCTGTTTATTGCTGTTTAATAGAGAATCTTCCTTTTTCCAAATAAAGGTTTTTGATTCGGTGCCGTCTTTTAATCTGCCGATGTTTTTTCGGTGTGTCCATAGCAACATTACAGCAACAATGATGGAAAATATAATAAATGAGATCGATGCGTCACCATACGAACTGTACATCGATCCTGAAAAGATTATTACGAAAATAGGGAAACTGCATCCGGCTATAATTGATGCGAGCGAAACATAGTGCCAAATAACAAGCACGATTACCCATATGCCAAAACAAAAGAGCGCAATGTTAGGCTGAATACCTGTAATTGCGCCGATGAGCGTTGCTACGCCCTTGCCTCCGCGGAACTTTGCAAATATTGGGAATATGTGACCAATTACAGCAAAGAATACCGCTGTTATCTTTAGGTTTGTTAACCACCATGGATGGTCTGCTATAAATGTGTCATATTTCATTAGTGAAATGGCACTTACTGCAACAAATCCTTTTATAAAGTCGATGACAAAAACCGGAATTGCGGCACGCTTGCCAAGCACTCTGAGTACATTGGTCGTGCCTGCATTATGGCTTCCGTGTTCTCTTACGTCAATGCTGTAGTATTTCTTACCAATCCAAACAGCGCTCGGGATACTGCCCAGCAAGTAGGCGATAATAAACAGCGTTGTAATGCAATAATAAGTAATAACCATAGTATTGTCCACATTTAACAACGCAAATATATAAAAATATCTTATAAGATGTAAATTGTTGAATAGTGCAAATGTATAAACCAAAGGCTTGTTTTGTAAAATGAAATTTAGTCTTTGGCGTTGCATGATATATGGTTTTATCTCTTTTATTTCTAGTTTGAATGATTGTTTTTTAGGACTGTTTTTTTAGTGATTGTAGGTGCTAAGAAAAAGATTTCTTTTTTACGCTATAGATTATAAAAACGCTTGAAGGTAAATGGAGATTTTGTATCGGTTTTGTATCTTTGTATGATATTTGTTCAATTGTATGGAAACAGAGAAGAAATCTAAGAGAAAAAAACTAATCCTTTCACTTAAGGAAAAGCGTTTTACAATGCGCTGGCTGGTTACGTGGATTCTGATAATTTTTGGATGTTCATTGGTAGCAGCAGGCTTCGTTTTTTTTATCAACCCTTACAAGATCGTGCCGGGAGGAGTTTATGGTGCGGGTGTTGTCCTTCACAACATCTTCCCCTCTATACAGGTCGGAACGTTCGGCTATATGTTTGATGCCTTTTTGCTTTCGCTTTCATTTATACTTTTCGGCCCTCGTTTTTCAATTCGTACGGTGATTGCAGCAATGATAACACCGGGAATTATGAACATTATTTCGAGTGCTGTCTATCCTACGAAGGAGGCTTTGCAGGCATTGGATCCTGCACAAATTCTAGGAGGCGTTTTGGACTTATCTCAACATCTTATTCTGGCTTCCATAATGGGTGGAGTCGTAATAGGCGTTGGAGTAGGTCTTGTTGTACGCCATCAGGCAACGACCGGCGGTACGGACATTGTAGCCATGATTTTGCAAAAATATTGTCATATAAAATTTTCGAATGGCGTGCTTTTGGCTGATTCTATTGTCGTTTTGTCGGGTCTTGCTGTTTTTGGCTTTGGCCTTGGACTTATGGATGGAGAACCGGTCAAGGAAGGATGGCTTCTTTCACTCTATTCGCTTATAACCATCTATATTTCGTCCCGTGTTTTGGCTTACGTACTAGATGGAGCTTCATACGATAAACTGCTTTTTATTATATCTGAAAAGCATAATGAGGATTTACGACAGTTTATTCTTGAGAAACTTGGTCGTGGTGCTACATATATAAAATCAAGTGGAATGTACACGAACCAAGACAAGGAGATGATATTTTTGGTCGTTTCAAGAAAGGAACTCGTTCCTGTACAGCGTATCGTAAGACAATGTGATCCGAAGGCATTTCTTGTTGTGACGGATGCATATGATACTTATGGTGAAGGTTTCAAACCAATGCCAACAAACGAGGATCTTGCAAATCTATAGAAAATGGACGTTAATGCATTAAGACCACTTTCGGGTCCTGGACGGAAATTATATATTGAAACATATGGCTGTCAGATGAATGTCGGTGACAGCGAAATTGTACTTTCTATCCTTCAAGGTGTTGGATATAGGCTTGCGCAGGAGTTATCCGATGCAGATGTTGTTCTTATTAACACTTGTTCTGTTCGAGATAATGCAGAACAACGCATCTGGAGTCGCCTAAGATATCTTAATTCCATTCGTAAGCGCCACTCGATGTTGGTGGGTGTGATAGGGTGCATGGCAGAGCGTCTAAAAGACGAACTGCACGAAAACGGAGTTGACATTGTCGCCGGTCCTGATTCCTACAGAAGACTTCCTTCTTTACTTGATTCAGCACTTAAGGGCATAAAGTCAATCGACGTTGAACTCTCGCTTGAAGAGACTTACGACGACATCCAGCCTGTAAGAATGGATAAAAATGGAGTGTCTGGTTTTATTTCCATCATGCGTGGCTGCAACAACTTTTGTTCTTATTGCGTTGTTCCATATACAAGGGGACGGGAGAGAAGTCGCAGTGCGGAGTCAATCCTTGAACAAGCGCGTATACTCTACCAGGCAGGCTATAGGGAAATCACGCTTCTTGGGCAGAATGTGAATTCGTATTGTTGTGAAGACGTTTCGTTTGCGAAACTTCTTGGTCGTGTTGCAGACATTGCGGGAGATTTACGTGTGCGATTCGCAACATCGCATCCGAAAGACCTTAGCGATGAACTTATTGAAATGATGGCTTCCAAAGAAAACATATGCAAGGCAATCCACTTGCCTGCTCAGTCTGGGTCGGATGTTATGCTTCAGAGGATGAACAGAAAGTATACCAGGGAATGGTATTTGGAGCGTGTATCGGCAATTCGTCGCCTCATGCCTCAGTGTGCCATTTCGACAGACCTTATAGCTGGATTTTCCGGAGAAACGCTCGAAGACCATCAAGCAACGCTTTCGCTTATGCGGGAGGTTGGCTATTCGTCCGCCTTTATGTTCAAGTATTCGTTACGTCCCGGCACGTTTGCCTCGCGACATCTTGCGGATGATGTTCCGGAGCAGGAAAAGGTGCGACGCTTAAATGAAATAATAGCTCTTCAAAATGAAATCTCGCTTAATGTCTCGAAAGAGGAAATTGGAAAGACACGCCAGGTGCTCATAGAAGGTGATTCAAAACGCAGTTCGTTGCAACAATGCGGTCGCACTTCTCAGAACAGAATGGTAGTCTTCGATTCTACAGGACTTTGCCCGGGCTCTTATGTAAATGTGCGTATAACGGATGCAACGAGTGCAACTCTGTTTGGATGTGTAATTAAAGATTAGAAGATAGAATGTCATTACAATGTGGTATAGTTGGTCTTCCCAATGTGGGCAAGTCAACATTGTTCAACTGCCTTTCAAATGCAAAGGCACAAGCTGCTAATTTTCCTTTTTGTACCATTGAACCAAATGTGGGCGTAATAACCGTTCCGGATGAACGTTTGGAAGCTTTGGCTAAAATCGACAATCCGAAACGAGTAATTCCAACGACAATCGAAATAGTCGATATCGCCGGTCTTGTAAAGGGTGCATCGAAGGGTGAAGGCCTTGGAAATCAGTTCCTGTCGCATATTCGTCAGACTAATGCGATAATACATGTGTTGCGTTGTTTTGATGATGATAATATAACCCATGTCGATGGATCGGTCGATCCTGTCAGAGATAAGGCGGTTATCGATACAGAATTACAACTGAAGGATTTAGAAACGGTTGAAAATAGATTGTCGAAAGTTTCAAAACAGGCTCTTACGGGAGGCGATAAGATAGCAAAGCAACAGTATGAAATTCTTTTGAAATGGAAAGAGGTTCTTCTTCGTGGAGAAAATGCACGTTCGGTTGAACTTACGAAAGAGGAACGTAAACTTATGCAGGAAACATCGCTTCTTACGGATAAACCTGTTTTGTATCTGTGCAACGTTGATGAAAAGAGTGCAGTTTCGGGCAATGAATATTCTCGTAAGATAGAGGAAATTGCACTTAAGGAAGGAGCTCAAGTGCTCATCGTTGCCTGTGGCGCTGAAGCTGACATCGCAGAACTTGAAACCTACGAGGAAAGACAGATGTTCCTTGAAGATATGGGACTTATGGAATCTGGTGTGAGTCGTCTTATAAAGAAGGCCTACGCTTTGTTGGATCTCTGTACTTTCTTTACAACTGGAGCCGATGAAACTCGAGCATGGACTTTTCGTCGCGGTATGAAAGCCCCACAGACGGCTGGTATTATTCATACCGATTTTGAGAAGGGATTTATACGTGCCGAGGTGATAAAATATAGTGACTATACAAGACTCGGCTCCGAAAAAGCTTGTCGTGACGAGGGAAAAATTGGAATCGAAGGAAAGGATTATATCGTTCAGGACGGCGATATTATGCATTTCCTTTTCAATGTATAAAAGGAGATTTTGAAATTCTTTTGTAAGGCGAAATGTTTCTATATGTTTGAAAGGAATGTCCATCGATGTAATAAAATTGTAGTTTTTCATTTGAAATAGTTGGGATGCAAGGCTTCGTACCAACTTCTTCAAAGTAGGTTAGAGTAGAACGTCACTAATTCTTCCGTAGAAGCAGTTAATCTATAAGGGAACACACGTTTGATGATGGAAAATGTTGCGAATAACAGGAGATTGGTAAAAAATACATTACTGCTTTTCATTAGGACTTTTCTAATAATGATCGTGACTCTTTATACAACTAGAGTTGTACTTAAGAGTCTTGGCGTGGAGGACTACGGCATCTTTAATGTTGTAGGTGGTGTCGTATTAATTCTAATGTCGATTAACGTAGCAATGAGTGGTTCTTCTTCACGTTTTACTTCCTACGCATTAGGACAAAATGATAAGGAATTGTGTGAGAGAACATTCTCTACAATCATCTATATACATTGGATTCTTGCAGGAATCATTTTGCTCGTAAGTGAAACGATAGGCCTTTGGTTTGTCATTGAAAAACTCAATATACCCGAGGGGCGACAAATGGCAGCAATGGTATGTTATCAGAGTAGTGTTATTGTTTCTCTTATCTCAATAGTCTGTGTTCCGTACAATGCTCTCATTATCGGACATGAAAGAATGGCCGCTTATGCCTATATTTCAATCATTGAAGTGCTTTTAAGGCTTCTTGTTGCATTTCTTTTGATTTATTCATCCTCAGACAGACTTATACTTTATTCGCTATTGCTCATTTGTTCTTCTTTCATAGTTTTTCTATGCTATAAGTTTTACTGTAGAAGAAACTTTTCGGAATCACATTACAAATACAGGATGGATAGACCGCTTTTTCGACAAATAGCAACATTTAGTGGCTGGGTTGGCTACGGACATATAGCATGCGCTGGTTACACACATGGTATTAACATTCTGATGAACATCTTTTTCGGGCCTGCGGTGAATGCTGCTCGAAGTGTTTCTGTACAAGTACAAAACGGAGCACGTATTCTTGCGACCAATTTTAATATGGCTGTACGTCCTCAAATTGTAAAGAATTGGGTTCAGGGAGATATTGATTATATGCATAACTTGGTTATCTATTCTTCAAAATTCAGTTTTTTCCTTACGTCCTTGATGGTCTTTCCATTGCTTGTTTCTATCAAGCCAATTCTAGAAATCTGGCTGGTTGAAGTTCCTGACCATACTGTCGCTTTCATCCGCATAATACTCTATATGTCTTTGTTGGAGTCGTTTAACAATGCGTTGATTGAGTCGAATCATGCAACGGGGGACGTAAAAAAATTTCAGATATGGGAAAGCATTCCACTTCTATTGGTACTTCCAGTTTCATATCTATTCTTGCACTACTATCATATTTCGCCAGAAGAGGTGATGATGATTTATTTCTTTTCCCAATTTGTCGCCCAATTCGTCAGAATCTTTATTGTACTGCCACAAATACATATGTCCTATAAAAAATATTTTTTGAAGGTCTTCCCAAGGGTTATACTAGTGTTTTTCGTTCTGATTATCCCATCAATGTATGTAAATGTGGATTCTAAGGCCTCGGTGGGATTCACTTTGGCAGTTTTATTGCTTAGTATACTTGTCGTTTTGGCAACTATCTATTTTGTTGGCCTTTCGAAAAAGGAAAGGGATTTTGTTCATTCGTTTGTCCGGGAGAAATTTAACAAAATTAGATAGCGTTCAAAGTCGTTCTTTTTGATTACGTTACCATAACTCAAGTTTCGCTGGGTAAAAAAGGTGGCGTTATTCCCACCTGCGAAGCGGGTTAGCCTAAGCCCCGAATAACTATAGGGAGCTACGTTGAGGAAGAATACATAGGCACCTTGGGATGCTTGTCCCAGTTCCAAGCTCTGCGGATTGTGGCTAAAAGAAGCGAAAGCGACAGTGCTGCAATTTAAAACCTTTCATCAACATTGGCGAGGGACACACAACTGGGTTGTTCGTGACCAAAATTACAATGTAAACACGAACTTTTTTTAACTTAAAACCGAAACAAGAATGGTTTATGTAATTTCAAAATCCGGGAATCCACTGATGCCCACAAGAAAGCACGCTATGGTAAGACGATTTCTTAAGCGTGGAAGGGCTCAT
>JAGHTK010000055.1 GCA_018065435.1 Candidatus Alistipes equi
CCCTCTCTCTCCGCAAAAAGGAAGTCAGAAATGACTTCCTTTTTTTTGTGTCGCTATGTTAACGTATCCTTATCCTTTTTTCCTCTTTTTCCTCTGCAAATCTGAAAGAAATAGTATACTTCCAATCCACTCTTTGAAAAGTATTGTCTATGCACCTAACTGCTGGTCTCCATTTGGGCATCAAGCGACAGACACGTAGGGCTTCTTCCGTAAAAATGTTGATAATGGTAGAATCTTTACAATCAGTTCCATCTGTATATTTCAGAATACTTCTAGTCAGTTTAAAATCTTCAAGGTTGCCGTCTTTTTTTACGATAAAACTTATCGCCACTCTGCCTGTGATTGACGAGTCAGGAATTTCCGCAGGATATCTGAGATTCTCTCTGATGAATTCTTGTAGAGCATGATCTCCACCTCTGAAACTTGGAAATGTCTCAGTAGAACTCGAAAAGATGGTTTTATCCTTGCGTTCAGGATTCAAGATATCTGCATATTGTTGTTCTGTGCCATCTTTTAATGTCAATACAATAACTCCATTCTCAACCTGATTTCCATACAAAGGTTCATATTCGGCTTTTGCAATATCAGCTTTAATGATTTTTATGTCCTCTATGTCAAATGGATTGATAATGTCTAAAATGGCTCTTTGTATTCTATGCCCATTTATTATTATGACGGGATCCTTGTCTGGCGAGGTCTTGCCATTTCCCCTAATTCTGACTTTGTCAAATGTTGGAGTAGGTATGTCTTCTGCATTCGCTTTATTACTATAACCCTCTTTCGTTGCTTTCTCTGGGATAACAGTTTCATTTATACGCTTACTTTCTGGTACAGTCTTGTCTGCTATCGTATTCTGCGCAACTAGATTGTTATTGCCGGTATTCTCGTTTGAGGCAATATTTGTTGATGGCTCCTGAACCTCATCATGTACATTGAGTTGTATAACTTCCCATGCTGCAAATAATACTATAACTGCAGCTGCAATTGATGACCACCAGAGTAGGTTGTTCTTTTTCCTTGATTTAGTTTGAACGTGGTTAGGTACTGTCTTTTTGCAGAATTCCTCCCAGCATGCTTCCACATCAACAGGCTCATCGAGTTCTGCCATCATTGCTTCTATCTGCTCGTCGGTATAGTTCTCTGGATGCTGTTGCATGTCCAGAAATAGTCTTTTCTTATCGTCTGAAGGTTTCATTTCTTGCTCGAATTAAAATGTTCTTTAATAGTGTTTACAAGATGTGACAGATGTTTCCACACAGCTACCTTGCTGATGCCTTCTTTTGAGGCTGTCTCTTGGTAACTGTATCCTTCGGTAAATCGTAGATTAAAGATTCGCTGTTCCTGCTCGGAGAGAGAGCGTTGGGCAAATTCAATGATTTCGCTCAGTCGTTCATCTTCCTGACTGTCTTCCTGTTCGTGAGTGTAATTCTCCGACATCAGTCGTTTAACTGCTTCATGGTTAAGACGCTTGATGCATTGATTACGAACGCTTGTCAGCAAATAGCGTTCTTCTGTTTCAGGTAGTAGCATTATGTTTCCATTGAGCAGTCGTTCAAAGATGTCACTGACCACATCTTTGCTTTCCTGCTCATCGTACAACATGGTGCGTGCCACACGGTACATTTTGGAATAATACTGAACGAACAGCTTCTTTAATTCTTCATTTTTCATCTTTTAGTCACATCTTTTTTAACATATATACCTTTCAGAAAGTAAAAAGACTAACCTAATGAGATCTTTTTTGAAAAAAATGTGTTTGTGGATTAGTTTTACAAGAATAGGGGGTACCTATACGACGAGCTACTGCAGAGGCATTAAGCTAGGGAGATTGACGCTTTGGATGCCACGAATGTTTACGGAAGTTTCGCCGAGTGGAAGAAAAAGGTGTGCGATAAATAGGAGCATGTATTTCACGCTGCAAAGATACAAAACTTTTTCAATTTCCAAGCATACCGTTGCATAAAAAAGCGGGAATGCCACACATCTCTCAATTTACAAAATGTAAGGACATCCTCGTTTTTGCTTACATATTGTAAAAACACAAGTCGTTCAGAATGCAATAAAAGCGAACACTCCCCTACTCGCTCGCAAATAATAAAATCTACGGGCTACAGGAAATCACTGATTATCAGAACATTAGTTTTCAAGTCCAAGAAAAGCACCTCGAAAAGCATAGCTTTACCACCTTTTTTCGTAGGTTTTTTGCCTCATAAAGCTTAGGAATACAATCAAAAAGGCTTAGAGTTATGCATCAAAAAGCATGGAGATGTCACAAACACCACTCAGAAACGCTTTCCTAGAGCCTTGGGAGCGCCCCAGAAACCTCTAGTCGAAGAAAAATCTTGCAGAGTAAACAACTGACACTTTGTCACGGAAACCACCACTCTTGCTTACACTTTGATTTTCAGAAGTCCAAAACATCGCCAACACATCATTGTGCATTTTTAACAAAAACTAATACCAACTTTCTAAAAAAATGTAGAAAAGGACAAAATATTTGTGTCTCTCAAGTGTCTTAATAAGCAGAAGGAAAACTATAAAGGTGGATTATATCACCTACTAAACATGTTATTACTA
>JAGHTK010000040.1 GCA_018065435.1 Candidatus Alistipes equi
TTATTTTGCTTATAAACAGAATTTTACAAACTTAAAAACACATAAACTACTGGTTGTCAATAAATAAAAATTAATCAAAATTTGGATTACAACATAGAAGGGGTTTGATTTGGCGTTTTCTTAGTATATGGGAATCCTTCAGGACTGCGGGAAATTTTTCCCGGATACCAGATACCGATATTCTGTGCATAGCATCGGCAACCTGACCGATGGTGCGGAACTCATCTATATTATTCGAAAGTGATTCAGAAAATCTTTTTTCGATAGTAGTCAAACTGTTAGCCGATGAATGACCATCACGGATTTATCTATTCAGTTATCAAATCCTCCAGATTGCACGAAAGGAACGTTTCAATAGGAATGCCACCTGTACCTACCACAAAGGAGCGAGTTGGATGGAAGGCTTCGGTGAACTTAGGGAGACCATTATTCATCTTGCGTCTGCCACTCTTCACCTCAATGGCAAGGGTGACGTCGTCTGAAATGACAATGAAATCAACCTCATCACTTCGCTCTCGCCAATAATAGACTTTATACTCCAACTCCTTGGCTTGACAGACAAGGTAGGCACCGACAGCACTCTCTACCCATCTGCCCCAAGCCTCGGTATCCTGTCTGTCTTGTAGGAAGGAGCGTCCCTTGTATGTGGTCAGAAGCGCGTTATTGAAGACCTGGAACTTCGGAATGGAATTATATTTACGCGAATCGTCATTGGCGTATTTCTGAAGTCCGCAGAGAAGAGCACATTGGCTTAATATGTCGATGTAACCGGCTATTGTTGTTACATTGCCGGCATCTTGTAACTGGCCTATCATCTTCGTCAACGAAAGGAGTTCGCCGGAATATCCGCAACCCAGTTCAAAGGTCCGTTTCATTAGAGCCGGTTTGTAGATGTTGGAGGTCATGATGACATCCTTTTCGATAGTTGGAGCTACGAGTGAATCTTTGATATACTTCTTCCAACGCTTTTCATTGCCAATCATTGCAGCAGGACCTGGGTAGCCACCATAATAAATATATTGGTCAAGTGTATAGCCAAAAGCGTCACGCATTTCGGCATAACTCCAATGGGTGATACGAATGAATTCAAATCTGCCGGCAAGAGACTCCGTAAGTCCTTTCTTGATGAGTAATCTCGAACTCCCTAGAAGTACCACCTTCAGGTTTCTTCCTTCACGACTGTCTCTGTCCCACTCTGCCTTTACCGCCTCACTCCAATTGTCTATCTTCTGTACCTCGTCAATCACGAGCAAGTATTCCTCTTTATGCTGCAACTGCATTGCAATGCGTACGGATTCCCACACTCTTCTGATCCAATCTATATCTTCGTGATTTACTCCATCCGCATTCTCCAGCGTATATGGTATGGTGACATCGTTCAGCACTTGTCCCACAAGTGTTGACTTACCGACCTGCCTTGGCCCTGCGAGAACTTGTATGAACTTACGTGGTTCTCCAATCCTCTCACGCAGGATACTATATTGATTTCTAATGTATTCAGCCATATTGTAGATGTCTGATGTTTATATGATAACGCCTTACAGAATACTCAATTGTCCAATGCAAAATGTTCAATTTGTTAGAACAAAATCTTCAATTCTTGCCGTAAAGGTACACAATTTTATAATATAACCTGAAATTCAGATAGTGTTTCTAGGACATACGCATGATTTTGACGTTACAAATTGAAAATTAAATAGATAATCATAAAAAAAGTGCATTTTTGGGCCGATTTTGGCCCTATTTTTTGCAATGCTCAGTATTTGTAATCTCTGTATTATGTTGCGCAAAATTATAAGGTTTGTATGGTAAATTACCCAAAAGGTTGCTCAAGTATAAGAGCAAAGACATTTATGTCAAAAAGGTAAAAGAAGGTTATGCACTGTACCGTGGACACTTAGAACGTGTAGGGGGAAGAGTTATCCGATATTTAGGTGCGATGAGTATCTAGGTATTGCAACAGAAGAGAAAGGATTAATTACACCAACGCCACCAGTTCGTCCTGGCGTAAAGGTTTTGCGTCTTGGTCTGTACGCTGTCAGTTGGCCTATATGTCAAAAGTTGCTCCGCTACTATCGACAACAGAAGATGGCTGCAGAACTTATGTTCGCGCATGCGCTATTGCGCGTGGAGTGTTTGGATACGCCTGATGGGTATAGAGGTAGTTGGCTAAGTCGTGTCTTTTCTGATATAGACATTGAGCGTCCTCTTGAAAAAAATGAGGCATCAATCGTGGAAAGGATGACAAAGCAGATTAGAGCGAAGATTCGTTCAAAATTTGGAGAAGAGAATGGTAACCGCATAATAGCTCAGGCATTAAACGTGTATGCTGTACATGTTAATGGGCAGTGGGTTGTTTCACGTTTACCTGAAGAACTGGAAACCCTTCTTCGAGAAAAATGGATGAAAATAGAGATTGACAATATTTAACTTAAAAACAGATAAAACTATGAAAATTGCTTTGGAGGACCATAATACCACGATGTTCAGATTGAAGGAGTTTCTGAGCACAAATACAATAAAGATAAAAGACATTGAGAGTGAGATAAGTGTCAGAATCTGCCGTAGATTAATCAGTATTTTTAGCATTGTGAAAGACTGTCGGCAACAGAAGAAAATATTCTATCAACTTAAAGACCTTATACTAATGGAGTTTCTTGCAGCGGTTGGTGGAGCTGACAGTGGAGAGGATGTGGAAGACTTCTGGGAAAGGAAGTTCAGCTTGTATAAAAAGATCTTCGGCCCCAACTACGAACGGGTGCCATCGCATGACACATTTGACCGTGTTATAGGACTAATACCCTCATCTGAAATGAATAAAACGTTAGTAGATATACTGCTAGAGGCAGACAAGGCATTGCGCAAAGCCTTAAAATTGCCAAAACCTGATTATAGACATATCAGCGTAGATGGTAAGCAATTGCGTGGAACTGGCAGAGTGAACACCATGAATGGTCCAATCAAGGACTTACAGATATTGAACGTATACGACAATACCTCAGATACATGTTTAGTGTCAGAGAAAATTGAAGACAAGACAAACGAAATACCTCATGCTCAGTCCATACTTTCTCAGATGGAATTGAAAGACACGCTAGTTACGTTTGATGCTCTTCACACGCAGAAAGAGACCATAAGTATCATCGCCAAAAAGCGCGGAGATTATATTGGAGGTTTGAAAGGAAATCAGCACTCGCTGAATGAGTATGCCATCAATCTCTTTAACAAAGAGAGACTTGCAAAGATTGAAAGTAGCACGGATGATTATGCATATAATAAGACAATAGCACACGGACAACTCGAAGAGCGTCAGTTTTTTATGGCAAGACTTACACCGAAACAGTGTAAAACCGATTTTGATGGATGGGCAAAGGTTCAGTCCTTGACATGCTACGTAAAAACATGTACCAATAACAACACTGGGAAAACTTCAAAGGAGACAAGGTACTACATTTCCAGTCTGAATGATGTTGCAGAAATCGCAACCGGTATACGAGAACATTTGGGTGAGGAAAACAGGCTTCATAACGGCTTAGACATGGTAATGATGGAAGATCAAATGCGAATTGCAAATAAAAACGCCGCCTTGAATCGTAGCATCATAAATAAGATGTGTCTTGCTCTTTATTGTAAGTTACAAGAGGTTCAGAATCTTAAAGGTAAAAAGTCAAAAAGACGCATTAGAAAGTGTATAGGATGGGCTTACGAAGAGGGAATGAAGCAGATATTTACACTTCTTGATCCGATAGCCTTGAGAAGATGCCTTATCATTGAACCTAAAAAGAAGTAAAACGTAAATATAGCAAACATGTCAGCCTGGTCAAAAATGGTCGGGCTAGTTCTGTATGTACCTACAGGTATATTTTGAGGGTGCTGAAAGCATATTTACCACTCCAACAGTTACAACAACTACGATTTTTACTTCAATTGGTAAAATTTGGCCTCTCAAAACACTTTTCAAAAAAGTCAATAGGAAAATCATGCGTATGTCCTAAGACTTATTTGAAATGCTTGTATTCTTAAATGATAATTGTTAAATTTAACACTTGAAAAATTTTTTTTTATTGAGAATATGCGTTTGTGCTTTCTTTTAGTTGCTGCGTTGTTCTTGGAAACGGTGTCGGCAGCGGATATCTATCATAAAGGATGGATAGATTTTAATAAAAATGGTCGGAAGGATATCTACGAGGATCCTACGAAGAGTGTAGAGGAAAGAGTCAATGACCTTATTTCACAAATGACTGTAGAGGAAAAAACATGTCAGATGGTTACACTGTACGGATATAGGCGTGTTTTAAAGGATCAGCTTCCTACACCTGAATGGAAGAACATGATATGGAAGGATGGTATGGGAGCCATTGATGAGCATCTAAATTCTTTCATCGGCTGGAACAAGCCACTTACTACGGAAAGTCCTTACATTTGGCCACCATCAAAACATGCGTGGGCCTTAAATGAGGTGCAGAAATTCTTCGTCGAATCAACGCGTTTAGGAATACCTGTAGACTTTACCGATGAGGGAATACGCGGTGTTGAGGCCTACAAGTCAACTAATTTCCCTACACAACTTGGACTTGGACACACGTGGGATAAGGAACTTATCTACAATGTCGGTCGTGTCACGGGAAGTGAAGCAAGGCTTATGGGCTTTACGAATGTATATTCACCTATTCTTGATGTAGGTCGAGACCAAAGATGGGGTCGTTACGAAGAAATTTATGGCGAGGACCCATATCTTGTAGCAGAACTTGGCGTGCAAATGGTTAAGGGTCTGCAGGATAATTATCAGGTAGCATCGACTGCAAAACATTATGCAATATATTCTAATGGAAAGGCTGCAAGAGAGGGACGAGTTAGATGCGATCCTCATGAGACCCCACACGAGGTTGAGAATATCCACATGTATCCATGGCGTGAAGTTATTGCAAGGGCCGGCCTTTTGGGCGCGATGAGTTCATACAATGATTATGATGGAGAACCGATACAAGGAAGTCGTTACTGGCTTTATGATCGCCTAAGACTCGATTTTGGTTTCAAGGGCTATGTAGTCTCTGATTCGGATGCAGTTGAATATCTACATTTGAAGCATCATACTTCGTCCGATATGAAGGAATCTGTACGTCAGAGTGTAGAGGCTGGACTGAATGTACGTTGTACGTTCCGTACGCCTGATAGTTATGTTATTCCGTTGAGGGAACTGATTCAGGAAAAGAAGATATCGATGGATGTCATTGACGAACGTGTGAAGGATGTCCTTCGCGTTAAGTTTATGGTAGGACTTTTTGACCATCCTTATACTTCTCAAAGTGATATGAAGCGTGCAGATAAGGAAGTAAATGGCGAAAAAAATAACGCTATTGCACTTAGAGCTTCACTCGAATCTATTGTACTTCTGAAGAATGACGGAATACTTCCTTTGGATGCTTCAAAACTTAAGAAAGTCGCAGTTATTGGCCCTAATGCTAATGATGATCATTATGCACATACTCACTATGGACCACAAGCTACGGAATCCGTAACCGTATTCGAAGGCATTAGTACACTTCTTAAAGGAAAGGCTGAGGTGGAATACGAACGCGGATGCGACTGGGTAGATAGTCAGTGGCCAGATTCTGAAATATATGGATTCACACCTACCGAGCAGGAGAAGAAATCTGTTCAAAAAGCGAAGGAACTTGCTCAGCGTTCCGATATAGCAGTTGTAGTAGTGGGAGGATGTTTAAGAACATGCGGAGAGAATAGAAGTCGCTCATCGCTTGATTTGCCTCCAGTTCAAGAGTATCTTCTCAAGCAGATAAAGTCAACCGGAAAACCATTCGTTGTAATTCTTATAAACGGACGTCCGCTTTCGATTAACTGGGCTGATAGAAATGCCAATGCTATTGTTGAGGCATGGTATCCTGGAGCACATGGTGGTACGGCTGTTGCTAAGGTTCTCTTTGGTGAATACAACCCAGGCGGAAAACTTACAGTGACATTCCCTAAATCCGTTGGACAGATTCCTTACAACTTCCCTTATAAGCCATCTTCACAACTTGATGGATATGCGGGTCGCGGTCCTAAGGGACAAAAGACAAGAGTGGCTGGCGCATTGTACTATTTTGGTTATGGTCTAAGCTATACGACATTCGAGTATTCGAATCTGAAACTTTCGAAGGATGCTATACTTCCGGGCGAAGAGTTGACCGTAAGTTTCGATTTACGCAATACCGGAAAGATGAAGGGCGATGAGATTGTCCAACTCTATCTTCACGATGTGGAAAGTTCCATTACTGTATATGATAAACTTTTGCGTGGGTTCGAACGTGTTACTCTTGAACCGGGCGAAACTCGTAACGTGAAATTTACGCTCACTGAGAAAGACTTTACGATGCTTGATCGTAATATGAAAAGGGTAGTGGAACCAGGATTGTTCCAGGTATTCATTGGTGCAAGTTCTGAGGATTTCCGTCTTGCTGGCGAGATTCTGATGAAAGATCCGAAGAATCCAGACAAGGTCTTCCATAGTGGCGATTATACTGCTTCAAAATATCTTCCAAAGACACTTCATGCAGGTGAAGAAATTACTTTCTCACTTCGTCACCCAGAGATTCCTGTAAGCAAGTTTGACATCGGATGGCGTTTTGACACTGCCTGCAAGTATGAAATTCAGGTAAATGAGGGTGGTGGTCAGTTCAGAACCGTCAAGTCTTTCAAGGGTGTGCCTGGAACGCATAAAACATCCCTAAAGGAAGAAGTACGTTGTTCGGATATACGTGTCTATGTTACAGAAGGTACCGGAACATTGAATTTCTTTGATTGTGAAGGTTTATAATATCTAATTATTTGAAAATGAAAAGGTCTGTTCTATTACTTTCTTTGTTTTTGCCTGTGCTGCTTATGGCTCAGGTACGTGTGACGGATTTGCGTGTAAACTCCCTCTCGCAAGCAGATGGTATAAATGGAAAGTCAGTATCGTTTAGTTGGATACTAAATTCTCAAACACGTAATTGTACTCAGCGTTCATATGAAATTGTTATATTAAAGCAGAAGAAAGTCGTATGGAAAAGTGGTCGTGTTGATAGTAATCAAACAGTAGGCGTAAAGTGTCCAGTGGAACTTGAAGACGATTCACGCTACGATTGGAAGGTGCGCGTTCGCGACAATCGTTCTGTATGGTCTGAGTGGGCGAGCGCTTCGTTCTTAACTTCTTTGGGCGATTCTCCTTGGAAGGCTCAGTGGATAGGAACCTCTCAAATCGAACGTCCAGTATATTTTACCAATAATTTAACCGTTAAAAAACGTGTAAAAAGAGCTACGGCTTATATCACTTCTCACGGAATCTATGAAGCATCAATTGCGGGTCGTCGCATTGGAGAATATTATCTAACTCCTGGATGGACATCCTACAACAAAAGACTTCAGTATCAAACGTATGATGTGACAGAATATCTTAGCGCGGGAAATATTCCTGTTGAGGTTCTTGTATCTCCGGGATGGTACAGCGGTGGAATTAACTATGGTAAGGTAAGCAAGCGTTATCGCTACGGAAAGGATATAATGCTTCTTATGCAAATCAATGTTGTTTACCAAGATGGTTCAACCGAGGTGTTTGGAACGGACATGAATTGGAAACTCTATCATGGAGAAGTTGAATTTGCGAACATCTATGATGGAGAGACAATATCACACCTGGCAAAAAGGGAACCTGTGAAATTGCTCGTGCCTAATCTTTATCAACCTTTGATTGAAACATGGAATGAACCGATACGTAAGAATGCTCCACTAAAGCCAGTGAAATTCATAACCACTCCGAAGAATGAATTTGTCGTTGATTTAGGACAGAACATGGTAGGATGGGAAAAAGTTCAGATTCGAGGCGAAAAGGGAGATACTATTCGTGTTTACCATGCTGAGGTCTTGGATAAACATGGCAATTTCTATACTGGAAATCTTCGTACGGCAAAGGCTACAAGTACATTTGTCCTTTCGGGCGAAGGCGTGGAACTCTTTGAGCCTTCACACACCTTCTACGGATTTAGATACTTGAAGTTCGTAGGACTTAAAAGCAAGGACAATCTAGTATCTTTGGAGGGTATTCCTGTATGCTCGGGCTTTGATATGCAGGGAGAATTTTCTTGTTCTAATGATACAATCAACCGCCTTCAGAAGAATATAGAGTGGGGTATGCGAGGAAATTTCTTGGATGTACCTACGGACTGCCCACAGCGTGATGAGCGTTTGGGGTGGACCGGTGATGCCCAGATTTTCTTCCGTACGGCAAGTTTCCTTGGTCGTGTTGATACATTTTTCAGAAAATGGCTTGAGGATTTGACCGTAGATCAGCGCGCATCGGGCGCAGTTCCACGTGTGATACCGGACACTTTTGCAAAGAATGAAGATGGTTCGGAGGATACTAAACGACTTGGTGCAACAGGATGGGCGGATTGCGCTACAATCATACCATGGAATCACTATATGGCTTATGGAGATTCATCCATACTAGAACGTCAATGGCCTTCGATGGTTAAATGGGTTGACTTTATGGTTAATATGACGAAGGACAACGGCTATGTGTATAATATGAAGGAGGATCACTATGGAGACTGGCTATTCTGGAGTAAAACACATGACCATGATGGACGCAGTGCCGTTACAAGCAAGCACCTATGCGCACAGTGCTTCTTTATAAACTCCATCAATATTCTTCGTAACACAGCTCGAATACTTAATAAGAAGGATGCTTATGACTATTATTCTGATTTGTCCAAAAAGGTGACAGAAGCATATCTTAACGAATATGTAACCCCTAATGGTCTTATATCGGGTGATACGCAAACGGCATATGTATTGGCCTTAAACTTCGGTCTTTTGCCTGATGCTTTGCAAAAAACGGCTGTTGAAAGACTTGTTAAGAATATACGTTCTTACAAGAACCATATAACAACTGGCTTTTTGGGCACTTCGTACATCTGTAATGTGCTTACGGACTATGGACGTTCGGATGTTGCATACGATCTTCTTTTGCAGAAAACATGTCCAAGTTGGATATATCCAATCTCGATGGGTGCAACAACCATATGGGAGCGTTGGGATAGTATGCTAAAGGATGGATCTCTTCACAAGAATGGAATGAATTCATTTAATCACTATTCATATGGGGCCATTGGAGACTGGCTTTATAGAAGTGCTGTAGGTATTAGAGAAATTGAACCCGGTTACAAGCGCCTTTCGATACGTCCTCATGCAGGCGGTAATTTCAAGTGGATGCAAGCTTCTTCCGTCACACCATACGGAAAAGTATTGGCACGATGGGAAGCCCAAGGAAATGTTATTCGTCGTATGAAGGTAGAGATTCCATGCAATACCATAGCTGAAGTTTATGTTCCATCATCTTCTTTAGATGCTGTTCGAGTAGATATGGAAGGCCTTAAACCACTGGATTTCAAGGATGGATATACACACTATTCACTGGGGTCTGGAACCTATGAATTTATCGTTGGACAATAACGGCTTTTAGAGCTGTAAAAAAGTGTCAGAGGACTTTGCGGCTCTGACATTTTTTGTGGTGTGTTGGGATGAACCTGCGCTAACTGGTTCAATTCCAATGGACGTGTATTCTTGCAAATGAATCGAATCACAAGCCGTTATGGATCATTGTTGGGCAAAAGAAGTCCGAATAGAGACTCTTTGTGTCTAAGCGCTAGATGCTTCGGAACTAGGCTAGATTGACATATATTGACTTTGGAACAAGTTGAAGCTTGAAGGATAAACTTAAACCTTAACTCCGCCGTTAATCATACGGATATGTAACGCTGAGCCCTAACTTGTCTAGAATATTCTGCTGTTTCTTTGTTCGCTCAACGACGGTCCATTCCCC
>JAGHTK010000088.1 GCA_018065435.1 Candidatus Alistipes equi
CGGGAAACTCTCGACCTTACTTTCACGGTGAACAGGTACGATGTTCTGACTCTTGAGGTTCACGGAGTCAAGGTGAACTTGCCGGATAAGGCATATATCGGTGCCAAGATAGTGGGTACCAACTCCACTACACTTATCAATCTTGACAAGCAGGAGGGGTCAACGTCAGATGTTGCTGTTTATACCTGGGAAAACAGGGCAGGCGACTACACCTACCAATATACCTATCTTGAGCTTGGCGACTACAAGTGCTGGAAGACGGCAGAAGCCTAGTCTCTTCTTCAAAAGAAATTTCCCTCGGCAGATCCGTGAAAAGATTGCCGAGGGATTTTCTTATGTACGGGTTATAATTCTTGTTATTCATCAAAGAACCATCCCAACAGCTTAAAAATGAAAGCCAATGTCACACCGATAATCCATATTAAGAAGGCAAAAAAGATAGCAGCCGGAACTGCATCAGAGTGAATGCAAAGAGCTCCGAAAATAAGGATAACAGCGATTACTACGCAGATTAACGTGAATTTTTTGATAAAAGATTTCATTTCATTTACCAACGTAGTTGTTTTATTGGCAGTTATAGAGCAAAGGCTAGAAATAATATCTTGCAAATATTCCAGCTGTACCAAGGTCGAATTTAAACGTATTTTCCCTTATGTGGTTTTTATTATCGTCAGGGTCTGTGATTTTGACAGAATTATAATAGATGCTTCCATACCCGCATCCCATAGCGAAATGCTGTGATACCCTATATTCAAATGCGATAAGATTTGCATATACGTTCCAAGAAAAATAAGGGCAGGTGTATGTTGATTTTTCCGATATGGGACTTTTGTATTTACCAAAACCAAAGGATACTCCAACTTCAGGCGTATAATAGAATTTGTCGACTATTTTTACGTAATATGCAATGTTGGGATTGAGATTGAATACATTTACATTAGTTCTGTACCATTTGTTGTTATATTTTTCTTTCGGCTCTGAAGAAAGTCCATATGACGCGGCCAAAGCAAGACGGAAATTTTTCGCGGCGAAGTATGCGTACTCCGCTCCAATAGAGAATGATGTGTTCAATGGAGTTATATCAGAACTCTCGGAAACACTACCACTTGTCGCCACTACTTTTTGTGTGCCAACGGATAAACCTAATGTTCCGGCAAGATACATTTCGCCCTTTTCTTGAGCGAAGGTGGGAAGAGATGCACAGAGAAATGCGATGCCACAAACGGCCAGTTTAAGTATTCCTTTCATAACTTGTAATAAATTGATTGTAAAGATAGTATGTCAGTTATTATTTCTTCATAAACCTAAAACGTTATCTTGCTTAGTCTATATACAGATGCGGAAATTCATCTGCCATCAGGCCGAGGCATTCGTCTCCAATAGCTTTCCTGCAGCTGTAATTGTAAACGCTTACCAGGGCATAGGGTATGAGGCCGGTTTTCCTGTCTTTCATTGACGGATCTATGATAGTGTATGCGTAATATCCTTTGCCGTTAGGAAGCAGATAGGCTCCCTTATACAGAAGGCGTATCCCGCTTCCTTTCTGAAATCCAAGTTTGTCCCGGATAATCTGGCGTCTGCGAAGGTCTTCGTCCTTCATTATTCTCTCCCATTCGGGCGTCATTACTGTCATAGCCAAATAGTCTGTTTATAACGCTTAATCTCTTCCCCCTCCGAAATAATCCTCAATCTCGTGATAATCCACGTCTCCGATATTCCCTTCGGGTCCATCGTGGTACTCATAATAATCCTTATAGTCCCCTCTGTCGAATTTTTCAATCAGCCTATTTTCCTTGCTGCCTTCCCGAAGAGTCCTACGGAACCGTTCAGCACCATCTGCAGGAGGAGTGTAACTGTCAAGAGTTTTCTTCCTTTCCTCAACCTGACGCAGATATTCCTGGTAATCTTCACGCTCCTCGACACTGGGGTAGTGACGATGGCCTGTGCCCTCATTAGAAGAGCTACAAGTCGAAATACCAAAGATAATCCATGAGATAAAACCGAAAAGGAGTATAAACCCTAGAACTTTCCATCCGATTTCGTCAATTTTTTCTTCCCTTAATCCTTCCGTCCTTTCTTTTTCCAACCGTTCTTTCAAAAAAGGGTCAATTGGTTCAGGCTTTCTTGTTAAGATGTCAATGACGCTTTTAGGTATCCTTTTACCATCAGGATTAGTGAAGTAAGTTACATTCTTCGCCTTGTAACTTGAATTTGATGTGGTCTTCTTTGCATTGGGTTTCGCTTTTGCTAACTGCTTTTTTAGATTCGGCTTCCTGGCGCGTAGCTTGCTCAACTGCTCGCGATATTTGGCATTGATGTCGCTGTTGTTGTCCTTCAGATTGAGAGGCGGATTATACTGCTCTATGAGCTCCAACTCGTGCTTCTCAAACTCTTTGTTCACGTTGTAATACAGGATGAGATTCTTCTTCATCCAGGCAGACAGTTTCTCTTCATCCTCATCACAGAACTTCACCTTACCATTATTCGGGTCCTTAGCATCTCTGGGAACAAATTCATAGCCGAACAGACATCCGAGAGATTTCCTCAATGTCGAGCGGCCGGCATTACCGCAGAAATGCGTGCGCACATCACGCGATCGCAGGCTTGTACCGGCAATCCCGGTATAAATTACATCATTTCCGTTGAACTTCTTGAACACAGGCTTCACTCCTATATCAGGAAGCTTTGCGCTGTCCTTCAACACAATGATATAATTCCCGCAGGCATCAGGAACGCTGCTTGCGGAGTTTACCGATGGAATGTATGCTGTGAAATCGCTTGCTTTCATACTCTTACCTGGTTACAAATATATTCATTTTGTGCAGAGTTTCCACCATCGTCTGTCCATCTCCTTCCAGAACTCCCGTCCTTCAGGAGTAATGTCCCATCGGAAGACGCGTCCGAAAAATGCTTCATCAATGACCAGATAGTCGGCCAGTGTCTGGTCAAGGTAATTGGCACCGCACTGCTCATAGAAATCTGCATCGAACTGCTGTTCGCAACCGTTGTCGCGCAGAAAGCTCCGGAAGATTTGGTAAATATTAGCCATCCTATTTACCTCCACCATTATAAAATTCCCAGTATTCCATATGCATCGTTGTAATGTTGATGCAAAGGTATACTGGGAAATTGACAACTTCTGACAACCAGCCAGCGTTGGCCGCCGAGA
>JAGHTK010000138.1 GCA_018065435.1 Candidatus Alistipes equi
TAATATAACCTAAAATTTACGTAAAAATTGTAAAGCGGGGAGATTATTTGGTCTCCCCATTTTTTTTGCTGCTCAAAAAAATCTACTGAGTAGTTACGATAAATGAATTTACAGTTTGATTTTCGCATGATAAAGAGTAAATTTGCTAGAATACTTAATTAAAAAAACAAAACAATGTTAGAGTCCCTTAAGAAGAAAGTCCTCGAAGCGAACCTTGACCTTGTTAAAAATGGTCTAGTAATACTTACATGGGGCAACGTATCGGCAATTGACCGCGAAACGAATCTTGTAGTAATCAAGCCATCGGGTGTTGATTACGCGACAATGACCCAGGAAGATATGGTAGTCGTTGATTTGGATGGTTATGTAGTTGAAGGCTCTCTGCGCCCTTCGTCCGATACACCAACACATGTTGCACTTTACAAACTTTTCCCTGAAATAGGAGGTGTTGTACACACCCATTCCACTTATGCTACGGCTTGGGCTCAGGCAGGTCTGGACATTCCAAACATCGGGACCACACACGCAGACGCATTTCACCGTGACGTCCCATGTACAGGAGAGCTATCGCAAAAACAAATCGATGAAGCATACGAAGCCGCACAGGGCGACATCATTGCAGAACGCTTCCAAGGTATGAATCCGATGCACACTCCGGCAGTATTAGTTAAGCATCACGGACCTTTCACATGGGGCAAAGATGCCGACGAGGCAGTTCACAATGCCGTTATTTTGGAAGAAGTAGCAAAAATGGCTTCAATTTCAGTAGCTTTGAATCCATGCATTGTAATGAACCAAAATCTTATTGAAAAGCATTATAACCGCAAGCACGGTAAGAATGCATACTATGGTCAGGCAAAAAAATAATTTTCTAAATATGAACAAGATTGAAAAGGCGCTTGAGCGCACAAGAGACACAAAGGCTCTTATTATTGGACGCGGAGTTGTTGCACGCACCGCAGAAATGTTCAACCAACTTTTCTCTGGAGAGAAGGCTATAATCGTAGCTGACACGAACACTTGGGCAGTTGCTGGAAAGGACGTGCTTGCTTCACTTGAAAAAGCAGGTGTGCCACACGATGAATCATTCATCTTCACAGATCCGGAACTCTATGCCGCATGGGAATATGTTGTAGAACTCAAAGCTGTTTTGGAGAAGACCACAGCAATTGCTATTGCCGTAGGTTCTGGTGTAATCAACGACATTACAAAATACGTCTCAGGTATGCTTAATCGCAAGTACATGTGCGTTGGAACAGCCGCATCAATGGACGGATACACAGCTTACGGAGCATCTATTACGATTGATGGAAACAAGCAGACGGTTGACTGCCCTGCTCCTTACGGATTTGTGATGGACCCTGAAATTGCTGCTGTTGCACCGAAGGAACTCGTAGCATCAGGATATGCAGACTTAATTGCAAAGATTCCAGCAGCTGCCGATTGGATGCTAGCGGACGTTACAGGAAATGAAAAGATTGACCAATTCGCTTGGGATTTGGTTCAAAATGGTCTAAAGGAATCCCTTTCAAACCCTACAGCATGCCGTGAAGGTGATGTAGAAATGACAGAGAAACTTTGTGAAGGATTGCTCATGAGTGGATTTGCAATGCAGGCGCTCCTTTCAAGCCGTCCAGCATCTGGAACTGAGCACCAGTTCTCACATTGTTGGGATATGGAAAACCTCTGCTTCAACGGAAAGCACGTTTCACACGGATTCAAGGTAGGTATTGGAACATTGGCATCTACCGCATCTTTAGAGTTCCTTCTCGAACAGGACATTGAAAATCTTGATGTTGAAAAATGTGTAGCTCAGTGGAAGAGTTGGGATGAAATCGTAGAGGAAATACACAAAGTATTTGACGGAAAACCAGGTCACTTAGCACGCGGTCTAAAGGAAACGAAGGACAAGTATGTTGGAAAAGATGAACTAAGAATCCAGCTCGAAGCACTAAAGAAAGCATGGCCTACACTTAAGGAAGAAATTCGTAAACAGATTATTCCTTTCGATGAGGTTTTGGACAATTTGAAGAAAGTTGGAGCACCTTACGAGCCAGAACATATCGGTGTAAGCCGTGAAAGGTTCCGTACAACATTCTCCTACATTCCGCTCATGCGTTCACGCTATGCAAATATAGACGTCGTTTATCGTCTGGGATTGCTTCCTCAGCTCACGGAACGTCTCTTTGGCAAGGGCGGTATTTGGGAAGTTAAATAACTTGAAAAACCTGAAAAATGACAACAACAAAATCATACAATCACTGGGAATGGCGCACCATTATCGTAACGATGGCAGGTTACGCCATGTTCTACTTGCTTCGCAAGAATTTTACACTGGCAATGCCAGGTTTAACGGCTGAGTTTGGAGTTTCGAACACCACACTCGGTATCTTCCTTACACTGCACGGCGTAATATATGGCCTATCGCGTTATGTTGTGGGTATAATAACTGACCGCAATAGCGCAAGAAAGATTCTTGCACTGGGACTTATGTTATGTTCAATAATGAACATTCTCTTCGGTACGAGTGACCTTATGACAGGATGGCTTCTTTCGATTGCCGGAAAGGCTGGAAGTGCAGCCGCATTCGCCACCGCAATAGGTTACATAATGGGTGTTCTTTGGATGATTAACGGATTTTTACAGGGAATGGGAGTTCCTCCTTGCACAAAAATCCTCACACAGTGGATACATCCAAGTGAACTTGCAACGAAGATGTCCATCTGGAACATGTCCCACTCAATCGGAGCTGGTCTGGCAGTTGCTCTTTGCGGCTATGTCATAATGCCTCATCTGGGTTTAGATATGAGTGCCAATCAGGAAGTTGTAAATTCAATTGCAACGAACCTTGGCGTTGATGTAACAGATCCAAAGATTGCACAATTTGCATCCAATGTAGGTGCATGGAGATGGTGCTTTTTGATTCCAGCTATGGTTGGTATCGTTGGCTCCATATGGCTTTATTTCGTAGTAAAGGATTCTCCATCTGATGCCGGATTCCCAGAATTGGAAGGAAGAAAGAAAGCTCAAGTTACAACACCTGAAGAGGCTCAGGAGCATAAGGATTTTGTAAACAAGCACGTTTACCGCAACCGTGTAATATGGACTTTGGCCGTAACGAATCTATTCGTTTATGTAGTGCGTTTCGGTGCTCTTGATTGGGGAGCAAAGATTCTTATGGAAGACAAGGGAATGACCTTTGCAATGGCTACTACAATTGTCCTTTTGTTCGAAATGGTAGGAGGTAATCTTGGAATGCTCTTCTGGGGTTGGGCTACGGATCGCTTCTTCCAGAGTAAGGCTCACCACACTTGTGTTGTCTGCATGGCAGGAGTAGCTGCTTCGGTACTCATCTATTGGTTCCTTCCTTTGAGCACGCCATGGTGGGTTCTTATGCTTCCTTACATGCTGATTGGATTCTGCATCTACGGACCACAGGGACTTCTTGGTATATGTGCAGCACAACATGCTACAAACCGAGCATCAGCTACAGCTAATGGCATTTTGGGAATTTTCGGATACCTGAGTACAATCATCTCTGGATTCGGATTTGGTTTCATTGCCGACAGATTCGGTTGGAACGGAGTATATGTTGCAATGTTCGTAGCATCCGTAATAGGCATTCTTATTATTGCTTCCATCTGGTCAGCAAAAGCTACCGGATACGAGAACGAGAACATTTAAGTTTTCGCGTTAGGCGTAAATACTCGCCTATACATTATATATACATTATAGTGGTTATTCCCTGCCACACAAGGCGGGGAATAGTTGTTTTGTTAAAACAATAACATTCGCCATCCATACGGCATATACAAACATACTCCCCGACCATTATGAAAAAACTACTCCTTATTCTTATCATGCTCCTGTTGGCGCTACAAAGTGAAGCGTACGACTGGAAGGCACAGACAAATGAAGAGCTCCATAAAGACATGATAACCTTTACTCGAGGCTTTAAGAAACGTGTCAAAAATACTATAGACGAACAGACGCTAAAGGCGCTTCTTAAAGAACAGAAAGAGTTCAGTTCGGATAGATATGCATGGATTCGACAAACCGTAGATGCAGTACTTGAGATGGAAAGGCGACACTTACCTGTAGAGGATGTCAATTCCAATGAAGCTCTTCTTAGGCGCGACATGTTACTTCTTTTGGACTTTCCTCTTCACGCAGATAACCGTTCAAAGGATGCTCCAATAGAACTTAAAAATGCCTTTTCATCAGTTTCAAACTATTATCGTAAACAAGGAAGAGAAAGGGCTCTTATGGAGCTAAAAAAGGATGTAAAACTTCAAAATGGAGAGCTCCAGGTTATTAAGATATACAACTGCGGAATCATACTTCGCACCGTTAACCATACTATAGCAATTGACGTAAAATGGGAAGGAGATGAAGCTGGTGCACTCGAAATTGCATCAAAAATTGACGCATTCTTTCTTTCACACCCACATAAAGATCACTACAGCGATGTAATGATAAAGGCTCTTAAAGAGAATAAAGTTCCAACAGTACTTCCAAAGAATGTTGTTGCGAATACTATGTGGGATGAAAAACATATAATATACGAAGACAAATACTCTCCGATAGACATTAACGGAATTAAGACGATTATTCAAACAGGGTTGCAGAGGGACATTCCAAATAATGCATATATACTAGAGATGGACGGATGGAGAATCCTTCTTCCAGGCGAAAGTGGCAAATACAAACGTCTTTACGAACTGTCTTCAATGGAAGCTCCGGATTTAATTCTAGTGCCTTCATGGAATAAGGCAAATCGTGTTTTTGAAGCAGTAAGAATGATGAAGAACTACAAGGCGTCGCGCGTCTTTTGCATACCTGAGCATGAAAATGAATTGACACATACTGTCAATCACAGAGAATCCTACAGAGAGCTTTTCACTAGAGAGGATCGCCTAGGCAATTTTGAAACCATATATCCAAGAATTGTTCTTTTGGACATAGGTGAGAGTTATACATTAAAAAAGTAAGCCTTCAAGTATCACAGAAATTTAAGCAACCAAGTAGCCGATAAAAGTCTCATTTTACCATACGTACATCGATATAGGCATAAAAAAGAAGTAACATCATCGCTTTAGCTTCTAGCAATGCTTAATACCTAGATATGCCTTTACATGATTGAATAAAGCAGAAAATATTATTTCAATGAGTGTCGCCATTCTGGGTTGAAAAGTATCGAAAACCTATATTGCCTCGAAGCAACATTAAAGAAGATGCTTCTAAAAGTACACAGTCCGATTTTTTCCATATCGACTTTTATCCACGCCCCAATAACAAAAAAGGTAGAGATAAAACTCTACCCTTAAAGATATATGTAAGACTATTATTCAGCCTTAACGTTCAAAATAGCCTCAGCCTTAACTTCTTTATGAAGTTTGATAGTTGCTTTGTACTCACCAACGGTCTTGATAGTCTCAACCGTAATGTTCTTCTTGTCAACCTCAATACCCTTCTCAAGAAGAGCAGCAGCAACATCTGCAGATGTAACTGAACCAAAAATCTTTCCTTCTTCTGCCTTTACAACAAAATCCAATGGAAGATTTGCAATCTTTTCTGCCAAAGCTTGAGCATCTGCAAGAATCTTTGCATCCTTGTGTGCACGCTGCTTCAAATTTTCAGCAAGAACCTTACGTGCAGATTCTGTAGCCAAACGAGCATATCCCTGAGGAATAAGGTAATTGTTAGCATAACCAGGACGTACGCTTACGATATCATTGGCATAGCCAAGATTTTCAACATCTTTAATCAATATAATATCCATAACGCCCTCCTATTTCATACAATCGGTTACAAATGGCAGAATTGCAAGATGACGAGCACGCTTAACAGCCTGAGCCACCTTCTTCTGGAATTTCTGTGAAGTTCCCGTCAAACGGCGAGGAAGAATTTTACCCTGCTCGTTAAGGAATTTCTTAAGGAATTCGCCATCCTTATAGTCAACGTACTTAATGCCGAGCTTCTTAAAACGGCAGTACTTCTTTTTCTTTACATCTACGGTTACTGGATTAAGATAACGAAGCTCTCCAGCCTGATTCATGTCCTGTGCCATGGTTTATTCCTCCTTTGATTTTCCGGCAAGCTTCTGACGGCGCTTCTCAGAGTACTCAACAGCAAACTTGTCCTGTTTGAAAGTTAAAAAACGGATGACACGCTCATCACGTCGATACTGAGTTTCCAAAGCCTCAACAATTGAGCCTTCTCCTGTAAACTCTACCAGGAAGTAGAAACCGGTAGTCTTCTTCTGAATTGAATATGCAAGCTTCTTAAGGCCCCAATTTTCAAAATTCACAATCTGACCGCCGTTTTCGGTGATAACACCCTGGAATTTGTCAGCTACGTCTGCGACCTGCTGGTCGGAAAGAACCGGAGTGACAATGAAAACGGTTTCGTAATTGTTCATAAAATTAAATTTTTAGTAATTCGCTTTATAGCGACGCAAATATATGATTTTTTTTTGATTTGGCAACAGACAAAGCATTCTTTTTAAGTTTAAGTAAAAGCTTGAGGAGCAAAATTCACTTTCAAGGCAGAAAACGTGCTGAATTGAGTATATTTGATGCGAATTTTAATTCATTTTCTATGGAGTGGGCTATTTCACTAGGTTTCTTCGGATTGTTTCTAAGTTGCTTCATAGCAGCGACCATTCTACCATTTTCTTCTGAGATAGTCGTTGCAACGTTTCTAGCGCTTAAGCCTGATGCTCCTATAGAAATACTTCTGATAGCATCCGCAGGAAATTTTCTTGGCGGACTAACATGCTATCTAATAGGAATGCTAGGCAAAAAAGAATGGATATCGCGTCTTGGTGTAGAACAACAGAGCATCCTTCGTTGCGAGAGCTATATCAAAAAGTACGGAGCACTAACAGCACTTCTATGCTGGGTGCCGTTTTTAGGAGATCTTCTAGCTGTGGCTCTAGGTTTTTTCCGGGTGAGATTTACGCCAATGGCAATATGCATGTTCCTTGGGAAATTCGGACGTTACTACGTATGCATCTATCTAACGGACTATTTCCTAAAATAATTGGAGCCACAATGGATTATTTTTTTATCTTATTGATATTGCGCCGGACGCTTAGAGTGGACCCGAAAAAGATTTCGGTTAGTCCAAACTAATCCAGTAGCCAAAATGATTTGTGCACGAATCCAATTACAAATCTATATCTGCATAATTAGGATAGTGATCCGTAATAGGAACCGTAAAGAATGCCTGAATTCGCTTAAAAATTCGAATCTTTGCACGATGTGCATTGTAAATAAAGAAGTGATCAATCTGACCCTTTCCGTCATCCTTCCTATTCTGTCTACGCGAAAAGCCATCCTTTGGTGAACAAACATGATGTCCTGAACGCTTATCGCCGAACTCTGTAGCCACATCCCACGCTGGAGCATATCCTGCATCGAGGAATTGCTTCATAGCTTCAGATGTTATGGTGCAGTTCATATCGCCCATGACAAATACAGGGACATTATATTTTTCCAGCACTTTATCAACTTCCTTAATTATCGCACGCACTTGTTGCGTTCTTGCATCATCACTTCCCTGCTGACTCTTTTCTGATTTCCACCAAAGATGAGTACCTACAACAATAAACTTTTTGTCGTTATTCGAAAGAGTGAAAACGCCTAACGTAAAGGATTTCGTCCCGTGATTATTGTACTGCGAAGGAGTATGAGGAACATACTTACTCTCAATCAATTTTACAGTTTTACTGTTAAAAAATATAGGAGTGAAGTTGAATGGCTTGTGGTTAAAAGGGAAAGCAATTTTATAGCCCCTGTCTTGAAGCAGAGGACGTAAGATTGCATCCATATGGGAGGAATATTCCTGTAGAGCAACAATGTCTGGCTCAAATGCATAAACTAGTTCTGCCAAATAGCGTGAGCGGTGTTTGGATGTGCATTCAATTCCCATCGCCTTCCAGTTTGTAGGTGATTCCGCCTTATCATACTGCCAGATATTATCATCCAAAATTCTCAGATTCGTTCCATTGAACCTAGGGAAAATAAATTTTCCGTAGATATTGCCCTTTTCCTTGGTTTTAGATTGGGCAAAAAGTTCCTTTAAGCGATCAATGGCATAGTCCATCGCCCAACAGCCTCCCGCATAAATGGTAATTTCCTTTGAACGAATATTAATAGAATAGTCAAAAGTGTCATTTTGTTCTTTTTTACGACTATTACCCAATGAAAGAGACTTTAAGAGAAACTTAGGACCTATAACTATTTCCGAATCCTTTATTACGGGTACATTTATGTCATACTCTTTCTTAAGAAATTTCTTAAGATGATTGGCAGCTTCAATTCCTACTTCGTCTTCAGCAGACTGTTCATACACGATTGTGAAATTTGATAAACTTTCCGCGTTAAAGCGAAGTTCTGCCGAGAGTAAAGTACATGGTAGCAATATAGCCACGATAAATAGTAAAACTTTGCGATTCATCTTTCTAATTATTAAATCCTTGTGCTTCTAATTTAATTTCATCACCAGCCGATGTAACGAGCACACATCCTTGCTCCTTATCCGTTATATGGCCTATAATATCAATCTGACCTATACCTAATATTTCTTCCCTTTTTTCGAGAGGAAGCGTAAAAATAAGTTCATAATCTTCTCCTCCGTTCATTGCTGCAGTTACGGAGTTCAAGTTCATTTCGTCCGCCAAAGCATTTGTTTGCTTCGCCAACGGAATCCTGTCAAGATATATACGAACACCGCACGAGGAGGCTTTTGCTATCTGAAGAAGTTCAGACGAAAGCCCATCCGTTACATCAATCATTGACGTAGGAACAAGGCCTAGTTCCTCAAGAGAATCAACAACATCATATCTAGCCCTTGGCTTGAGGTACTTTTCCAGAAGGTATTCATACCCTTCGAATTTTGGTTCAATCTTTGCGCCTCCAGAAAGGACATAACGTTCCCTCTGCAGAAGTCTCAGACCCATATACGCTGCTCCAAGATTACCAGTAAGACATATAAGGTCATTCTTTTTAGCTCCGCTACGATATGAAATCTTATTTTTCTTCTGACGTCCGACTGCCGTTATGTTTATTACAAATCCTGTAACAGAAGCCGATGTGTCTCCACCCACCAGATCCACTTCCGCTTCTTCACAAGCGAATCGAACACCTTGATAAAAATCCCTTAGAACTTCAACCGAAATCTTAGCAGAAACGCCGATGCTTATGGTTATCTGCTCAGGGATAGCATTCATAGCCACAATATCGCTTATACCTCTCGTTACGACCTTGTAGCCAAGGTGCTTCGGAGGGAAATACGTTAAATCGAAGTCTATACCCTCAATCATCATATCCGTCGAAAGAAGCATTGCTTCATCTTCGGATATAGAAATCACAGCAGCATCATCACCGACTCCCTTTATAGTATGCTCTTTGGTAGAACGAAAGTTGGATGTTAAGGTATCGATAAGCGCAAACTGACCAAGTTCTTTTATTTCTGTTCTAGTTTTTTTCTGTTCCATAGTAGTTTATCTTAAAAATACTGGACCTTCCTTAGGTTTCATCGACACAAGTGCAGGCGATACTTTTTCCTTATTTACCACAAACTCCATACGGTAGTTCAATTCCTCGGATGAAGTTCCAAGATAGAGATGATGCACGCCCTGGCTAAGTACCCATGCCATGCGTTGCTCACTGAAGTGAGACATTTCCGTATCTGCAATTTCAAACTTAAGAACACACTGTTCCATTGGTTGAAGAAGTGGCGTTTTCTTGTATGAGCGAAGTTCTCGTAATGGGTATTCTCCTTCCGAATCACATCTCTCACTATAAATCTGAACAACCTCTTTGGACGGATATTTCCCAACATTCTTTATAGTGCACTCAATTTTAACAATTCCATCCTTATATTTGATTTTAGGAGGATTAATCAAAAACGATGTATACGAAAGACCATATCCAAATGGATATGCAGGCTTTACATTGACCGAAGAATAATATCGATAACCTACCATCAAATCCTCTTCGTAATTCGTGTAATCGATATTTGGAATGTCGTAATATTTTTCTTTTGTGTTATAGCTCTCAAAGGACTGGTTGCTACCCGTTTCAGGGACATTCACAGGGAAATTCTTTGAAGGAACATCTGCATATCTTCTAGGAAAAGTCATACTCAGTCTTCCAGAAGGTGAATGCAAGCCCAAAAGCAAATCCGTAATAGCCTCCGTACCATTGCCACCTGGCATCCAGCAAAGCAATATTGCGTCAGCATACTTTCTCCACGAAAGCATTTCCACAGGACCACATACATTAAGCAATACAATCACTTTTTTACCCTTTTCATGAAATGCTTTGTAGACGTCACGTAACATATTATATTCTCCCACGCGGATATTAAAATCACGTTCTACATGACGGTCAAATCCTTCTGAAGAATGTCGTCCGATGGTAACTAATGCCACAGAGCAGTTCTGTGCAGCTCTTTGAGCCACTTCGCCTATATTCTTGATTTCTTCCGGGCGATGTTGATAAAACTGCCAAGAGCGCTTACCATACATTTTATCAATACGTTTTTTTTCTTGCTTCAAATGTTCCGCGTAAAGCATCTCCAACGGCAGATACACATTCTGCTTATGATTTTTCAAAGCCTCAGGCAAAGTTGAGACGTGTTCCTTGTGAACATCACCAGAGCCAAGACCTCCTGCAATCATATCGTACGAAGTTGTACCGAAGACAGCAAATGTATTCTCTTCGGTTAAAGGCAATGTTTCGGAATCGTTCTTAAGAAGAACCATACCTTCACGAGCTGCTTCGGCCGAGACCACACCATGAGCCTTCAAATCAGGTTTGTTTGAATATTTATATCCCTTAAAACGAGGTGTCTTTACAATCAGCTCCAAAACACGTTTTACGGCCTTGTCTAAATCCTGCTCTTTAAGTTTACCACTTTTGACAGCTTCTAAAATTGAAATGTATTGGTTGTATGTGCCAGATTGAAGCATATCATTACCAGCCTGAATCTGTAGCGGCGCGTTAAGACCTCCTCCCCAATCTGAGACAACCATACCCTGGAATCCCCATTCGTTACGAAGGATATCCTCCAAAAGAATCTTATCCTCGGATGCATATCGCCCGTTAATGTAGTTATAGGAACTCATAATAGTCCAAGGTTGTGACTGCTTAACTGCTATTTCAAAATTACGCAAGTAAAGTTCACGCAAAGCGTGATCTCTTATTCGTGAATCATTTCCAAGACGATTTATTTCCTGATTATTAGCAGCGAAGTGTTTAAGCGAGGTTCCAACACCATTACTTTGAATACCACGAATAAAAGCAGCGGCTGATTGTCCTGCCAAAAGTGGATCTTCAGAATAGTATTCAAAATTGCGTCCGCACAACGGATTACGGTGGAGATTCACTCCAGGCGCTAGCAGAACATCAACGCCATATTCCAAAACTTCTTCTCCCATAGCTTTGCCGACTTTTTCTATCAGTTCCTCATTCCAAGTGGAGGCAAGAAGCGACCCTACGGGGAATCCCGTACAATAGTACGTATTCGAATCATTTTCACGCTTAGGACTGATACGCAATCCCGCCGGACCATCGGCCATCACAATCGTAGGTATTCCAAGTCTTGGAATGGGATATGTTGTTCCAGCGCAACCCGGAACAATTTTTTTGGTATAACCCACTTCGGCACGTGCCGCATCATTTCCTTTAAGACTGGTACCTACTACAAGATGAGCCTTTTCTTCAAGCGTTAATAGCTTTATTATCTCATCAATATTTGTCTCGGTAAGTTTTACGTCCTGAGCCCGAGAAATGGCCGCGAACAAAACGAAAAGTATTATAAGAAAAAATTTGGAAGTTTTCATGGGAATAAATTTTGGATAAAGTTACTCTAAAAATATTACATTTGTGTAATACAAAAAATATTTCACATGTTAAACATCATACTATTCGGTGCCCCTGGGTGTGGAAAAGGGACACAGTCAGCCCTATTAGAACAGAAATACGACCTTTCTCACATTTCTACTGGCGATATCATCCGTCAAGAAATAAAGTCAGGAAGCGAAATCGGTAAAGAATTTCAAGCATGCACCGAGAAGGGAGAACTAGCTCCAGATTCTCTTGTGATAGACATTATTCAGAAATATCTCTCTTCTTTGAATGACTGCAAAGGAACAATCTTTGATGGTTTTCCTCGTACAACAGCTCAGGCCGAAGCATTTGATAAAATGCTTTCAAAAATCGGAGAAGAAATCACGGTTATGGTTTATATGGATGTCCCTGACGATGAACTTGTAAAGAGAATACTTCTTCGAGGCAAAGATTCCGGGCGAAAAGATGACCAGTCGGAAGAAATTATTCGCAACAGAATTAAGGTTTATAAAGAACAAACACTGGTTGTTGCCGATTACTATCGTAAGCAGAATAAATACGCCGAAATTCCAAGTCTGGGGACTATAGATGAAGTATTTAACGAACTTAGAAAAGTCATAGAAAACTACACAAACGCCTAACTGTCGTTTGGTAAAAATGGTGTGATATCCCCTCAAACAAAGCACTTTTGCCTAAGTTGGATAACATAAGGGAATTTCCCTCAAAAAAACACATATGCACTTATTCTAGCCTGTTGCGCATCTAGGCTTTGACTGATTGTGCTTAAACGAATCCTCTACATAAGCATCGATGCTCTTGGATGGATTACCAAGTGTCTCCAGATTGCAAACTCACTATACTCTACCGGAGTGAAAGCGTACAGGTGGAAGCATTTACGTCTCGAGTAGATGCCATGCCCGACACGAGACAAAAGTAGCGGCAGCAAATGCCACCGCTACACAATATAGTCTTCCGACAAATTTACATCATACCACCCATTCCACCGGCAGGCATTTGTGGTGCTGCTGGTTCCTGAGATTTCTTCTCAGCAAGAACACACTCCGTTGTAAGGAACATAGAAGCGATACTTGCTGCATTTTCCAAAGCCACGCGCGATACCTTTGTAGGATCGATAATACCAGCCTTGAGAAGATCTTCAAACTTATCGGTACGAGCATTGTATCCAAATGCGCCCTTGCCCTCGCGAACTTTGTTGACAACAACACTACCTTCGCCACCGGCATTAGCAACAATCTGACGCAAAGGTTCCTCAATTGCACGCTTTACAATCTGGATACCTGTTGTCTGATCTTCGTTCTCTCCCTTAAGTCCTTCCAAAGTTTCAGATGCACGGATGTAAGCAACGCCACCACCAGGGACAATACCCTCTTCAACAGCTGCACGTGTTGCTGCCAAAGCATCCTCAACACGGTCTTTCTTTTCCTTCATCTCAACCTCAGTAGCTGCTCCAACGTAGAGTACAGCCACGCCACCTGCAAGTTTTGCAAGACGTTCCTGGCTCTTCTCACGATCATAATCTGACTTCGAAGCCTCGATTGCTGAACGAATTTGGTCAACGCGAGCCTTGATGGCATCCTTATCACCCATACCATCAACGATAGTGGTATTCTCCTTGTTGAGTGTAACCTTTTCAGCCTGACCAAGCATTTCAAGTGTTGCGTCATCAATCTTCATACCCTTATCTGCAGAGATTACCATAGCACCTGTCAAAGCTGCAATATCCTCAAGCATTTCCTTACGACGATCACCAAATCCTGGGGCTTTGCAAGCAGCGATCTTCAATGTACCGCGGAGCTTGTTTACAACCAAAGCAGACAAAGCTTCGCCGTCTACATCTTCTGCGATAATAAGAAGTGCACGTCCAGACTGTGCTACAGGTTCCAAAACACCCATAATTTCCTTCATTGTGGAAATCTTCTTGTCCGTAATGAGAATATAAGGCTTCTCAAGTTCGGCTTCCATCTTTTCTGTATTGGTAATAAAGTAAGCAGAAATATAACCACGGTCAAACTGCATACCTTCTACTACATCAACATGAGTCTCAGTTCCTTTAGCTTCTTCTACAGTTATGACGCCTTCCTTGTTAACCTTCTGCATTGCCTCGGCGATAAGCTTACCAATCGTAGAATCGTTGTTTGCAGAAATGGTTGCAACCTGCTCAATCTTAGCATAATCAGAACCTACTTCCTGAGACTGTTCTTTCAAAGAAGTAACAATAGCGCCTACAGCCTTGTCGATACCACGCTTAAGGTCCATTGGATTTGCTCCGGCTGTAACGTTTTTAACACCTACGCCGATAATGGCCTGTGCAAGAACAGTTGCAGTTGTTGTTCCATCACCTGCATCATCATTTGTCTTAGAAGCAACTTCCTTTACCATCTGGGCACCCATATTAGCGAAGCTGTCCTCAAGTTCAACTTCCTTCGCTACCGTTACACCATCCTTCGTTACCTGAGGAGCACCGAATTTCTTATCGATGATAACATTTCTACCCTTAGGGCCAAGTGTCACCTTGACAGCGTTTGCAAGAGCATCAACACCCTCCTTTAGAAGGTCTCTTGCCTCTACATTATATTTGATTTCCTTTGCCATAATGTTGTTCAATTAAATTATTTTTCAATAACAGCCATTACATCCGACTGCTTCATCATCAGATAATTTGTTCCGTCAACAGTAATTTCAGTTCCGGAATACTTCCCATAAAGAACCTGATCACCTACCTTAAGTTCCATCTTGATTTCGTCCGTTCCAGGACCTACAGCAATAACTTCACCTGCAAGTGGTTTTTCCTTTGCTGTATCAGGGATGATAAGTCCGCCGATTGTTTTCTCCTCAGCTGCGTTTGGCAAAATGAGGACTCTGTCAGAAAGAGGTCTTACTTTCATAGTTATAAATATTAAGTTGAATTCACATTCCCATTATGCAATATTCGTGCCAAAATTTGGACTTTGCCAAAATTGACACGAATATTCTATTAAATTGTCATTTTGTCATAAAGGTATGACAACGATGTCAAACTTCAGGATAAGTAATATCCATATGGAACTGCTCTACATCATTGTCCGGATCGCCATGATTTTCCTTAATTATCTGCCACATTTCCTTAACGATTTCAGGATGCTCGGCCGAAATATCGGTCTGTTCCTGTGGATCGGTCTGAAGATTGTAAAGTTCCATGTGAGTATTACCCTTACGAACATGTTGTACAATACCTTTCCATTCACCCTTGCGAACTGCAAGCCAACCATTGCCTCTGCGGCTAGGGAATTCCCAATACAGAGACTCATGAGCATCTTGCTTTTTACCCAAAAGTGTAGGAACAAAAGATATTCCATCGTTCTGAGGAGCCTGTACACCAGCAAGCTCTGCAAATGTTGGCATCAAATCAACAAACGATGACATTTGGGAAGTCTTCACTCCCTTTAAGCGATCACCCCATGCTACAACGAAAGGCATACGAATTCCGCCTTCATGCAATGAAGACTTACCCCATCCCTTGCAGCAGCGGAATGGACCACCACTTTGGAAATGTTCCATTGGAGAGTTACCATTACATGCAGGTCCATTGTCCGAAGTTACGATAAATATGGTGTTATCCCACACGCCAAGTTCCTTAAGTTTCTTCACCAAAAGACCAACCTGCGTATCAATATGAGTAATCATCGCAGCATACGTAGCCAAAGGATATCTATTTGGTAGATACATTCCAGGATCTGTACATGGAGCCTCATCCCCAAGTTTATTCACATAGTACATAACCTCATCTTCAGGTGCTTGTACGGCACTATGTGGAACAGTCGTAGTCCACATCACAAAGAATGGATCTTTCGAGTTGTCCGTAATAAACTTCTCCATTTTGTCATACATCAAATCCGAAGAGTAGTATTTGCCATTATATCTGCGATAGCTCTCAATATCCATCGGATCTAGTCCTTCAGGAAGTTTTTCACCATGAAGAACAAGTTCATTGCCAGTTTCAACCTTTTTATCATTTTCCCATAGATAGGTTGGATAGTAGGAATGTGCCAATGCCTGGCAATTAAATCCATAGAAATAATCAAAGCCCATCTTGTTAGGAGTGGACGCACTTTGCGGATCGCCAAGTCCCCACTTTCCCACTAGAGCCGTGCGATATCCGGCATCTTTCATCATCTTTGCAATGGTTGGAGTACCCTCATTCATAGGATACTGTCCCTCGAATTCTGGATGTAGGAAAACTCCATTCCATCCACGATTATCATTAGGTTTATATTTTTCCTCATTGCCACGTATCTGGCTATGACCCATGTGCTGACCTGTCATTATACAGCAGCGTGAAGGCGCAGAGAGTGGAGCTGCGGTATACATATCCGTAAAGAGAACACCATTACGAGCTAGTGCATCTATGTTCGGCGTTTCTATTTTTTGTTGTCCGTAGCAACCCAAATCGCCATATCCCAAATCGTCAAACAAAAGAAAAACTACGTTAGGTTTTTCTATTTTTTCGCTCTGAGATGTGCAACCCAAAGGCAATGTACATACGGCGCACGCCGCTGTCAATGCCATAACTTCCTTTCCTTTAATATTTTTCATAGTTTGTTGGATTTATATAAGCAAATTTAATGTTTTGTTTTATTGCGCACAAATATATTATGATATCTTTCACGCCAATTCATTGGTCCAAACAAAACGAGAAATTAATAGTTGTTACAAAGCATGTTCAAAAATTTTCAATAAAGCCCTCGTGGGTGGCTTGCCTTTCGTTTTGTGACTATCATTTTTATTTAAGATTGTTAATTCACCGAATCGCAAAAACATATATTTTTGTATAAAAGATTCATCTATGAAAAAGTCATATAAGATACTCATTTGGATTGTAGCCATTTTTGCATCCATTATTATTCTCATTGCTCTCTTAATATCTCCTATTGCATGTAACTACATCAACCGTCATGGTCTTGAAATGACTGGTCGCGAGATAAAAATCGAGAAACTTCGCATCAATATCTTCACAGGACGCATTGAAGTTAATGGATTGCGTATAATGGAAAGCAATGGTAAAGAGACATTCTTATCTGTGAACAACCTGGTGACCAAAATCAAATACTGGAAACTGCTTCACAACAAGTTCATCATGCAGCAGTTGCACCTTGATACACCAAGCCTGGAGATTTTCCAAAAAAACTCCAATTTCAACTTTGATGATTTATTGGCACGTTTTTCTAGCAAAGATGAAACTTCGACGAAAGAAAACGAACCAAAGAAAAACTGGGATATAGGAATCTATGACATTCGTCTTAATAATGGTGATATCCTATATAAAGATTTGGTTGTAGGAGCACTCTGGCATCCAAGCAATCTGAACATCCTCATTCCTGGAGTATATTTCGAAGGTGGCAAATCCACAGATGTTGGTATAGTATTCAACTTTTCCAGAGGCGGAAGTCTTGAAACGAATCTCAAATACGACATGGGCTCAAAGCAATATGACCTTTCATTCAAACTGGGTCGTATGAACATTTCAGCAATACTTCCATACCTTCAGCAGTGGTACAATCTCTCATCAATTGACGGAGACCTTACGGCTAATCTTACACTGAAGGGCGAGACTGAACACCTTCTTAACATTGAAGCCTCAGGAGAGGTCACTTTGGCACGTACAACTGCATGTATAGAACCAGGGGACAATTTTGCACATGTTGACTCGCTTTACATCAACGCCCAGATGCTTCGTTTCGAAGACAAAACCTATCGTATCAATGATATCTACGCCGATGGACTTCGCCTAGCCGCTACCATCCACAAGAATCAAAAAAACACATTTGACGATTTACAGAATGTAAAACGAGAAAATGTACTTTTAGAAGAGCCAACAGATTCCCTTTCCAAACAGCAGAGCAAGGACAAATTGGTTGTCTCAGACAACGAAGAGATCATACCAACGGATGCCACTGTTAAGCACATATCAATGCGTAACTCGGAGATACACCTTAAGGATGAATCCGCTCTACGCACATTTACATATGATATAACCAAAATCAAGGCCGATATCAAGGATTTCTCCCTCACATCCCACACAAACATGCTTGATTTAAGAGCCACAATGAACAAAACCGGCAACATTCACCTTCGTTGGAGTGGTGATGTAACAAGCATAATGAACCACAACATCATGCTCAATTGTTCTAACATAAAACTGAGCGACTTTTCAACTTATTGTGAACAATTCACCGCATATCCAATAACAGATGGCACACTTTCATTCAAATCTCAGAATGTTATCTCGAATGGAAATCTTCGCGGAACAAACCATCTTGACATGTATAAATGCACGGTTGATAAAAAGCGTAAGGATGTGGAGCCTACAGTAAAGATACCTCTAAAACTCGGACTTTTCATTTTGACGGACAAAACCGGTCATGCAAACATAGATTTGCCTGTAAGCGGACGCATCGATTCTCCATCATTCTCATATCGGAAAATTATTCTCAAAGCTTTAGGTAATGTCCTTTTGAAAGTTGTTACAGCGCCATTCTCATTCCTTTCAGGCAACAAGAACCTTACTGAAATCCCATTCAATGCCCTTGAAATGGGCCTTACCTCGGAGCAATATGCCGATTTGGACACTGTTGCTGATATGATACTCAACCGCGAAGGAATTGCTATCAAACTCAAGCCTGTATTCAATTGGGAAAAGAATATACAGGCTCTTTCGGAAAGTTTCCTTAAGCTTAAATACTATGCAGCATCCAGAGCAGAAGAGGACATAAAAGTTGATATGCTTAATTTAGAGGAAATACGCAAGATACGTCTATCCGATAGCGGAGTTCAAACCGTTGCTGATACGATGCTTTCCGAGAAGGAAATTGACTTCTCGGAAATGAGTATTGAAAAGAAAGCACGTGCGCTCTTTGGGGAGGATTCAGAACGTAGGCTTATAGCAATGGCCTCGATGCGTGCAAAAATTATTATGGACTATATGTATCAGAAAAAACTCGTTCCGCAGGACAAATTCACAATCGAAGAGATAAATCTGGATGAGTTAAAGGCATATAATGGCAAAGACCGCTTTACATTATCGATGCTCACGGACGGAGAGGAAATCAACGTTGACCCAGAGCAGGGAAATGTTGCTAATACAGAGCAAAACGCAAGTACACAAAAATAAAGGTATTATACGTTACTTTTAGGACATTGTTTCCCGAAAAGGTGTCGCACAGATAGACTGCGAAGAATTTCCAATTTTTGTTCCACAAAGCCCGATAAGATCTTCCTCAACAATTCCAACCTTATGTATTCCCTCACTCCAAATGTGCAGATAGGAACGATACGCGAAGTTTTCTTCAACAATCAGTTGGCTGCCATTGGCGAGCTGAACTATCCTAAGCAAGGTGACTTCCTTGTCAATCACAAATACCTCTTTGAGGTCGGTGGTCGCAAAAAGTCATTCGAACAGATTAAGGACATTCCCGACAGTTTCCTGGCTGTTGACAGCATCGAGACGGGTCACGGCAATCGCATACCCCTTTGGATGTTCGGACTGTTGTACTAATTATAAGAAGTTGTACCTGCGGGGAGCCTTTGTTGAAATCCTAAAAAAAAGAAGTTCACAATAATACGCAAGTCTTTTCTTGACCATTGTTAATTTTTTCACTTTCTGTAACTTTTTTATCACCGGAACATCAACGCACAATAGAGGGCTTTGGACTTTTTAAAGTGGACTCAATTATTGAAGGTATAACTTTCTTTGGAAGTGTTACCCCTTCTATCGGTTACTTTTAGACATACGATATGTTGACCCGAAGGTATTTTTGCAATATCTACCGTCACACGTCCACTCATGGCAGAATACTGTGCCATATGCCAAACTCCATCGATTGACACTTCCCAACAAGCGATTCCCGATAAAGAATCATATATGAGTCGACTTTAAAAAGTCAATATTTTAGTAAATCAGTGCCAATCCGCGGGCAGCGAAAGGGCGACCGAAATGAAAAATTAGATTTTTGAAGGTCCG
>JAGHTK010000058.1 GCA_018065435.1 Candidatus Alistipes equi
CTTCTCATGTAATTTCAGCTGATTTTCTTACTGTTTTACCCTGTCGAAAGATTTTCTCGCTTTTAGATCAAATTTCATCCCTTTACGTGCTATTGGCTACCCTTCAATTATTCTTTGAGCCGTTTTTTTCTAGATTTTCAATTGCCCTTTTTACCATTTGTTCCTCCTTTTCGTTTTAGAATTTCAAAAATCCTTCGGCGACAGATTAATTAAATTTCAACTACACCTTTTCATGTTGGCTTATAAATTTCTTATTCTTTAAGTCTTGTTACATTTTTTTTAGATTGATTCGTACTTTAATTGATATTTCTTTTTGAAATCGAGTAAAATTGAGCAATACTTCTATGATTTAGTACGACAGAAGTCTTTACTTGATTTGTTTGGGTAACACATGTACGGAAAAAGTCATATAAAATCTTTTACATTCTTTTCATTTAAGAGATTTAAAATATTCATTCGCAATAATATATCTTTAATTTTAATATGACTATGTTAAATAAAGTATCCATACTAATGGCCTAAAAGCACCATTTTATGATTATTCTGATACATGGAATCGCAATTGTCGAGTGCGTCTTGTAACTGGACTTATGCCTGAAGTTCCGGTAGAGAGTGCCTCTATGGATAGAAACGAACTGGAACTATCTGAAGGTGAAAGTAAGAAGTTGTCCGTTACAGTTCTTCCGGTTAATGCAACGAACAAGAATGTGACTTTTACTAGTTTAGATCCTACCATTGTAACCATTTCTCAGGATGGTACAGTGAAAGGCATAAAGGCAGGAACGACTACCATTACATGTAAGGCTCATAGCGGATTCGGAGTAGCATGTAGCGTAACTGTACGATTTGTTGATGAGCAAAGCGTATCCTTGAATGAAGATGAGATTGACATGTTTATGAATCATACTTTCAAGTTATCCGCTACTATTCTTCCGGCAAATGCATCGGATAAGTCCCTAACTTGGACAAGCAATAATATGAGTGTAGCCTCTGTTGCATCAGATGGTACTGTGACGGCTCACAATAATGGTTCTGCTACCATAACGGCAACCGCTTCCAATGGAAGAACGGCTTCCTGTAAAGTCCGTGTTATGCCTGTTTTGCCAGGTGCATTCACTGTGTCCGAAAATAAGCAGGTATATTTTTCAAAAGGAAGCCTTATGTATAACTATGAAGGTTTTACATTTGCATCAGAACAATATCTGCCTGGAAGACATTTCCATTGGAGCCGGGATGAGGTGGAAGCGCGTAGAGAAAAATTCAATTGGGATGCACAACGCGAGGTTTCGGATGTGTTTTTTACAAACGATACTTATACAACACTAATTATAACTTCAGGGTAGAAGGCTATGGGGGTGTCTTCCGTACTCTTTCCAAGGACGAATGGAATTATCTGCTTTTCACAAGAACCATGTCAGAAGCAAGGTATGAATACATTACTTCTGACGTAACTTTCAAGGATGCTGCTTCAAACAATGTCACATTCTATGGACTTGTCATTTTTCCTGATGGATTCACTAAGCAGGCTACCTGGAAATCGGAATACACTACATGGACCCAGGTTAATAATGCAGGTTTGGTATGTCTTGCAGATGAGGCTGATGATTCGTCTTCCGTTAGAGCTGCAGCTTACTGGACAAGCACGCCAGATAGCGCAGTGGATGCGTACTATGTGTCTTTGATAAGCAATTATGCTAATAAAGTTCAAATATCTTACTATGGTCGTGATTGTTACTACTATGTACGTATTGTTACCGAATTGAACTAAAAAGTTTCAACTCTTTATCGGAAGCTCTGAATTTGAAATTGTATGCAGAACTATGCTCGTATCAAAATGATATGATGTCATTTTTATAGTATGCCGTGGCAGAAATCCATTTCACAAAGTTCTTGGCATCCGCAATCTTGAATTTCTTGAAGAAAAAGTCTGGCGCACATCTCGGCATCATCCCCTGCACGGTGATGCGAGCCTTCGGGTATATCAAGCTCCTGGCAAAGGTAGTCCAGTGTATTGCAACAAAAATCATATATACAGCGGGCAGCCTGAAGTGAACAATAATACTCTACACGAGGCTTTCGTAGCCCATAAAACTCCAAAGACTTTCGAATGCATGACATGTCGAACGAGGCATTGTGTGCTACAAGAACAGGCGTTTGAAATAGATATTTGCGTATTTCAGCCCACACTTCCGTAAAGTCGGGTGCAAATATCGTATCACGAGGACGAATGCCGTGTATTTGAATGTTCATGTAGGAATATTCATTCATAGGAGGCCTTACCAGCCATGATTGGGTATGCTGTATTTCACCATCACGAACAACGCATATGCCGGCTTCACAAATGGATGATCTTTTGCCGGTAGCAGTTTCAAAATCGATCGCTATAAAATTTATTCCGTCCATAAAAAATCGTGTCACTTGTACTTAATTAAGAAAATATTTCATTTGTTCAGTTGTGCATTATTTCCCTAACTTAGAACGTAATGCTGTTATTTCGGTTTGACTAAGACCTATTCTTAGAACTATTTCTTCGCACACTTGAGGTAGATTGTCGTTAATGGTTACTTTCCTGTCGTATAACATTGAAATCATCTTAAAAATATGACTGCTCAATTGTTCGTAGGTAGGTGTATTCTTTTCTACATTGTAGTAATTCTTGTAGGTAATCATATTATCTTCAAGAATTTCCTGGCCATCAGCACCCATGATTCCCTCCAAAAGAGCGACAAGAATACCTGTTCTGTCTATACCTTCCTGGCAGTGAATATAATCAGGCGCTTCTCCATTGATTATATGAAGGAAACTTCCTAAGAGCTCGTTCTGGATTTTATCCATGTCAAGAGTAGTTATTTTGAAGTATCCTACATTTAAGGTTGAGTAATGCGACGTGGCGAACTTTTCAAATGCTTTGGCTTCACTTTGAGTGTTTGCCATATTTATAATAGTTCGAATGCCGTATTTTGAAATCAGTTCGTCGCTCAGATCTCTTCTACAATACGTGTTATCTATGGGTGATGCTCCTCTATAAAGGACTTTACTTGAAATATTGCTTGTTCTAACTTCTCTGAAATTGCAGAATTCTTCCTTAGTCTTACCACTTTTTTCGAACGAAGTTTCAAACGGAAGGTTGTATAATTTGTACATTTCTGCATACCCACCCCGCTCTTTCATTGAAATGCATATCGTAAGAGGAAAAGTACTTTCGCTAAGCGGAGTCCATATCGTTTTTCCATCTTGAGTTTTCTTACTTTTGGCAATGTCGTGTTTTTCAGCAAAATAATTCAGTAACATCGCAAGACAAACTCCACCATCATCTCTGGCTACAACAGCAGCACAACCGGTCTCTATCTGTTTGAAAGATTTTACCAAAGGAATGTCATAACATTTTCCGTTTAGACCGATATTAAGTACGTCTGCATAGGCATATCCGCCTTGAAGAAGTTGCTCTGTAGTGATATTTAGATTGATGTCTCCAAAGTCAGTTATGGCACTTACATCTTCAATCGTGTCTTGGATTTCTTTTGGTATTGACTTTTGATTATCGTCATTTTCGCATCCTAAAAAAAGAAATAAGACAGACAAAAAAGATATAATATAAAAT
>JAGHTK010000104.1 GCA_018065435.1 Candidatus Alistipes equi
CTTTGCACAAGTGTCGCAAAATAGAGCATTAAAATGAAACAAAAAAAGTCCTCTATCAAAAGATAGAGAACATTACCTAAAATAAGGTCGCAAAAACGCTCTATTTTGCGACACTTGTGCAAAGAGCGTACAAAGGTACTGCTTTTTTTTGGATTGTACAAATTTTTTTATAAAAAAATGCGACTTTCGGCAGGAAAGTCGCATTTTTTAACGAGAGCGAGAACTAAAGGTCTTGTAGCAAGAAGGCCATATACATGGGTAATGTAAGGATTCCACTCACTTGTCCCACATTATAATCTCCCAACTTAATAGCATGAGAGACATGATATTTCTCAGGATGATTCATGACTGTCCTAAGCGACTTAGCATTTCCAGAAACAGCCTTACATTCAATCGGGACACACTCTCCTTTATATCGAATTAAGAAGTCCAACTCTACCCCTCCATCTTTGTGGTAATAATATAAGTTGCGCCCCATTTTACCTAATATGTCTGCAACTATGTTTTCAAATATGGCTCCTTTATAACTAAATAAGTTCCCTAACAAGATGTCACCCTGAGTGCCCGGATCCAACATGCTAATAAAAAGTCCTGTGTCCGATAAATACACCTTAAATTCATTGTCAATAGCATTACCGCCCAAAGGCAACTCTGTAATAGAAGTATTGTAACATCTACGAATAATTCCCGCATCCTCTATCCACTGAAGACAACTGACATACTCCTTGCTCCGTCCTCCATGCCGCACCACCGAATACTGGAATTTCTTATTTTCCTTACTTAATTGGCGAGGGATGGAATCAAAGCACTCTTTTATACGAGCCTTATCCGACGAGTTAGCATATTTAATCATGTCTGCCTGATACTCCTGAATAATGCTTTGTTGAACTTTAATCACCTGATTCAAATCATGCGTTGTAAGCATAGTAGATACAGCTTCCGGCATTCCTCCTACTACCACATATTCTAGTAACAACTGACGAAAGCGGTTATGCAATGCTTCAGGAACAAGTACCTCTTGGTGCAGGCATTCGTACAGTTGTTCAATTGCATCAGAAGGTATTTTGTTGGCCCACAGCCATTCTTCAAAATCCATCGGATACATATCAATAATTAATTCAGATCCTACAGGAATGGAATAGTCACGGCTTGAGTCAACAGAAAGACTCATGTCCGATTTGTACCCATTCACACCTAATAATGAACCCGTACAAATGACATCGTATCGACCATCCTGCTTCCAGAATTTAAGAGAAGCACGAGCCCCGGGACAATCCTGGATTTCATCAAAAATTAAACACGTTTTCCCAGGAATAAAATGGGCATCTGGAATGGAGGCAGAAATCAACATTATTAAGTGATTGGTATTCAATGACCCATCAAAGATTGTGCGCAATTCTTTTTCCTCATGAAAGTCCATGTAAATTACACTCTCATAATTATCAATAGCAAACTGCCTAACCGAACTTGTTTTTCCACATTGACGGACACCCTTGATAATTAAAGGCTTATGATTTGGAGTGGTCTTCCAAGCAATTAATTTTTCCTCTATTTTACGTCTATACATATAACTATATAATTTTGACCATATTAACATTTTTTATGGCGAGTTTTTGTACAAGTTTCACACTTTTGGGGGCGAGTTTTTGTACAAAGTTCACACTTTTTGGGGCGAGTTTTTGTACTTTTCTGGTTGCAAAGGTACTGCTTTTTCTTGAATTATGCAAATAAAAATGCAACTTTCGGCGGGAAAGTCGCATTTTTTAACGAGAGCGAGAACTTAGAGGCGATGCTTAAAAGACCAATCTTGCAGGTTCTTGGATGGATCAGCGGCAAGGGAGCCGGAGGCTTTCAGTTCTGCCATGCGGCGAGAGATGAAGAAGGTGCGGAAGGTATAAAAGCACTTGCCTTCGGGTTTGAGTTGCTGTTGGAAGGCCGCAAAATACGATTGGTACTCTTCAGACTGAGGGTCTAAGTTCTTGTAATCCAAAGACGCTTGGCGCAGTCGCTGTTGCGTCTTGCACTCCTCATCCGTTTTGGGATGCAAATCGAAATCGCGTTCTCCAATATGGATGAAGTAATTAGAATTGCCACGATGTGCAGCAGCCCACTCGCTGCGGGAAT
>JAGHTK010000045.1 GCA_018065435.1 Candidatus Alistipes equi
ATTTTGAGGCGTTGCCTGTTTTTTCATTTTTTATCTTCATTACTTGTGTATATCAGAAAAAAGATGTACCTTTGTGGCGTTTTTTAACTTTTGAAAGTAAAAAAAGAGTGTCTATTTTTACTTTTCAAATACAAAAAACGCTAAATCAAAGAAAGACTATTTATAGCATTCTACTTAAATACTTTCACAAAAATGAATCGTTTATTTACCAATTACAATCGTTTATTGAGTATCTATGCCCAATATTCCCAAACGCGTTATCTACATGACCAAATCAATTGGAACAATCGATTGATACTTATTCGTGGTCCTAAGGGTTCCGGAAAAACGACTATGTTGTTTCAACATATTCTATGCACCTTTCCCGACCATACCAAAGCATTATACTGCTCACTTGACCATTTGTGGTTTGCCTCCCATTCTCTTTTAGAATTGGCGGAATATGCCTACACCCATGCTATCACACATCTCTTTTTAGATGAAATTCATCGTTACAATACATGGGCTGTTGAACTGAAAAATATTTACGATGCCTACCCTGAACTCCATATTGTTGCTACCGGTAGTAATACATTGGATATTATCCATCAAGTAGCCGATCTATCTCGGCGTTGTGAGGTATATACCATGTATGGACTTAGTTTTCGCGAATACCTCAAGATGGAAGGAGTGGCTGATTTACCCATCATTCCTCTACAAGACATTTTCAAGCGCCATATTGAGTTAGCGACAGAGATTACATCCACAAAAAAAATCAAGATTCTCCCATACTTTGAGCAATATTGCAAAGAAGGGTATTATCCCTTTTATCGGGAAAGTGATTCAAACTATTTGGATAAGTTAAGTCAGGTAATAGACACCATCATTTTTACAGAAATACCTGCCATCGCCAAATTAGAATACGATTCTATTTACAAAGTCAAGCCATTATTAGCAATCTTGGCGCAACAAAACCCATACACCATCAATATTTCTTCGTTATGTCAGTCCCTCAATATCTCCCGAAATGCGTTACTGAAATTGATTGACCTTCTGGATAAGGCCGCTTTAATCAGACGATTATATGCCGAAACGGATGCATGGAAACAACTGAATAAACCGGAGAAGATATTATTCAACAACACCAATCTGATGTTTGCATTATCCCCCAATGCTGACCTTGGCACAATGCGAGAAACTTTTGTCACATCCATGTTAGCACAGAGACATCTACTGGCAATGCCCCAAAAGGGAGACCTATTGGTTGACCAAAAATACCTACTTGAGGTAGGAGGTCGCAGCAAAGGTTATAAGCAAATTGCCGGAATTAAAGATAGTTTCGTGGTGCAAGACAATATTGAATTGGGCTTTGAAAACAAGATTCCTATGTGGATGTTCGGTTTCTTGTACTGACCAATTCTCCCACCATCCAACAAGAGATAGCAAAAGAAATGGCAAACCTTTGAGGATTTGCCTGCTGCAAGTATTTATACAACGTCAGTTGTTCCTCTCGGTCACCCCAGAAGTCGCTGTTGGTTCACTATCGGAGATGATGGGAAGATAGTTGGTGTTTCGTCACTTTTCGCGAAAGAAAGAGATAAAAAAAGCAGACTCCGAAGAGCCTGCTTTTGAACAAACGGTCAATTGTATAATCTATTTTACAATAATATTCTTGATTTCCCATGTTGCCGATTCTTTGTCGTCACAAACGTACTTCCATGCAATACGGCAGTTGGCAGCGCAGTTAGCGTCAGGGATAACCATATTTCCTGAATTAACATATCCCCAAGGCGTAGTGCCGTGTGTAGGGATAGCAATCTGAGTCCAAGTGGCAGTGGCTACATCACCGTCAAAGTCATTGGACACCCAAACGGTGTAATTTTTTGTATCTACACTCATGCTTGCTTTCGGTCCGCGGG
>JAGHTK010000169.1 GCA_018065435.1 Candidatus Alistipes equi
AATGCTCTTGCCCAAATTGATGATAAGGGCTACGCAATTCCATATGAAGCGGATGGACGAAAAGTAACGAAGTGTGGAGTTGTCATTTTAAGTGAAAAGCGTAATATCACTCAATGGAGGATGGTTGATGAGAATGGAGCGGTCTTTGATTATCCATGCAAGAAGGAAAGTTAAGTCTTTACACTAGACTTGTTATAAGAGTTCCACAATTGAGTCAGAGAGTAGTTAGGTTTTTCTTACTTTTTACTACTTAAAGTACTCTAGCTCAACTTGAAATATTACAGAGAATCACCGGCTAAAAAGTAACTGAGGATTTTCTGCTGAACAGTTACTGATTATGTAAATTTTCCAATATGGAAAAGGATGCTAACAATATGACATTTTTTGAGCACTTGGATGCAATGCGTCCGGGGCTAAAGCACATCGCCGTCGTGTTCTTTTTGGTCTTTATTACTTCATTTTGTCTTAAAGACTACATTATGGCAATTATCCTTGGTCCAATGTCCGACTGGTTCCCATCCAATAGGTTTATGGCATACATGGCAGATATAACAGGCAAGGACATCCTTAGAATCAATCATGATGGTTTTACACTTATAAACACTGCAATAGCAGGACAATTCAACATGCACATCATGCTTGCCCTTTATTCAGCCTTGATTCTATCGATTCCATACACCTTATTTGAAATATGGCTTTTCATAAAACCAGCGCTAACACAAAACGAAATACGCGGAGGAAAGCTTTTCTTCTTTCTTTCCACATTGTGCATGCTAATAGGCCTTATGTTTGGATACTTCGTTCTCTCGCCTATCGCCGTGGATTTTTTAAGTGGCTATACTCTATCCGCTTCAATTACTAATTTTATCGATATAAGTTCCTATATCGGATGCGTGCTGAATCTGTGTCTTACGACATCCATCGTATTTCTGCTCCCGATATTTGTATACTTCCTCGCTAGAATGCGGATCCTTTCAGGAGCTTTTATGAAAAAATACAGAAAGCACGCTTTGGTGATTTTGGCCATTCTTTCTGCCATCATTACCCCACCTGACATCATGAGTATGTTTTTGGTAGTAATACCGCTATATGGCTTGTACGAACTTAGTATTTGCATTGCAGCCAAGACTTACAAAGCAAAAGAAGTTACTACCCAAGAAGCATAGTTGTTAATTCGCTGGCGCTATCTCGAGGATTATTCCTATCAAACAAAAAGCCATGGATACCTACGTTTATGGCAGCATTAACATTTTCCACCCTGTCATCAATAAAGATAGATTCTTCTCGTTTAAGCGAATATTTCGTAAGAATAGTCTCAAATATCTCAGAAGAAGGTTTCGCCAGATGGACCTCGCATGAAACGACTTCCCCATCGAATAAAGCATAAACAGGAAACTTTCTTAAAAAGTCAATATATTCCCTAGACATGTTTGAAAGCACATACAAGGAAAAACCCCTTTGCTTCAAACGCTGAATAAGTTCCTTGGTGGGCAAGACCTCGCGCTGATACTCTATAGCCTGCATCATCATATAAAATGCATGTGATGGTGTATCATTGCGTAATTGGGCAAGCGCAGCGGCAACTTCATGAGCATTTGCACCAAGATCATAATTTTGCCAAAATTGTGGCATTATCTCGCCTGAATTTATAAATGAAAAATATTCAAGTATCTCCTTTGGAGTCTTATCTCGATCTCTGGAAAAGACCACTCCTGCCAAATCAAATATTACATTTTTTATCATCATCGGAATCTATTTGTCTACAAAGAAACAAAAGTATTTTGAAATGAGTATCTTTGTGCGATATGGAAAATGATAAAGAAACTCTTGATTCTGGACACTACGATGTAGTTGTCATAGGCGGCGGAGCAGCAGGGCTCATGGCAGCCGGCACAGCTGCCAAAAACGGCAGCCGTGTACTTCTATTGGAAAAAATGGAAAAACCTGCCCGCAAAGTTAGAATAACGGGAAAGGGCCGTTGCAATCTTACGAACACTCGAGACGAAGAGGCGTTTAGAGAGAACGTTCGCGCGAACTACGACTTTCTAAAAATCGCTTATCGCGAATTCACAAATCGTTCCACTATGCGCTTTTTTGAAAAGTTGGGTGTAAAACTAGTAACAGAACGCGGTGACAGAGTCTTTCCCGATAGTGGTAAAGCTGCAGACATTGCCAATGCTCTAGAATTCAACTGTAGGGATTACAACGTACGAATAGAATGTAACACACGTGTAACAGGCATAATGACTTTGGGTGGCAAAGTGTATGGTGTCGAGTACATCAACCACCGCGGTTTCCCACGAAGGGAATATACAGATAATGTCATTTTGGCAACCGGAGGAGTTTCATATCCTGGGACAGGTTCCACTGGCGACGGATACCTTTTTGCATCTGAGCTAGGTCACTCAATTGTAAATGTTAGGCCATCGCTTACAGCTCTTGTAACATCTCACCCACAAGCTGAATACATCCGCGACGTTGTCTTAAAGAACACTAATCTGAAACTTGTTGTGGATGATCAGACTATAAAAGAGGAATTCGGCGAAGTTACCTTTACCGATCGCGGTATTGAGGGGGCGGCAGAACTACGTTTGAGCCGTGATGGTGTTGATGCACTTTTGGAAGGAAAGAAGGTAAAACTTGTGATGGACCTCAAACCTGCTTTGGATGAGCAAATGCTTAGAGAACGCATCAGACGCGAGATGGAAAGCATGTCTGAAACAGACACTTTTGCGGAATTGGTACGTAGACTTGCACCGAAACCTTTGATTGTTCCTATCTGCAAAGAAATTGACGTACATTCCAAACTTTACATAAGCAAAGTTACCGAGAAAGATACAGAACGACTAATCAAGGTTCTTAAAGGCTGGGTATTCCCAATTGATGACTATTCGCCATTCGAGCATGCCGTTGTCACAGCAGGCGGCGTGGATTGTAACGAAGTCAACGAATTCACGATGGAATCAAAGAAAGTACCAGGACTTTATTTTGCTGGAGAAATTCTAGATATTGATGCTAATACTGGAGGATATAACCTTCAAATTGCTTTTTCAACAGGTCATTTGGCTGGCATGCTAAAAAAATAAGATTTATGAAAATCAGCGGGAGATCTATTCTTAAACGACTTAGGTCGCTGGATACAATCGGAAGAAGACTATCCCGCATAAGACATTTCCGCGGACACGGAGTGCATTCCCCTTTCGTGTATTATTTTGTAAGGAAAGTTCTCATGACTTCGAATATTGAAAAAGACGCAATGGATTTGTACAATAAGTTGGCAGAAATCCATGTCGGCAAAAAAAGGTCGAGACAACTTTCCAATGCGATGATATACTGCAAAAGCAAGACATATTCGATAGATTCTTCTGAAGGTGATTTTGTAATTTTAAGTTGCGCTACAAGTGAGGATGAATTGCCCAAATACTATGAAACATGTCATGCAACAGGCAAGACATTGATAATATTGGATCCTTATAAAGCAAAGAAGCGCAACATAATATGCCGTTCTTTAATTCTAGCGCATCTGTCAACTAGCATTGACAACCGCGCATTCATACTATTTATGAACAACGAACTTCCAAAGCAACACTTTATTTTATGAAACTCTACACAAAAGGCGGGGATGAAGGCTTAACGTCGCTCATCGGAGGGGAACGCGTTTCCAAGGATGATATACGCGTAGATGCATACGGCACCGTTGACGAACTCAGTGCATTTATAGCCATGCTTGGGGACAGTATGATAAAGGATAATATCTGTGAGTTTGAAGTAGACATTGACCGAATAGAATGCCGGTTGATGGATATTGAAGCACTATTAGCGCTATCTGAAAATTCCCAAAAGGATGTGAAAAAAGTTGATATCGAAGATATTAAATGGCTCGAGTCGAAAATTGACGAACTTCAAAGCCAAACTGAAAGCATTTCATATTTTACAATCCCTGGAGGAAACTTTACCATGTCTATTTCACATGTAGCACGAACCGTGTGTCGCAGAGCTGAAAGATTGATGGTAAAAGTGGCAAAAAATCATGCTTTGGATGGTAATGCCATAATATATATCAATAGACTTTCAGACTACCTATATGCACTTTCACGTGTTCTAGTAAAGAAACTAAACGTTAAAGAAAAAATATGGATTCCATAGTCCGTTTTTTTTAATTTGTAATTAATGGAAAATTTATACTTTTGCGAAAAATAAAGATTGATTTCCAAATAATTTTTTTGATATGTATTGGACACTAGAATTAGCTATGAAATTGGAGGATGCTCCATTTCCAGCAACAAAAGAAGAACTTATTGACTACGCAATACGTTCGGGTGCTCCATTAGAAGTATTGGAGAACCTTCAAGAGATTGAAGATGATGGTGACGTGTATGAAAGCATTGAAGACATATGGCCAGACTATCCTTCTGATGATGATTTTTTCTTCAACGAGGAGGAGTACTAGACCAATCATTAACTATTTTAGGCTGATTTTCAGCTAGATACAATCAAAGCATCGGGTAGTCTCGATGCTTTTTTAATGCCTATTTTGGCTTAAAAACCATATAAAAAACGGTTCAAACTACCCATTTGACTACCCATTGAAAATCAAAATCCCCCTAAAAAAAGGAGTAGTTGAATCCTTCATCGCGGAAGCGCTTACGATAAATAAAAAATCTGTAGTTTATACCACTATACAACCTTGAATATGACATTTAAGATATCCTCTGTCTTCTTGAGTCTTGCAGTATTACTCCAATTTCCATCA
>JAGHTK010000103.1 GCA_018065435.1 Candidatus Alistipes equi
CTGCCGCTCAGGATTCAATCTCAGCCAATCATCAAAATGACACAAACAAGGTTTAATTTTGATTAATAAATTTAACGTCTATCGGGAAATTTAGGTTTATATTGATGTTGTTTTACTCGAATCTTCTGATAAACATTTCGCATACCTTCTGTGATATGTATGTCAAGCCGGAATGCGGGATAAGAAATAAAGAGATTTTCGAAGCCCTACGCAGTACAATGTCCGAAAGAATAGAGCTATCTCAGTGGATGACACCTTATACAAAAGCCGCTGCCAAAAAGAAAATAGATGCAATGGAATGCCATACCGGAATAGTTGAGTGGTCAAGATATGAAGCCGACATGCCCGTATCCGATGACTTTTGCTCTGCGATGCACGAGGTTGGCCGTTCGACTATTTCCAAACTGATGGCTATCAGCGGGGAGTACACCAATCTTGACCATATCGTAGCATCCTTCTATATGAATCCCATGGGCAGTTTTCATGCATATTCTGCAAATTCATTCTATCTCTCTAATTTCAATGCGATGATTATTCTTCCAAGTACCTCCTTGCTGATGGATATGAATCCTGAAATCCCGTTTTTGTACTATATTATTGGCCACGAGATGTGTCATGGATTCGATGCGAATGGCTCTAGTTTCAATGAGCGTGGAGAACTAGGTGACTGGTGGTCTATTGATGACAAACTTGTATTCAAGAAGAAGCAGGAAGAATTGATTGCTATATACAACCAATATTATGTTGATGAGACCATTTTTTGCAATGGAGCCAAGACAATTGCCGAAGATATGGCAGACCTTGGAGGATTGGAAATCGCTTATTACACAATATCCAAAGAATTGGAATCAAAGTTCACAGGAAAGAATCTTCTGGAAATGAAACGTAGGTTTTTCAAAATCTACGCCATCCTTTATGCAAAGTATTTAAGTCCCACAGAAAAGGTAGAACTAGTAAAAGAAGACAATCATTCCCTCAATGAGTACCGAATCAATGGAATTGTTAATAACATAGATGATTGGTATCAGCTTTTTGACGTCACTCCAAAAAGAAAGTTTTATCTCTCGCCTCAACGTAGGGTTTACCTTTGGTAGCAATATAAGCCATAGCGCTCCAATTCTTCGCGACAACATCAGTTGTCTAATGCTAAGAAGTTGGTTCGTTACTTCAGCCCTTGAGTGGCCCAAGAGCTAATTGTAATGAAAATTTTAAGTATATTTTATATTCTCTTTTTTTGCCAAGTAACAACGAAAATAACAACTTCGTTATAGATGTTCCTAAAGATCTAATTATTTCACTACCTTTATGAAGAAAACTATTAGACATCATACGAATTCAGTAACTCCAAAATAACGTTAGGCTAATTGTGTAAAATGTTTTGGCAAACAGACATATCCAATTTCAAAAGATGGTACGATAATATATCACCAAACGATTCAAAATAAAAAGACGATTATTTCAACATACAAAGATGAAGAAGATATTATTTCTTACACTACTAGTACTTACAGCATGTAGCGTCGATGCTTATGCTGCAATCATCAAAGGAAAGGTAACAGCCAATGGACAGGGCGTTGCGGGCGTCGAAGTTTCGGATGGTACACAAGTAGTAACAACCGATAAAAAGGGTCGATACCAAATAACAAGCGATAAAGCCGATAGTATAGTTTTCATATCAACACCAAGTGGCTACCGCGCAAAGCACATAGATGCTATCCGTCCTGGATTCTGGCATCTTCTGCAAAAAGCACCCAATAAGAATGAAACTCACAATTTCATCCTCGAAAAAGAAGATCAGAGCAACTATACTGTAATGTTCATTACAGATTGTCACCTTGTTAACGAGAAGGGGCGTGACGATTTGAACAAATTCAAGCAAGATGTTTTGCCCGCTTTGAAAGCAAAAGCAGAAGAAGAGGCCAAAAACGGAGTTGTATACACGGTAAATCTCGGAGATTTCACCCAAGACTCATATTGGTATAAAAACAACTTCAACGAGCAGGATGGCGAAAAATTTATTGCTCAAAACGGTTATCCAACACCAGTATATTCCGTATGTGGCAATCACGATAATGACCCTGGCATCAACATCGGAGAAGGAACTGACTTTAAGGCTGCATGGTGTTATAGGCACACCTGGGGACCTGCCTGCTATTCGGTCAATCTTGGCAATGACCATTGGATATTCATGGACAACATCGTCTACGTTAACGATGGTGAACCTACCCCAAAATGGAAAGGTGTCAAGGGTAATCGTAAGAATCTAAAGGTATTTGCACCAAGATATCTAGAGTGGCTCAAAAAGGATGTTAGCAAAGTAAATCCAAATGCACGAATATACCTATGTGTGCATGCGCCATTGATTTGGGTCTCAAAAGGACAAACAAAATACAATCCACAACTAGCCGAACTAGAAAAAATATTTGAGAAGTTTGAAAGGGTTGATATATTCACCGGTCACACGCACACTCTAATAAACAACGACGAAAGTCCATTCCCTCGTTTTCACCAGCATATACTTCCTTCTACTTCGGGAAATCTTTGGTATGAAAGCCATGACATGCGTGCTATTACCATTGATGGGTGCGACCGCATAATTGCTACAGTTAACTGGAAGGGAGAAATAAAGTTCACTTCTATGGAAGACTCAAAGAGCGTAATGCGCATATACGACATGACTGAAGTTGGCAAATATTACGCCACCGATAAAAAATGTGGCATATATCACAAACTTCACCCCGAAAGAGCGTACTATGCAGATGAAAAATACCGCAATGTAATATATGTGAATTACTGGCTACTATCCCCTGAAGAGAGTGTTGAAATCGTTGAAAATGGAGAAGTCCTTCCTGTGAAATCGGTAAAGAAGATGGATCCTTTGGCTGAAATTACTTACAACATCTCAAAGATGAAGGAGAATTCAAAATTCAAGAAGCTCAAGAAAAATGCGTGTACGCATATGTTTGAAGCCAAGGCTAAAACCGCAACTTCTCCAATAACAGTAAATATTCGCAATTCTCATGGGAAGATTATCCATACAAAGACTATGGAAAGGGGAATACCTTTTACACCAGGAAACTTGAAATAATATTAAACTTTAACGGAGATCAACCTGGTCTCCGTTTTTCTATTATTTTTTATTTCTCGGTCTGGGTTTTCCTTAAGAAACTGTTCCCAGGACTTACTTCCGTGAAGCGCCTTGCGCTCTCCTCCTAATCCCTTGACTTTTTCATTCCCCAAAGCTTTACTTATAACGGATGTCGTTTCATAATAGTGACAAAGAGCAATGGCTAAACTATCCGTAGCATCAAGACGTTTGGGAACATCATTCAGATGAAGCGTTCTTACGACAATTTCACGAATTTGTTCCTTCGAAGCCATTCCAAAGCCAGCTATTGCCTGCTTCACACGTAAAGGAGCATATTCCGCAACAGGGCAGCCGAAGGATATGGCCGCTGCGATAGCTACACCCTGAGCGCGACCCAGTTTGAGCATACTCTGAACATTTTTTCCAAAGAAGGGAGATTCAATTGCAACCTCACGCGGTTCATAGTCTCTAACAAGTTCCTCAACGCGTTGATGTATTTTTTTTAGTTTTTCATACGGGTCCTTGTATAAGTGTATATCAAGCACCCCAACAAGTGCAACCGAAAGTATTCCATCTTCTACTTCAAGAACACCATAGCCCATATAATTGGTACCTGGATCTATTCCAAGAATTCTGTATACATCAATATTTGAAGAAGGACACTTTATCATTTGACAAAATCAGAAATAAAAGCGAAAATATCATCACGGGAAAAAGAGGAACTTACAATCGCACCTTGAGATGTATCTATTAGAACGTACACAGGACAAGTATCTACGCAATACTTTTCAAGACACTGCTTTGAACGAGAATTCAAATATGCATTAACGTTAACCCAGTTTGCACAAAGTACGTCTAAAGCTTCTATCCATTTATCACTTCTTCTTTCGCACGAAACGGCAAAGAGTTCAACTCCATTTCTGCGCAGTTTACTATAGAGCTTCCCTATCTTACGAAGTCCCTCAAAAGAGTCATCTTCCCAAGTTGTCCAAAAATACAGAAGCACATACTTGTTTTTTTGATTATTCACCAAATCCGAAAGCCTCACATCCTGGCCATCACGCCCAGTAGCCGAGAAATCCTCATATACATTACCTGAAAGGGATTCAAGAGAAGCCTTTTTCATAGCGTTTTTCCTGCACTGACGAAGACTTTCTAGTTCACGAACCTCAACTGGCAAAGAGTCAATCAAAGATACGACCTGTGACGGAAGACAAAACTCAGAACCAAAGAGTGTTAGCAGATATGCTCCAAGAAGGTTATGTCTGTTTTGTTGAAAATAGCGGTGCATAATCTCTGAATAGCACGAGTGGGCATCCATGGACTCTTCAGTTGAAGAGGATTGGTGGATATAGTTCGACACGTCCCTAATCTCCCATCTAAGATTCGTAAAGACCTCGTTGGTCGAAGAACCCTTAAGACTAAGATTTTGTTTTAGTGCATCTCCCTTAACTGTAATCCGCTCGGCATCTGTAAAGCACAGAACGATATCCTCTCCCTGAGAGCGCAAAGCAACAAGCGAAGGGCGTCTTTCAAAGAGATTTACCGTACATCGTCCGCGAATAATATTAACAGTATCAATTACCTCATCTTTTTGAAGAATGTCCACAACCTGACACGTGCTATCTTCGACAGAAGATATCTCTACATCGATAACACACGACGGCTTTTTGCAACAAAGCAACGCTAAAGAGCAAAACAATATGAGTGTAAGCCTTCTAATCATTCTGTTTTAAGGCTGCAAGTGTCTTCTCCATTTCGAAAAGTTTCTTGTCAATTTCAGGTAGCTTTCTGAAAATTGCAAACGAACGGTGATACTGAATGCCAGGAAGTGCAGGGTATCCAAAACGAACTTCTCCCGGCTTGACATCCTTATCAATTCCAGTCTTGGAACCGACCTTCACAAAATCACCTATATTGACATGGTCTGCAATACCGACCTGACCGGCAAGTATGCAATTACGACCGATTTTTGTCGTACCTGCAATTCCCGTTTGAGCGGATGAGACTGTGTTTTCCCCAATCTGAACATTATGTGCAATTTGAACAAGATTGTCAAGCTTGACACCCTTGCGGATAATTGTAGAATCCGTTTTTGCACGGTCAACGCATGTATTGGCTCCAATTTCCACATCATCCTCAATAATAACATTACCAATCTGTGGAATCTTTTCAAAAGTACCATCTTCACGTGGCATAAAGCCAAAGCCATCCGCGCCGATAACTGCTCCAGAATGGATTATACATCTGGAACCAATATGACAACCCTCATAGATTTTAACACCTGAATACAAAATAGTGTTTTCTCCAACGCTGCATCCATCTCCAACGTAGCACTGTGGATAGATCTTCGTGCCAGCACCGATTTTTGCACCAGCCTCTACAACAGCAAAATCACCTATGTAGCATCCCTGCCCAATGGTTGCTAATTCCGAAACAGAAGCCTTCGGACTAATACCCGTCTTCTGAGGTTTTTGTGCATTGTATAGTTGAAGAAGTTGCATAACGGCAGCTCCTACATCCTTTACCTTTATAAGTGTTGCCAAAAAAGCAGACTTGGGTTCAAAGCCCTCGTCAACAAGTACTATAGAACACTTTGTTGTATAGACGAACTGTTCATATTGCTGTGAAAGACAATATGAAAGTGCACCTTCTCGACCGCCTTCAATCGAAGCGACAGAAGATACTGTGCGGTTTTTATCCCCTATTACCTCACCGGAAAGTAAACCGGCAATCATCTCTGCTGTAAAATCCATGTTTATCTAAAGTAAATATTTGTTTATATCTATTCCATTTGGAAGAAATTCAGAAACATCGTGGCCAAAACTGTGCAGTTCTTTTATAACACTCGACGAAATGTGAACAAGTTCAGGAGGTGTAGACAAAAAAATCGTTTTGATTGATGGAAAGAGAATTCTATTCACAGCTTCGATATTATGTTCGAAAGTGTAATCCGCTTCATTTCTCAAACCGCGGACGATGACCGATGCTTCGCAATTGATAGCAAATTCACCCGTAAGTGTAGAGTAAGAAGCGACCTTAACTCGTGAATTTGTTTTATAGATTTCTTCAATAAGACGGATACGATTCTCCACACTCAATAGTCCATTCTTTGAGATATTGGAACCAACAGCTATAACTACCCTATCAAACATTTCTAGGGCGCTATCAACTATATATTCGTGACCCTTTGTAAAGGGATCAAACGAACCCGGGAAAAGTGCTATAACCGTCATAAAGCGAATTTAACTAAAATATCGGACTTAATGGTCCGTCATTAAAATTTTATGGTTGAAAAAGAACAATCAATCGTTTCCTTTTCTTAAAAGCAACAAATGTTTTCGGATGCAATTATAGAAAATATTCATGCTTATAATAAACCGCATCCACAATAATGTCGCCAAAGACATGGTCTTCACACCTTTTTAGGGCCGATACACCATCTTCATTGACGTACATTGCCTCATCCGAGCGCATGAACATTTCCTCTGAAATAAGCGTTCTTTGACACTCAATGCCGTAGTTTTGAATTCTTTCAAGGAAATATTTCAACTCAACTTCTTCCATTGTAGGTGTATAGAAAAGTTTACGATTCAATATAACAATTGGAGAATGTGAATCTATATGTGTTACATTGCCCTTATAATCTACGCATACCGGGACATGGACATTAGAACGTTGCAAAGATTCCTTTAAGAATTGGTTATGTTCATACAATGCTGATGTTGGATATTGAAAAAGTGGTGAACAAGAACGCACTATCTTTGACACTTGTCGCAAAGCCTTCAATGTAAAGGATTCATATATAGAATTATATAGAAACTCTACATCAAAATCTCCATCCTTAAAGACACGTAGCAGAAAATATTTAGTATTCGAAGAAGAGCCCCCGCGCTTATGGATACAGTCCAGAGCAGCCTCTAGAATCTCATTTTTATCCAAAAGAATTTTTCTATTCCAGAAACGCATCGTAGCATCCCCAATAAGCGAGAGATGTTCATCTATATCACGCAAACAACCATTTATGCAGGCAACAATCTGATAAACGTATGCGCGAGATGTCTCGCCAAAAGAAGAACCACTATATCTCGTTTCAAACATATCTTAAAAAATCAATATTTAGAAAAGTACTTTCACCCAAAAGAGGATACTATGCATAAAATATCTTAAGAAGCATTTCCTGCATCAGTGCCTGAGCATCCTTTTGACCTGAATTTATACCCTTTGTCTTTGATTCGTATTCTCTCAATATGCCAAGAACCCGAAAGACCGTCTGATTTTTCCACAATTTTGCATACTCGGCATACTCTCTTAAAAGAAAAGGCTGAATTTTCATCTCTTTAGCCATTTCATCAGGGCGCATGGCAGGGCGTCTGGAGGTTGATTGCTGCCACATGAGGATGTTGTATGAAAATATGGAACGGAACATATCATATATGGATTTGATGCTAAGGCCCGCAAAGCCCTTCGTATTGGAAAGTATATTATCCATTATACGCAAAGCGAGCTTAACGTCTCGTCTAGCAACAGCTTTTTGAAGTTCGAAGTTATTGTACTCCTTCGAGATACCCACATACTTTTCAATATCGTCTGGAGTCACTACATGAGCCTCATCCGCAACCGCCAGTTTTATCTTCTCCATTTCCTGAACAATACGGCTTAAGGAGGTACCTATATGTTCCAGCAGAATTTTTTCAGCCTCTGAAGAAAGGTTTATGCCTAAAGAAACCAAAAAAGGTCTAAGTGTGGATGAAAGTTCATAATCTCTGGCAACCACACTTTCTAAGATTACTCCTTTTTCTAGAAAGGCCTTGTAGATTTGCAAACGCTTGTCCATAGTCTTTTCCTTATAGCAAACAACAAGAATGGTCGAAGCAACAGGAGATTTAACATAAGACAGGAGTCTATCCAGAGAACTTAGTTGTTGGGCTTCCTTTACAATGATGACCTCATAACGTCCCATCATCGGCACCTGACGGCAGTAGGAAGCAATAGTTGCACCATCAGTGTCCTTGCCATAAAGAACAATCTGGTTGAAGGTTCTCTCCTCTTCAGAAAGAATCGAATTTGCAAGACGGTTGCATATGGCATCTATAAAATAAGATTCTTCTCCCGTAAGAAGATACAGTGGATGAAATACACCACGTGAAATTTCATCCATAATGAGGCGATACTGCCTTAAACTCTCTTGAAAAGAAACTTTTGCCGCTGCCATAGTTATTCCATTTTCAAATGTAAAACACGTTTCGTACTCTTTTTTTCGACCCTAAAGCGGTTATCAATTCTTTCTCCCACCACCCATACAATCTTCTGAGCAGAGAGAAGCACCATCTGACGAGATTTTTCCACTGGGGAAAGTTTGCGATCCGTAAGAAAATCTCCAACCTTCTTTTTCCCGGACATTCCCAAAGGAAAGAATGCATCACCTGCTTTCCATCGGCGCAAGCAAAGCGGAAATGAAATTTTATCAAGATCAAGCAACGCTTCACTCTTAGGCAGAACCAAACTCTGAAAATTATCAAGCGTATCCTCCTTAATGCTTATTGACACAAAAGATGTATCAGTTTTTCCAGAACCACGCTTTATTTCAACCTCGCATTCATCCTCTTTGCCACTTTTCAATACAAGAATGCGACCGCGGGAAGTACATGCGACATATTGTCGTGAAAAGAATTTCTTTGGAGATTCACTTTCACTAAGGGCTGCGCAGAGCGACTCAACGGTCTCTGCGCTAAATCCATATCTAGAATTAAGTATTTCAAAAAGAACAAACTTCTTATCAAACGAAGGATCTATTTTATCCACTTCTATTTCATCGTAGGAGTCCTTGTGGGTTAAAACTTCGCTCTCGATTTTCTCAATTACGGATGATAAAAACTTTTGCGTTGCCTGCAGACGGCCAAGATTGCCTCGCATCACGTGATTGAACCTTTCATTGAAAGAGCGAAAAAGAGGTACAGCCAAAAGACGTATTTTGTTTCGAAGGTAGGCCGTTGAATTGTTTGAAGAATCCTCCCTAAAAGCAATATTATTCTTCTTCGCATAGCAAAGAATATCTTCCCTGGAAGCAAAGAGCAATGGACGACGCACACGTCCCGAACAGCATGCTATGCCAGAAAGTCCTCGAAGGCCCGTGCCACGTAAAAGATTAATAAAAAATGTCTCAATGGAGTCATCTGCATGATGTGCAACCGAAACAAATTCATACCCTTCCCTTTGACAAAGTTCCTCGAACCAGTTGTATCTAAGTCTACGGGCCGCCATCTCCATAGAATCGCCCGATTGGGCCATCTCCGCTTTTGTATCAAAACGAATGCTATAAAGTTTTATACCATAACGTTTCGCAGTTGAAACGACAAGTTCTTCATCCCCATCGGATTCCTCAGAGCGAAGTGAAAAGTTACAATGTGCAATGGCAATATTATGATAACCTAAGGAAACGAAAAGGTCCAGCATCACCATAGAATCCACGCCACCCGATACAGCAAGCAGTATTCTTGATGATAAAGTAAAAAGACCATGAATCGAAACATAGTCCTCAAAGCCTTTTCTTAAATCCATCATATCACATTGACTTCCGTTTCTATATGGACTGAGAACTTGTCCATAACCTTACGTTGAACCATTTCAGCAAAATCCATAACGTCTTGTCCCGAAGCCCCACCCTTGTTTACAAGCACCAACGCCTGACGTTCATGCACACCTACTAGGCCATTGGAAAAGCCCTTCAGTCCACATCTGTCTATAAGCCAACCGGCAGCAAGTTTGAACTTTCCATCGCTTTCCGTAGCGTAATAAGGTAAATCCTGATACCTTGAAAGAAGTTCCTGAAGTACATCATTATCCACTATCGGATTTTTAAAGAAACTTCCTACATTGCCCTCAATTTTCGGATCAGGAAGCTTCGAGCGGCGAATGGAGCATACCGCGTCTCTAATGGACGAAAGTGAAATAGGACCACGCAAAAGGGTTTGTTTATGTAAATCACCATACGACAAACGCGGATTCGGATTTTTCCCTAAACGAAAAGTTACTCCCGTTATCACCACTCGACCCTTTAGAAAATGTTTGAAAACACTTTCCCTATAGCCAAAGGCACAATGTTCGTTTGCAAGAGTCACAAATTTGAGACTTTCCATATCGAACATTTCCACATTAAGAATCGTATCTTTCACTTCCGCGCCATAAGCTCCTATATTTTGAACAGGGGCTGCACCTACAGTCCCGGGAATGAGTGAAAGGTTCTCCAAACCCCACAACTCATGCTCTACAGTCCATTTAACAAGCGCATCCCATTCCATTCCAGCACCGACATATATATCCGTATATTGTGCTTTGTCATCCAAAATGGTGATTTGTTCATTTCGTGGGCAGATAAGAGTCTTTTGAATATCGTGCGTAAAGATGATATTATTACACCCTCCAATGGCCATCCAATCTGAGTTTCGAAGATTGGAGGCTACTTCTACAATATCATCGCGGTGCGTAAACTCTAAAAGAACTGCCGCCTTTGAGTGAATATGAAAGGAGTTCCTCTCGAAGAGATCTATATTTTCTGTTCTTAGTATCATAGTGCAAATGTAATCATTTTTACGTCATTTAAGATTGACTATATTTTTCCCAAAATTTGATTTCTGCCAACAATTTACTATATTTGATATAAGCAAAACAAAACCGCATATGTTTACGCAAACTGAAAAAAAACAGATACTTGCACACGGCCTAAGCGTTAAACAGGCCGAGGCTCAGATTGAGAATTTCAAGAAAGGATTTCCGTCCCTTCCAATTTCACGTGCAGCTTCTTACGAAGATGGTATTTTGGTACTTTCAAAGGAAGAAATAGAGCATCTTTGCAAAGAATTTGAAGCGAAAAAAGATTCCCTAAGCATCGTAAAGTTTGTTCCAGCCTCTGGCGCTGCTACGCGTATGTTCAAAGAACTCTTTGAATATCTTAATGATGGAAAGCAAAGCGAATGTGTCGATAGTGTACTAAAGAACCTTAAGAAGTTCGCCTTTTACAAGGAACTTAAAAAGTACATATCTCCTTCAAGTACACCGAAGGAAATCATCTCAGCTATCCTAAAGGAGGGTCTTGGATATGGTTCCCTTCCGAAAGGTCTCATTACATTTCATAAATATGGGCGAAGTGCACGTAAGGCCATCGAAGAACATTTGGTCGAAGCAGCGCTGTATGGAACTTCGAACGGCATTGCACGACTTCACTTTACAGTTTCTCCAGAACATGAAGGAGAATTCATAAAGTTCCTAAGCAAAAAGGCAAAAAAATACGAGAAGCATTACGGCATACGCTACGACATATCATTCTCAATACAGCGTCCATCGACAGACACGATTGCAGTAAATATGGATAACACTCCATTTTTAACTGATGATGGCAATCTTCTTTTCAGACCAGCTGGCCATGGTGCACTGATTGAGAACCTCGCTGATATTAACGCTGATTTGATTTTCATAAAGAACATCGATAACGTAACCACCGATAGTCAAAGAGAAGACACAATTCTTTACAAGAAAGCCTTGGCCGCATTATTGTTGCAAATACAAGAGAAGTGCTTTGACTTCGCAAAGAAAATTGATGGCAAGAAAGATGTCTGGGATGAGCTTCGAACTTTCATCACAGACAAACTGATGATTAAGCTTCCAGAAAATGCAGACCACAAACTTTTGGAAAAAATTATTAAGCGTCCAATTAGAGTATGTGGTATGGTTAAAAACGAAGGCGAACCTGGCGGAGGTCCATTCTGGGTAAAAAATGAAGATGGAACAGAAAGTCTGCAAATTGCCGAATCCAGTCAGATTGCCGCCGAGGATTTGCCTCTTATGCAGGCCGCCACGCACTTCAATCCAGTTGATTTGATATGTGCAACAAAGGATTACAACGCAAAGGTATATCCTCTGAAGGAATTCGTAGATCCAAAGACAGGATTCATATCCAAGAAATCATCCTCAGGGCGTGATTTAAGAGCACAAGAGCTACCTGGACTTTGGAATGGAGCAATGGCTTTCTGGAACACAATATTCGTAGATGTTCCTATCACAACATTCTCGCCTGTAAAAACAGTACAGGCACTCCTAAAAAGACAGCATCAGAACTAAGCAATCTAAACGCTTACACTCCAACTTAAGTTTGGGATAAATTTTAGGCCTCAAAATATTTTGAAGCCTATTTTCTTTCAGAACAAACATAATACGAACCCGTTTCGCAAGTGGGAATAAAGTCAACTTTTCCACCCAACGAAACTTGAGTTGAATTACTTTACGTAATAGCCAGCTGTCTTCTTGGATCCCTTTCGCTCAATAAGAGTTTTTTCTATCAGAATGGCAATATGCATAATAATGGTAGATGCTTTACAATCGGATTGTGTAACAAGTTTTTTCTATTGATTCCAGGAATTCTATTAAAGAAGTTCATAAGTTGGGAGTACCGCCGAATTTAATGTCTCTTTTGTTGAACCATTATTCGGATTTATTGTTGTCCGCTAAAGATAAAAAGTCGGTTTGAACTCATACGATGGAAACCGCATCTTGAAGGTACCTGAAATCCTCTAGAAATTTATAACAACGTGGACTAAATTGCTGTTTCCCAAGCAAAAATTTGCTTGGGAGATTTTTTTATAATATCTTTGTTGCTATAATTGATATAGCAACGGACATGAGTTACGTCACTACACAAAAAGTTGGTAAAAACACCTACCTCATAGAATGTACAGGATATAGGAATGAAGAGAAAAAAGCTAGAAACAAAAGGCGGTACGTTGGGAAAATTGATCCTAAGACTGGACAGAAGATATACAAGGAATGGTATATTGAAGAATGCAAAGAGAATGGCATAATGCTAAGCAACCCAACTGATACCCCGGAGTTTTCTGTTGACGATGTTCTTAAATCAGATATCCGTTCTTATGGGTTGTTCTATTTCATGACAAATATTGCGGAACGTATAAA
>JAGHTK010000151.1 GCA_018065435.1 Candidatus Alistipes equi
GGAACGGAATGCTTGAAACTTGGATAAAAGAGGGATCTCTTGAAAGCTTTTTCAAGAAATCTGCATAATTTTGTCAAAATTTCAACCGTACAGGTGGAAATATTTTATACTTTTGTCGAGTCAAAATCACTTAAAAAAAATATTACAAAAATGGTATCATTTAAGGAAATCGGTCTTGTAAACACACGCGATATGTTTGCAAAGGCTGTCAAAGGAGGATATGCAATTCCTGCCTTCAACTTCAATAACATGGAACAGCTTCAGGCTATCATCATGGCTTCTGCTGAAACCAAGTCGCCTGTTATCCTTCAGGTATCTAAGGGTGCCCGTGAATATGCAAACCAGACTCTTCTTCGCTACATGGCAGAAGGTGCTGTTGAATATGCAAAAGAACTCGGATGGGAAAAACCTCAGATTGTTCTCCATCTTGACCACGGAAACTCTTTTGAAATCTGCAAGAGTTGCGTTGATATGGGCTTCAGCTCAGTTATGATTGATGGTTCCGCACTTCCGTATGAAGAGAATGTTGCTCTGACGAAGAAAGTTGTTGAGTATGCTCACCAGTATGACGTAACAGTTGAAGGTGGACTTGGAGTTTTGGCAGGTGTTGAGGATGAAGTATCCGCTGCAGAAAGCCATTACACAAAACCTGAAGAAGTTATTGATTTCGTAACAAAGACTGGAGTTGACTCTTTGGCAATTTCAATCGGCACATCACACGGAGCATACAAGTTCACTCCTGAGCAGTGCACCGTAGATCCTCAGACAGGACGTCTTCTTCCTCCACCACTTGCATTCGACGTTTTGGAGGCTATCGAAAAGAAACTTCCTGGATTCCCTATCGTTCTTCATGGTTCATCTTCAGTTCCACAGGACGAAGTTGATACCATCAACAAGTTTGGTGGTGCTCTGAAAGCTGCCGTAGGTATCCCTGAGGAGCAACTTCGCAAGGCATCAAAGAGCGCTGTATGCAAGATTAACATCGACTCAGATTCTCGTCTTGCAATGACTGCTGCTGTAAGAAAGGTATTTGCAGAGAAACCAGCTGAATTCGATCCTAGAAAGTATCTTGGTCCTGCACGTGAGAATATGAAGAAACTCTACATGCACAAGATTATCGAAGTACTTGGCTCAAACAACAAGGCTGAATAGTATTTTCAAAATATTGTATAAAGGCATCACTCCCATTCGAAGTGATGCTTTTTTATAACCTCGAGCCAACAACAATATTCATCTTCGTCTAAACTCTGAACAGACAATCGATGTAGCGATGGCTACGTTAAGAGACTCCGAAGTGTGAGCATTTTTAGGATAAGGTGGAATAAAAAGCCGTCTGTTGACCTTCTTTGCCACTTCCTGACTTATTCCCTGTCCTTCGTTTCCCATAACAATAATACCATTTCGGGAAAGTGTTGCACTATAAATATCTTCTCCATCAAGGAATGTACCGTAAACAGGAACACTCTTATGAAACAATAAGAATGAAACAAGATCAGTGTAATGGACTCTGACACGAAATGTTGCGCCCATTGCAGCCTGAACGACCTTCGGTCCAAATACATCGGCACACTGTGGCGAGCATACAATGTCATTTATTCCAAACCAGTCTGCAAGTCGGATGATTGTCCCAATATTCCCCGGATTTTGAACGCCATCCAAAGCAAGGATAAGCGCCTTTTCTGGTAATGCATTGCTTAGACTGTATTTAGGTTTTTCAGCCACGGCCAATACTTTTGTTGCAGTTTTCAGACTCGATATCCTTGACATTTCTTTTTGGGATATAAGCACTCCTTGTTCGAAAATCTCTTCAGTCTGATAGACAGACTTTACGGATATTCTGGAACTTAGAAGTTCTCCAACAAGTTTTTCTCCCTCAGCCTTAAATAGGCCCAATGCATCCCTCTGCTTTTTATCATCCAAAGAGTGTATTTCCTGTATCTGAGAATGTGTCATACGGTAAAAGTTTCTAGTTCCTTAGCAAGTTGACAATTCGGGAAGAACTCTCGAGCCTCCTCAAGAAGTGGTGTTAAATCCTTATATCGTGAGGAGAAGTGACCTATATATAGACGTTCCGCACCAGCACGTTGTGCAACTTGTGCAGCATCCAAAGCCGAGGAATGTCCCCTTTTTCTGGCAATTTTCTGAAATTCTTGAGTATAAGTTGCTTCGTGGTATACTACACTGACATTCGAGATTCGTCTTGCTACCATCATTGAACGAGACGTGTCCGAGACATAGGCATAACTTCGCGGAAGTTCTTTAATAAAAGTGATACTTTCATTTTTGAGAACTTCACCGCTTGGAAGCAAAATATCCTCTCCCTGTTTTGCCTTTAGTACATCCTTTATGGATAAAGAGTATTTTTCAATGGCCAACTTGTCGACATTTTTTTCCTTCTGCTTTTCACGAAATATGTACCCTGTACAGGGAAGCTGATGACGTAAAGGGAGTGACCATACTTCCATTGTACGATTCTCAAATATCTTCTGATATTTGGTCGTATCGACTTCATGAAATGCCACTTCAAAGTCTGTCTGGACCTCAAAGTTTGTTCTATACCAATCAAGCATTGGACCAAGATTCTTAGGACCATAGACTTCCAGCGCAGTTCTGCGTCCAAGAAGATTCATCGTTGAAAGCAATGGAAAAAGTCCAAAAATATGATCCCCATGTAGATGGGAAATGAAAACTTTCCGAATCTTTAACGGACTAATTCCTGCTTGCGCCATCTGTCGTTGTGCATTTTCTCCAGCATCCACCAAAAAATACTGTTCATTGACATTAACGACCTGAGAAGACTGATGCCTTCCAATGGTAGGTTTTGCCGAAGAAACGCCCAATATGGTAACTTTAATCATTCTACTTGAGATTGTTCATAGAAAGATATTTCTCTGCATCAATTGCTGCACGACATCCTGAACCCGCAGCAACAACAACTTGGCGATAGTGCGAATCGGCGACATCTCCGGCTGCAAATATACCCTCCACTGTCGTTTTGGAAGTTCCAGGTTGTGTAAGGATATATCCTTCCTGGTCCTTTTCAATACTTTCAGGTAGCCACTCTGTATTTGGATGATGACCAATTGCAAGGAAGACACCCATTAGGTCAATGTCATACTGTTCACCTGTTGACTTTACTACCCTAATTCCCGTTACACCATCCTCATCGCCCAATATTTCACGAGTATTGTGTTCAAAGAGTATTTCTATGTTAGGCGTTGAGAGCACCCTCTGCTGCATTGTCTGCGATGCTCGAAGGTATGGCTTTCTTACAATCATGTATACCTTACGACAAAGGCTCGATAGGTACGACGCCTCCTCACATGCAGTATCTCCGCCACCGATAACAGCTACAACCTGCTTGCGATAGAAAAAGCCATCACAAGTAGCACAAGCACTCACACCCATTCCACGGAATTTCTGCTCAGATGGAAGTCCCAAGTATTTAGCTGTAGCTCCAGTTGATATGATTATGCTGTCAGCCGAAAGTTGCTCACCATCATCCAGGGTAACAATAAAGGGACGACTATCCGTGTTGATGCTTTGCACCGAACCACGACGAAATTGAGCACCGAGTCTTTCTGCCTGCTTACGGAAGTTTTTCATTAGTTCCTTTCCATCTATTCCTTCCGGAAAACCAGGATAATTTTCAACTATGGTTGTCGTTGTTATCTGACCACCCGGTTCCATACCTTCATATAGTACAGGAAAGAGCGCCGCACGTGATGCATATATCGCTGAGGTATATCCTGCAGGGCCACTACCCGCAATTAATAATTTTACATGTTCCATATTTCACTTCATTTTAAGCCTCTCACGGCTTTGAATTCTTCTAATTTTTCTTCCTTAGTCTCTAAGTCCAGACCATAGCCCACCTGCATATCCAAAGCGCGATCCCTTTCAAGGTCACTTTCACGAATTTGCTGTATAAATCTAACCGCATCATTTGAAGAAGCAATAGCTTCTTGTACATCTTTCTGCGTAACTTCATGGCCAAGAATGTTGCCTAAAAGATTCCATGCAAACGCATATGAGTCATTTTCATAACTCTTAGATAGTTCTACAAAGTATTTATTGAGCTCTTGAAGAGTTGAAATGGTGCCGTTCTCTACATCGGAAATAAGTTTTGTAACGTCATCCAAAGAAACAAACTGACCAGCCAAATCAACCCATTTCTGAAATTTTCCACATTCTCCACTACCCTTTTTAAGCATTTCCCCCAAAGCAACCGTTAGGTACTTTTCATAAATTTTCGCTCCACGTTCTGCCATTCCTCTTTTTATGGTGCATCCATTGAAATGAAAGACATCCAAATCAGGATTCTCACGAAGCATATCACGCAAAAGCTCAATTCCCTTCTTTACATAATATGTTAAAAACGGATTATACTCTTCGAAGTTAATAACATCCCTTTTTATGGTGCGTTTGTCCCTTTTAGGCCATTTTTGCATATCTCTTTGAGTACCATAGCCATATATAGCAATAGCTGGCACCAAAGTTGTAATGCCGTTCGACTCTATCAAATACGAAAATGGCATTTCTGATGTATCATGATGCTTCACATTGCGTCCCATAACCATGGAGAAAGCACCCTCGACGGCAGGTGACATCACATATCCGTTACTTGAAAACTTGCATCCACGCATATGTATCGACTGATGGACCGCACCATCCTTGAAAAGATGATTACTTTGGTTCGTACCGCTTCCGGCATTAAAAAATGAAAACATGCCGGCAATAAGCAGAGATGACTTATGGTGCGATACGGTAAAAGGTCCCATAAAGGTGGCACAAGCTTCTCCGTTTTCTAAATCGCAGTTGGAAAAAACAAGGGATTGAACAAGAGTGAAGCCGTTTGTAACCTCCGTAGATTCACCCACGAACGCATGGTCAACAATCGCCCCATTTGATACTACGCAATTTTCTGCAAAGACAAATGATGAAGCTTTTACATCAGCTCCTATCTTCGCGCCACTTAAGATTGTACCATTTTGCAAGTGTGAGGCACCATCTACTTCACACCCCTCACCAAGGCGTACTTCATATATTACACGACAGTTTCGTATTACGGAATTTTTCCCTACGAAGCACATGTCTGAACGGCAGTTCGTAGCTTCTCTTTCAATATCTTCCTGCAGCCGTTGAACCATACGTGGATGATTTCTGAACATGGTCATCAAATAGGCCGATTGGGCAGTAAGCGAAACGGAAAGCGGGATATTGCGCCCTGCGCACTCGTTTACAGAAGAGACAAAAGTCCCAATACCAAATGTTGATTCCCTGCGACATGATATAATACCCACATTATCCACAAGACACCCTTGAGAAAAAATACAATTCTCCACACAAGAACGAATAATACGGACCCCATCATGGATACAAACCTTACCCCTTAGTTCTGAGCCACGTATTTGGCTACACTCAAAAAGTGGCGAAACGAAAATACCTGACCAGTTCTCAGCATAATTACCATTTCGCTCAAGGATATCTATTTCACATTGTGTTAAATTTCTCAATTGCATATTTCCAGAAATTTTGGGTTGTTTGGATTCAATCAATGTCAATTTCGAAAATTAACAAATTTGTTAGAAACTTTGGCTTCGGATGCGTGCTTTTTAACAACTATTTTTCAGTTCAGGACAGTTTGTCTTTTTTTCTTCTGATTTTTACAAATTTTGTATCTTAGTTTATTAATCGAAATTTTTCATATGAAATACAAATCATTGCTGTTTTCTCTGCTGCTGTTCCTCTATATTACCTGCCATGCTCAGAATATAGATTCTCTTAAATTTGTCCATGGTGAGTGGAACACAGTTAATATTGAAAGTGGAGTAACACTTTCCACACTTCACACAACCCTTTTTGGTGAAATGCAGTACATCTCAATTGTACGATTGCATAAAAAGAAAATAAAACTTGAGCTGATACCCCACACTAGATTAGAGAAGACTAGTCTTATAGCTACGAAACAAGGAGCCGTTTCAGCCATAAATGCCGGTTACTGGAATGTAAAAAAAGTTGTTCCTTCTACACTTGTCAGAAAAGATGGCTTAACCCTCTCAAGAACAGAAGAAAGGGAAATGTTTCGCGTGGATGGAGCAGTCGCATTTCTTAAGCGTGGAATAAAGATTTTTAAGTGTGATACCATGCAGTATGCAAAATATGAAAGAAAATTTCGAAACCTGTTAGCTTGCGGTCCAGTTCTTATGTTAAATGGAAAAAAGGTAGACTTTTCAGGCAAGAATAAGAGTTTCTTTACAAAAAGGCATCCCAGAACTATTATTGCTCAAACGCGTGGAGGGGATATTCTATTCATCGTGATAGATGGAAGGCACAAGGGTTTGGCTACGGGCATGACAACATCAGAAATGGCCCAGATGTGTTCGTGGCTCGAAGTAAAAAATGCGCTGAATCTGGACGGAGGAGGATCTTCCACCATGTGGTGCCGTGATTACGAAATTGTCAATCATCCTAGTGACAACCACTCTTTTGATAATAACGGAGAGCGTAGTGTTTCCAGTTCAATTCTTGCAATCAAACGCTAAAAAAAGAAAGCCCGGCCAACTGAGGCCGGGAATCATTGTATTAGGAATTCTAGTGACAGCCGCCGCAGGCGGAGCCACCATTACAGCCACCACAGTCACCATCCTGTCCAGTGCAACTTCCACAGCAACCTCTGCCTGAAAGTTCTTCTTCAGTAGCATCCTCAACAGATATCACCTTTACAGTAAAGTTTAAGGTCTTTCCAGCCATTGGATGGTTAAAATCCATCTTAACATTCTCACTTTCAATCGAAAGAATACGTCCAACGACATGCTGTCCATCAGCCGTTGCCATTGGAATAGATGCTCCAACGACGAACATAGAACTATCGTTTTTTTCAAGTTCTGCAAATATGTTTCTTGGAAGATCTATTATCATCTGAGGATTTACCTCTCCATATCCATCCTTCGCTTCAAGTGTGAAACTAACCTCCTGCTGAGGTTCTTTTCCCATTATAGCCTCTTCAAACTTTGGAAGAAGCATTCCAGTTCCGCAAATAAAAACAAGCGGCTGTCCTGGCTTACTTTGGTCTGCAATTTTCCCATCTACTACAAGGGTATAGTCAACTGCAACCTTTTTTTGGTTTTCTACTTTCATCTTAAATTATTGCTCGTTAGTACATTTTAAATTTCTGTCTCCGTATCCGTTGTCAATCTTTGTGACCTGAGGGAAGAACTTATTGTTACGAACCCACTCAAGTGGATAAGCAGCCTCCATTCTAGAGTAAGGGTGAGTCCAATCAGAAGAAATTTCAACGGCTGTGTGCGGAGCGTTAGCTACGACATTGTCCTTCTCTCCATTTATCTTTTCACACTCACGCTTAATTGAAATCAAAGCCTCAATAAAGCGATCCATTTCCTCCTTCGGCTCACTCTCCGTAGGTTCAACCATCAGCGTTTCATGAACAGGGAAAGAAAGTGTCGGAGCATGGAATCCGTAATCCATCAGACGATGTGCAATGTCTCCACAGTCAACACCATAGTCATGTCTGAAGTTCGTCAAATCCAATATCATCTCATGACCAACACGTCCAGTTTCTCCTGAGTAATAAGTCTTATATTCCTTTGCTATGGCTGAAGCCATGTAATTGGCATTAAGTATGGCCATCTGCGTTACTTGTCTTAAGCCCTCTTCGCCAAGAAGCTTGATATACCCATACGAAATAGGCAAAAGCATTGCAGAACCCCATGGAGCAGAAGAAACGGCTGTAATACCCTCATCGCCACCTGTTGGAATAATTGAATGCGATGGGAGGAATGGTGCCAAATGTGCCGCTGCACAGATAGGGCCAACGCCAGGGCCACCACCTCCATGAGGCATAGCAAATGTCTTGTGAAGATTTAAGTGGCAAATGTCAGCACCAATAAAACCAGGATTTGTAAGACCAACCTGAGCATTCATGTTTGCTCCATCCATATAGACCTCACCTCCTGCCTCGTGAACAATATCCACAATATCACGTATGCGACTTTCGAACACACCATGTGTTGAAGGATACGTAACCATCAAGGCACAAAGTTCAGCCGAGTGCTCTGTTGCTTTATTTCTAAGGTCTTCAACATCTATATTGCCTTTTTCATCACACGCTACTGTAACGATCTTCATTCCGGCCATAGCTGCCGAAGCAGGATTAGTTCCATGGGCAGAAGCTGGAATAAGAACAACATTGCGGAAGCCCTGATTTCTGGATTGATGATATGCTCTGATTACCATAAGACCAGAATATTCGCCTGCTGCTCCCGAATTTGGTTGCAGTGAACATGCTGAGAATCCTGTTATGGTTGCAAGATCTTTTTCCAGCTCTTCGATCAGAATACGGTATCCTTCCTGCTGCGAAGCTGGAGCAAATGGATGAATATTTTGGAATCCTGGCAAGGAAAGAGGTTGCATCAGTACGGCAGCATTGAGCTTCATCGTGCATGAACCGAGCGATATCATTGAATTTGCAAGTGAAATATCTCTCAATTCAAGGCTCTTGATATAACGCATAATATCACTTTCGGAACGATATTTGTTGAATACTGGCTGTGTAAGGAATGCTGTCTTTCTTGAAAGTGCTACAGGAATCGATGGTGTATCAACAATAGTGTATTTTTTCGATTTTTTCGATTTTGCTTCAGCAAAGACAGATATGATTGCATTCACTTCATCCTCCGTTGTAACCTCATCCGTAGAAAGTCTTACTACATTGTCACCGCGATAGAAGAAATTCATACCATGTTCCAATGCTATGGACTGTACAACTGCACAATCGGCCTGTACCTCAATAGTATCAAAGAAAGAATTAGAGGAAAGACGATAGCCCAAATCCTCAAGAGCCTTAGCGACGGTTACTGCGGCAAGATGGGCCGTTGTAGCGGAACGTTTCAAACCTTCTTCTCCGTTGTATACACAGTGGAAACCAACAATGGAAGCCATTAAGGCCGATGCTGTGCATATATTAGAAGTTGCTTTTTCGCGCTTTATATGCTGCTCACGCATCTGCAAAGACATTCTTAGAGCTCTGTTCCCAAGGCGATCAACCGATACGCCGATAATACGTCCTGGCATATTGCGTTTGTAGGCCTCACGAGTTGCCATGTAACCTGCAGAAGGACCTCCCATACCCATAGGACAACCAAGTCGCTGCGAAGAACCAACCACTATATCGGCGCCCCATTCACCTGGAGGGAGAAGCATTGCGAGCGAAAGCAGGTCAGCATCAACCGTTACAAGTGCTCCTGCGTTATGTGCTGCTTCCGTAAAGAAGCTATAGTCACGAACGTCTCCGTTTGCAGCAGGATACTGAACGATGGCACCAAACTCCTTTCCGGAGAAGGTGTATGAAGAATAATCATCAACAATTAACTCAATACCAAAAGGTTCACTTCTTGTAAGAAGAACATCCAATGTTTGAGGGAAAATATTCTCGTCAACGAAGAGTTGATTGCGTCCTTGCTTTTGTGCTTCCCTTGAGCGCATAGCGAACATCATAAGCATAGCTTCCGCAGCGGCTGTACCTTCATCCAAAAGTGAGCACGATGCAATTTCCATACCTGTAAGCGATATGATTGCTGTTTGGAAATTAAGCAGCGCCTCCAAACGACCCTGAGAAATCTCAGCCTGATAAGGCGTATAAGAAGTATACCATGCAGGATTTTCAAAGACATTTCTAAGAATAGCCGCATGACATGCATTTGGATAATATCCCATTCCTATGAACGAACGGAACTGCTCATTTCTCAAAGAAAGATCGTATATGTGTTGCTGGAACTCATATTCACTCATTCCGCCCTGCAATTTTAGCGGTTTCTTAAGACGAATATTTGCCGGAATAACCTGATTTATCAGTTCCTCTATGGAACCAACTCCAATGACTTGGAGCATCTGAGAAAGTTTTTCCTTATCAGATGTTCCGACATGCCTATTAATAAACTTGTCAAACATTATATTGAGATTAAAAAATTAATACTTAAAAGAACTGCCACCGATGAATTCACGAAGAATTGATGTTGGAGGAATTTCACCCGGATCAATCGCCGTGAAATTATCAAGGAAATCCAAAAGTCGCTTTGCCTCACCGTACTCAGGTAAGGAGTCTGGCACCTCCCTTAGAATTGGAGTGACGAATGGTTTAAGAACGGATATTTCATAGAATAGCGAAGAATTGAATATCACGTCCGCATTCTCTCTGTAAGGGAAAATGTGTTTTTCTTCACCACGTCGCACGCTACCCCACATTGCAAGTGTAGCCGAGGCATCATATCCGCGCGTTGCATAGTCGCGCGTTATACGACGCAAAAGACGGTTGTCGAAATTTGAAACATATGTTGTGTCATCCATTGCGATATCCGTAAGGCATGAAACATAGATCTTGAACTTTAGGTTATCATCCACATCAGCTGTCAGCTTAGGATTCAGGCCATGGATTCCTTCCATAATCAAAATTGACGATTCATCCATTCTAAGTGGATTGTTGTGCCACTGTCTGGTTCCTGTGATAAAATCATATCTTGGAATATCCACACTTTCTCCTTCGAAGAGTAATTTCAGGTGCTCATTGATTTGCTTTACGTCTAAAGCTTCCAAAGCCTCGAAATCATATTTTCCGTTCTCATCCCTAGGTGTATGTTCCCTGTCAACAAAATAATCATCAAGTGAAATCAGCACCGGATGTAAACCCAAAATTCTTAGTTGTATTCCAAGGCGCTTCGATGTTGTGGTCTTTCCACTAGAAGATGGTCCTGATATCAACACGACCTTTACTCCACGCTTTTTATGGGCTTCGCATATGCTGTCAGCGATATTTCCGAGCAATTTTTCCTGAAAGGCTTCTGCTATTTTTATAAGTTCGCTTGCATCTCCAGCCTTTACGCGGCGATTCAATGTTCCAACATTTCGTACACCCATAACATCCATCCACTGCTTATACTGCGCAAAAATGCAGAGCATCTTTTTGGACTGCGGTAAATGGAACACATTTCTTGGACTAAGGTTATCTGCCATAAGGACAAGCAATCCCTTGTACATCGGAACCAAATCGAATGCCGTCACATATGATGTTGAAGGCGCCAGCACTCCGTAGAAATAGCCTGACGAACGATCCAGGAACTGTGTCTTCGTATAGAGTTTCATACGAGACTGTACCAATTCTATCTTGTCGTGATAGCCGCATTTCTGATATAGATAAAGAACTTCCTGCGTATTGAGGATGTCCGTTCTAAGAGGAATGTTCGCCTCAATTATAGCCTGCATTGCACTCTTAACATTTTCGGCCTCTTCCTCCGAAAATTCTTCTTTAGATTTCAACTCAGCATACATCGAGCATCCGACTGAGTTGTAAACGACGAGTTTGTTATCAGGATAAAGTTCCTCAAGTACTGTCTTAAGGATAAAACTCAAAGTGCGGACATAGATTCTATAGCCCTCAAAATGAGTTATATCAAAATATCTAAGCGAAACTGGACGAAAGATTTTGTACTGCAAATCCTCTATCGCATTGTTTACATAAGCACCTATCGGAGGAAATCTTAAATCAATTTTTACCTCATTGAAAAGTTCAAAAAGAGTCGTGCCGACATTGACTTCAATAGTCTGTTCTAGCTGTTCAAAGAAAATAGGAATTTTGTTCTCCATAAGAAGCATGTTTAATACAACAAATTTACAATTTTAAACGAGCTTTACAAGTCAAAAAATCATGTTTGCGTTTAGATATCTCAATCAAGCAATCCAACCTTTATGATTTGGTGCATGAGAACGCAGAGTATAAGCGGAATTTGTTGTTATAATACGCATTCCGTTGTTGATTCAAATTTTTCTTAAAAGATCCATTTGGTTATCTTTGCATACCTAAATATTAGGCACAACCGCTACATATTCGAAAAAGAAACATTCAAAATGAAAACACAGAAACGCAACAGGCTGATTTTTCTTACAATCGTAATTCTGATTGTGATAGTGCTCATCGGTGTTAACTCTTATTCTACACGACAGAGGAACATCGTTGTTCTTGCAACCAATGACATACATTCCAACATAAACAACTTCGCACGTCTGGCAACAGCCGTCAAGGAGTGTCGCGATACAGTTACGACACTTTTGGTTGACGCCGGAGACAGATGGACTGGCAACCCTTACGTAGATTATGCTCCTGGTCGTCGTCCTATCCTAGATTTAATGAACAGCCTGGAATATGACGCAGCAACGCTTGGCAACCACGAGTTCGATGTCTTTAACGGAAAACTCAAGGATGCGATGGAATATGCAACCTTTCCTTTTATATGCTGCAACATCCAATGCAATAATACCTCTCTGAATCAGCCAATACCATATCTGAATTTGGAAAAGGACGGAATAAAAATCTTCCTGTCAGGAATAGTTACAAACTACGACAACGGACATCCTGAAGGTTACGCTTCTATCTTTGAAGGAATGAACTTTCCAGAGCCGATGCAGAGTGCTCACGACATTGCCGTTAATGCTCCCAAAAAATCTATTAAAATCCTACTTTCACACATAGGAGACAACAACGACTACATTCTTGCAAACAAATTCAATGATTATAACATAATTGTCAGCGGCCATACACATAACGTTGTAGACACTCTTGTAAACGGAACCGTGATTGGACAGACAGGATCAAAGTTGCGTAAGTTAGGTGCTTACAGAATTGTTCTGAAAGGAAATAAAGTACAAAGCATCACTTACGATAACATAGATTTGAGTGAATACTCGGAAGATTGTGAATTCAAGGCAATGTTGGAGACAATTAATGCCAATCCCGATTTACAGCAGAAAATCGGAGAGATAAAAGAATCTCTAAACGAATTAGGCTTGTGGCAGTTTATATGTTGCTCTATCCGAGATGATCAAAAAAAGGATATAGGCATATACCACCGAGGTGGCATACGAATCAACAAACTTAATAAAGGTGATGTGTCAAAGGCAGAAATTACATCCATTGATCCGTTCATGTCTTACATATACAATGCCAAGATGTCAGTTCAACAACTCAAGGCACTTGTCATCAATAAATACAATAGTTCTCGCACATCCAAGGAATCTCACAGAATCGATTTGATAATGAGTGTACCATATACCATTGTGGTAAGTTCTGAGGATGATGCATATGATGTAATTTTCCCGACATTGGACAATAATCGCATATATGATGTTGCAGTAAGTGATTACGTTGCAAACAACTACCCACAATTCGAATGCATTGAAAAAGAATGTTCGGGTCGATATGTCGTAGACGCCTTGTATGATGTATTCAAAGACAGCACTCCTGTCTATTTTGAAAACGTAGCGCTACAGAAAATTAAAATCAAATAAATCAATAGATTAGTTATTTCAACCAATTAAAACTGGACAGAAATACAGATACTTCAAATGGCCGGTGATAGGTAAAACGCCTACAGCCGGTCATTGTTTTTTGGTGCTCTTGTAAAATCTAAATACCCGCATCCAAATCAGACACCAATTTGATTGTTTTGTTAGCACTTGAATACTCTGTAAGGTGGGACTTATGAGTCTTCGAAAGTTGAAAGAAAACTATAGTTCACGAGAATTTTGAATAAGACTCAAAAAAAATGAACGGCCTTTAATGAAACCAGTGGAGAATAATTAGAAAAAAAGTAACTACTCAGTAGATTTTTTTGAGCAGCAAAAAAAATGGGGAGACCAAATAATCTCCCCGCTTTACAATTTTTACGTAAATTTTAGGTTATATTAGAT
>JAGHTK010000127.1 GCA_018065435.1 Candidatus Alistipes equi
CTTTTATATATATGAAAATTTATTTAAATCCTGAACTTAAGATTCTGGATCTAAGATTAGAAGATGGCTTCGCGGTCTCTGGTACAGTCGATCTTCCTTCAATTGGAGAAGATTGGACAAATAATGATTATGAATAACTAATGGCAAAGAAACATGAAAAACTTATTTAGAAGTTTAATGCTCGTTGCCATAGTGGCAATGGCATTCGTATCCTGTACAAAGGATCTTGCAGAAACTGAAAACAAATCTCAGTTACAGACTTTAAACAAACATTACTATAACCTTCAAGTTGAAGCTCTTTTGAACGATACTAGGGTTGCTTGTGACAATGAAGGTAAACTTTCATGGATGGCAACCGACTCAATTGGTGTCGTACTTGTAGGCTATGATGAAAGCGGAGAAGATGATTCAAATGTGGATGTGTGCGCTAAGACCGATGCAGAGGCATGCAAGGCAGGTAAATTCGTAGCAGATAGCGTATCGGTTGTAAGTGGTAAGATGTATGCTTACTATCCTTATACACCATATAACAATCCAGAATGGACTGCAAGTAGTTGCTTGCCTAACAAGAATGCGGATGGAGTTCCTACCGTAAACGAGGAATCAATTTGGGTTGTTCTCAAGCAGAGCCAGCATCAAAGTGTAGCAGGTGCTCAGGAATTTGGTAATTACTTTACGATGGCAGCCGAGGGCGTTGATTTTTCGAAGGATAAATCCCCTGCGCTTTCATTCTCACCACTCGCATCTGTTCTTTGTTTTGATATTTATGACTCATCTTCGAAATACACGTCAGCTAATATCCGTAACGTCATTGCGACAGTTGTTAATGATACAGATACTCCTCTTGTAGGTGGATACAAGTATAACCTTGTTGGAAAGAGCTTTGATTTTACGACAGGTGGTAGAAGATGTGCTGGTGCTGTGATTGTTGATACTCCTTTTGCTGTGCCTTCTGCTTCCGGACAAGGACTTCTCTATATGGCTGTTCTTCCTGGAACACGTACTTTGAAAATTACGGTAAATACGGATAAAGGTTCACATGTTCTTACAATGGCAAATCCTATTACGTCAAATGTCGCTAAGAAGGGTACTATTAAAGTGAACCTTTCGAATGCAGCTGTTGAACATTACATCCTCTATCAGGATTATGACCTTTTGAATTGGGGTGGTGATTTGATGTACCAGAAGATTCCTGTAGGAGAATACTGGTGTCCTCTTTGTGATAATAGCACACGTGTTGGAAAGGTTGCCGCTGCAACAATGAACGGAGAGGAACCTTTCTACTTCGTAACTTCAGATTATAATACAGATGGAACAGCCGCATTCACTTCAGTTCCTGAAATATATCTTATAGATAAGAACCTTGATGGTTGGGAGTATTCCAAGGTTTATGAGCACCCTGGATATATCAAGTGTGGTACTGGTTCTGCTGGATTTTCTATCACAACTCCAAAACTTTTGGGCATTGGAGCGGAACCTATGAACGTTGAATTTTCATTTAAGGTAGTACACAGATATAGTTGTAATGATAATATAGTTGTATCTGTTATAGGCCCAGGTACTGTTGAAGGTGTTGAGGCAAAGACAGTCGAACTTGTTAAGCCTGCTGCTTATACAGATGTTCCAGGCTGTATTACAACCGAAACTTTAACTCTTATGAACGTTACAAACGAAACGCAGATTAAGATTGAAAACGAAAATGTTTATCCTTCTGCAGCAAGAACTAATTTCGATGAATTTAAGGTTACTTTCTGTCAGGGTGCAATAGAACTTCCTCCAGTATCGGTTGATTCTATTCAACGCGAATTCACAGATTCATCATTCACTCTAACGTGGGATGCTGTTCCATTTGCAGACAAGTATAAGTATCAGGTATGCTTGGGTGATGAACTACTAGTTGAAGACGTTGTTACAACTACATCACTTACATATAATGGTTTCGAGCAAGGTAAATCCTATACAGTAAAGTTCCAGTGTGTTTCAGATAATTCATCTGCTTATCTTCCATCTGAGTGGGCGTCATGTAAGGTAGCAACTGATGTAACTCCTTCTGGAACGGTACTATTCTTTGATAATTTGGATTGGCTTACACAGGAAGCTATTGGAGCAACGGCAACTGAAACAATCTGTCAAGATGGAGGATCGGTACCTGTTGTACAAGAGCATGGTTATTCTGTTCCTTCAAAGATGGCGTATGGTGAAGGCGCAGGTCTTTCGAACCGTGTATATGCTCGTGTAGGTTATTTCAAAATAGGACGTGGCGCGCATGATGCCGGATGTAATGGTGAATTGTTCCTTCCTGTTAAAAAGATGTTCCAAGATATGGGTATTCCTGAAGGAGCCGAAATAGATATTGTACTTACAGCATCGACATGCGCATATAGTAAGCTTGGAAAGAAGCTCTTCGTTATTCTTGACAATGGAGATGGCCCTCAAATGTTACTGGAATACACACCTAAGACTGCAGGATCTGCGATAACTGAAGAAACGGCAGACAATGATATGGAAATTACAATTGAAAAAGTTCGTATAGACTCCAAGATTTGTCTTTCAACTGCATGGGAAACTGGTGTAAAGGATAATCGTATATTCTATGATAATATAAAGATTGTTAAGAAGTAAACTTGAGTTACAACTATAACTAAGGGCGGGATTCTATTCTCGCCCTTTTTTGCAAATATGTGTTGAAAGTGAAAAAGATGGATATATCTCTAACGGGTGTGATTTTGCAAATTATCCTAATCCTAAAAGGCCATTTTTTATTTTGAACTAAGGTCTGATTATATAGGCAGGTATTCTTATTAAAAAGCATAGTTTTGCGGTAAAAATTCTTTTGTGTAGTTGCTGTGTTGCTTTACAATACTACAACAATAAAAAAAAGGACGTAGTTGTAACGTCCCTTTCAATATATTTTCCCAAAATGTTTCTAACGTATCTGAGCCTGGAACTTGCTTTCAAATGTCTTTTGCAGATTATCCATTACTCGTTCAATCGTTTTGTCGTTGAGCGTTTGGTTCTTATCCTCCAGAATGAAACTTAGGGCGTATGACTTCTTTCCATTAGGAAGTTTGTCTCCTTGATATACATCAAAGAGCGACACCTTCTTTAGAAGCTTCTTTTCGGCTTGGAATGCTGCGCTGCGAAGCTCTGCAAACTTAACGGATGAATCAACCAATAGTGCAAGGTCACGCTTAACTTCCGGATATTTTGAAAGTTCTTCTACGGTAATGTGATGCTTGCGGGTTGCTTTGAGAAGAAGGTCGAAATTTATTTCGGCATAGAACACATCTTGTTTTGTATCGAACTTTTTGCATAGCGACTGCGAGAGTTGTCCGATTCTAAGCAATGCTTTGTTTTGAAGTTTAAACTCTAGTGCGCAAGCATAAAGATCATCCGATACCTCTTCCGTAGGCATATCATAAATAGAAAGACCGAAACGTTTCAGAAGCATCTCTACGGTTGCTCTTAAGCAGAAGAAATCGCTTACTGTAGCTTTTTCATTCCATGATGTGTTTCTGCTTTGTCCAGTTATAAGAAGTGAGAGCATGTATTTCTCTGAATATGGAGCAAGCGAGCATGCCTGTTCATCCTTTTTAGAGGCATCATAGAAATAGCAATTTCCGAACTCATACAACTTCAAAGATGCATTTTTGTGGTTGACGTTCAACTCGACAGCCTCCATTGCATTGAAAAGCAACGTTTGGCGCATAACGCTCAAATCCTGTGATAAAGGGTTGAGTATCTTTACTGCATTCTCTATTGGATATGCTTTGCACTGTTCGTAGTACGATGCCTTGGTTAGGGAATTGGACATGATTTCGGTGAATCCTCTAGCAGTAAGAGCATCTGAAACCATATTTACAAGATGTGTCTTGTCTGGCTTTTGAATATAAGCGAGTGTGGAGAAGAGATGCTCCGGAAGCTCTATGTTGTTGTAACCATAGATTCTAAGGATGTCTTCCACTAAATCCGCTTCGCGTTGTACATCTACTCTGTAAGGAGGCACGGCAACTTGAAGTAAATCCTCTTCACGTTTTTCAACCTTTACTTCCAATGCATCGATTATTGAAAGTATTGTTTCATCCGGGATGTTTTTCCCAATGAGACTTTTGGCTCTTTTGAGTGAAAATTCGAAGCGGAATGGCTCTGCCTCTTGTGGTCTGGAATCTGTTATCTCACTTGAGATTTTTCCTCCGGCCAAATCTCTAAAAAGTATGGCTGCGCGTTTAAGAGCATAGAGCTGAATATTTGGATCTATACCTCTTTCAAAGCGGAACGAAGCATCAGTATTGAGTCCGAAACGCTTTGCACTCTTACGAACCCATACAGGATTAAAGTATGCACTCTCGAGGAAGATGTCTACAGTTTCATCCGATACACCGGATTGCTTTCCTCCGAATACGCCTGCGATGCACATCGGCTTTTCAATCGAGCAAATCATCAAATCTCTATCGGTAAGGGTTCGTTCCTCCCCGTCAAGCGTCGTGAATTTTGTCCCGTTTTCAACTGTCTTTACGACCACTCCATTTCCGTCAATTTTTCTAGCATCGAATGCGTGAAGAGGTTGTCCAAGTTCAAAGAGTACGAAATTAGTTATGTCAACTAAATTGTTTTTCGGATTTATTCCTGCAGCTCGAAGGTAGTTCTGCATCCATTCTGGTGATGGAGCAAGTTTGCAACCTGTAATCGAAACTCCCGTATAGCGTGGACATGCTGTAGTGTTTTCGACCTTTACGCTTATCTCCAAATCGTGGTTGTCGACCTTAAATGAACTTACATCTGGAAGTTTTAGTGTAACATTCTCTCCCTTGGCCCTTAGATATGCCACAAGATCTCGTGCTACGCCAATGTGCGATGCTGCATCAACACGGTTTGGCGTCAGACCAATGCCAATCAGATAGTCATCCTGAATATTGTAGTACTGCTTTGCTGCAGTTCCAACCTTAGCATTAAGTGGTAATTCGATTATTCCTTCATGGGAAGAACCGATGCCAAGTTCATCTTCGGCACAGAGCATACCAAGACTTTCAACACCGCGAATTTTGCTACGTTTAATCTTGAATTCTTCTTGGGAACCGATAGGGTAAAGTACGCTTCCGATTGTTGCACACATAACCTTAAGTCCCTTGCGACAATTCGCTGCACCGCATACGATGTTCAGAGGCTCTGCCTGACCAATATCAACCGTTGTAATGTGCAGATGGTCGGAATCCGGATGGGCCTCGCAGGTAAGAACCTCACCCACGACTACACCCTCAAGACCACCCTTGATTGTTTCTATCTTTTCGAAACTTTCTACTTCAAGACCGATATCCGTTAGAATCTTTGCACATTCCTGTGCGGACATCGATAAATCAACATACTCTTTGAGCCAATTGAAAGATATATTCATGTCTGTATTGTTTTCTTATCAGGCAAAGATACTAATTATTATCGAGTCATACTCCAGAGTTCAAGGCTTTTATTTTTACCTTTGCCGTCGAAAAAGAACTATATTCGTCTAATGAGAGCAAAAATATCTGATTACTTTTCTTTGGTGAAATTCTCACACACCATTTTTGCCATGCCTTTTGCGCTACTTTCCTACACTTGTGCAATAATGCTTACGGATTGTGCTTTTGACTGGGTGGTGCTAATAAAAATGATATTGTGCATGGTATTTGCCCGTAATGTCGCTATGGGATTTAATCGCTATATAGATCGTGATGTAGATGCAAAAAATCCAAGAACAGCATCAAGGGAAATACCTGCAGGGGTTATTTCACCGAAGGTTGCGCTAAGACTGATTGTTATAAACGGAATACTTTTCTTTTTGACAGCATCATCCATAAATATGCTTACGGCATGTCTTTCGCCCGTTGCTCTTGGTGTTTTGATATTTTACAGTTATTGTAAGCGCTTTACGGCTTTTTCACATCTAGTTTTGGGATTATCGCTTGGAATTGCTCCGGTGGGAGCATGGATTGCGGTTACTGGAAGTTTTGCCCTTGTTCCATGTATACTTTCATTGGTTGTTATCTTTTGGTGCGCAGGTTTTGATGTTATTTATGCTTTGCAGGACAGAGATTTTGATATAAAAAATGGATTACATTCTATACCTGCATCATTTTCAGTAAGAACATCACTTTTAATAAGCATCGTAATGCACATGATTTCCGTGGCGTCGATTGTCTGGTTTGCCGTTGAAATATCGGGTGGCGTGCTTTTATGGTTAGGAGTGGTTTTGTTTGCCTGCATACTTGCTTCGGAACATATCATTGTAACTCCTAAAAGGCAACTTAATATTCCTATTGCCTTTGGTACTTTCAATGCTATGGCAAGTGTCGAATTGGCACTTCTAGCGATGGCGGATATACTATTTTTCTAATTTTTGGTGCTGATATACATTACACCATTTAGACCCCTTTCACCAAATATTGCACCATCCCTTTCGATTGCAATCTTTTTAACATCCTCTATCCGAATGGGATTAAGTGAAGGAATTTCCTCCAAATTGCATACGAGTAGTATCTCGTTACCATTAAGTGTCACAGAGCCATCCACTCCAATATCAACACCTGGGAAAAAGGAAGAAATAGCTTCTGCTAAAGATGTAAAATTGCCACGTCGCAGGTAATCTTCCGTAAGCACCGAAGATGAAACGATGGACTCCCTTGCCGAAACATAAGCCATACCAGCATTGATAAGCGATACATCTTCTACGACCGATTCGACTTTCGTGTCACTCATCCTAATTGCGATGCTCTGTTTACCCGCAACCGGAATTTCAAAATTCTTTTTCTTATACTTAAAACATAGTACCTCGTTTCCTATCAAATTCGTGAAACCGAAGCGTCCGTCATGGTATGACATTGTTGCTTTGTCGGAGTCCTTAATTCTGATTCTCAGACGGATTCCTTCTTGATCTAAAGTCGTAATTAGGCCATTGAATGGTATATCATGTACCTGTTGGGCAAATCCACAAAATCCTGCAAGAAGTGCAACAACAATTACTAATTGACGTATCATTTGTTCTGTTTGTTAATGCTGGAACCGCTCTTTGTCTTGATCTTGATAACGCCTCCAACTCCGCGAAAACCATACATGGAACCGTCCTTCTCTACATCCACGCGTTCCACATCATGGATGTTTACTGCATCAACCGAGGAAATTTCGTTTCCGTCACATAGTATAAGTGCTGAACTTGGGTTGTTGATGCTGTTTACACCACGTATTATTACACTCCCGTCTGTGCTGATCTCAACTCCGGGCAGTTTTACGCGCATTGCATCCGAAAGAAGCAAGAAATGATACCTTTCAATGAACGAAGCTGTAAGTCCGCCTCCGGAACTATCCATTTCGCGTTGCTTGACATATTCCTCGCCCTTGGCAATAAGTTCTTCAGACTCTTTGCTTGTAAATGTGCCGTCACTCTTTAGTACAATTTCAAGGCTGCGATTCTGTCCTACAGGAATTTCGTAGACGTTCTTCTTGTATTTGATTGAAAGAATGTCCTTTTCCATTAAATCGCTAAGACCGAAGCGACCATCTTTATATGAAATCGTATAAAGGTCCGTATCTTTAATTTTAATCCTAACCTTTATTCCTTGTCCATTTTCGTCGGTAATGTGTCCGTTAAATGGAACCATCTGTGGTTTTTCGCTTTCTTGGGCATTGCATACAAAAATAGCAGATATAAGCATTAGAAATAACGTAAGTATTCTCATATGGGTTTCGTTTTTTATTTTCTTTGACAAGTTTACGGATTTTCTTGCAAAAACACCTTGAAAAAGGTATGGTAAATTTTGAAATATGGGAGGTGATGGGAGTTGTGCTGCCGGTACAACAAACAGCAAAGTTGGCGGAAAGTACAAAACAGTTGGCACGATTGGGAAGATTCAAATTATAGAGAAGAATCCCAAGGGTTCTCATAGCCTTCTAGAAGAGAGCCACACTCCCAATTGAATCTACGTTGATATTCGTTCGGTTGTTCTCCTGTCTGTATGCGGTATTTCAGCGTGAAGGCATATGTTCAAGGGTGAGTGTTTATACACCTTCTATCTCCATGCCTGTTGCCAGTTATTCCATTGTACCTTCTTCATTATACCAGAAGATGTAACGGTGCTTGTTGAACTGCTCACTGAGAACGTTCTGTATTTTTATCTTGTTGCTATTTGCCATGGTTTTGATGGATTTCAATCTTGATTTCGCGGAAAGTTGTGGAATTTCTTGCGGAAAGTTGCAGAATTTTTATCATTTTGAGCGACTATGTTGTAGCGTATGACCACAGGGTGGATCCTCATATTCTGGGATAGGAGTTCTCAACACTACCTGCTACAAAGCCTCATTGGGGCATAAAATCCCATTATTGCGAAAATAGGTGACGCTATCAAATCTTTAAACAGCCCCAAGGCGGAGCCTCATACGAACAAGGTATGATCCAGGAGGGCTTCTCAAGCGTTTGGTTCGGTATCATCAGGAGAAAACCAATGCATATTTTTCTCACTTGTAGAATCATGTCGACTTCAAAAGGTAAATGTTTATGAATACTTGGTATTTCTACTTGAAAAAATGCCAACTATGGGAAATTGCATTATTGAGGATTATGATAGTCGACACTTTGATGAATATCGCAAACTTCTACCTGACCAATACGCAAAAGATCATCCTTCAGTTGTTGGAAATAAATGGCAAGCAAAATATGACAAATCAAAACCAATCAAAGCAGAATCTAAGAGGAAGGCATATTCAAAAAAGAAGCAGAGAATAGCCTGAGAAAATAATTGTTTAAGGAAGAAGGAGGTTAGATGCAACCTCCTTCTTTCGTAACATATATCAAACTATCTTGTTTTGCTACATGTGCGACTATGTTGTAGCGTATGTCTACAGGGGTGGATCGTCATATTCTAGGATAGGAGTTCTCAACACGACCTCTACAAGGCCTCATTAGGAGCATGAAATCCCTTTATCGCAAAAATAGGTGAAGCTTTCAAATCCTTAAACACCCCCTTCGCGGAGCCTCATACTTTGAACACGAAGAAGGGCATCCCAAAGGTTACTTTTGGCCTTCAAAGGTGCTATCAGATGCCTTAAACGTACCTCCATCACGAAACATATCACATGCCACGTGTTGAGTTATGCCGACATTTAAATATGTAACAAGATGTTTTCTAGAATGTTAACATTCAATTTCGGCATAATAAAAATGTCGGCATGGCTATGGAAGGTGATATGCTTGTTGTTTTTTTTACCTTGTCTATCAGTCTCCGTAGCCATCTGTGAATGCTTTCGATAGTGATATTGGAAAATACAAAATCTCCGTTTCTCGGTATTGATGTCACCACTTCAAACGCTGTTTGAAATAGCGTAGGCTGATTTTTGACTTGGTCTTGCATATCGATATGAATGTTCGCCTTTTCTGGAGTACTCAAATCCAGATTCTTCCATTTTGTGTTTATGATGTCGGATTATTTGATACCGTATTTGGCAAGTATCTTTAGAACAGTTTTTTCAATGGAACGAGCCCACATACAGTATCCATGATCATCAGGATGTGTTCCGTCAACTGAGTATTCATGATTATTACCATCAGTTGCATCTGTAAGAATGAAATATACATCCTTGTATTTTTCCTTACCTAGAATTTCGTTTGCAAATATTGTAGATGCCATATCTTTCTTTGCTTGTTCCGCTGCATCGTTTGTCATGCAGAAATATCTTCCTTCGCGGTGAATTGTCTGTTGGAAGATGAGAGGCTTTCCTGGATGAGCTGCAACTAGACGGTCAATGAAAGGTACCAATCTTTGGCGTATACTCTTGTAATTGCCATTAGAGAATGGGTCGAAGATATATGCATCGGCTTCTACATCTGCTAGGACATCTGCAAAGTATGGCTGCATCTTGCAGTTTCCGCTCATACCAAAGCCGAGCACCTGAAGTCCGGTGTGACGCATAAACTGCATAGGGTAGCTCATACCTGCACGGCTTGTACTGATTCCGTGAGTGTAGGAAGAACCATGAAATACTATTTTGTGACGGAATGGAGATTCTAGTTTTTCGAGGTATGCTCCCTCTTCAACACCAATCTTGCAAGAAAGTATCTCTGTATAAATAGGTAGATACAATAGGCACTCCTTCTCTCCTGGAGCCATGTTTTTGATGATAACCAAGTTCTTCTTTATGTCCTTCTCCTTTGAAGCCTTTGATGAAGCATACTGCCACTCTCCCTTTGCATTCTTGATATAAAGGTCATATCCTAGATATGCCATTGGCATCGTTGCAACGGATGAGTATCTCTGACCGAATTCTGTCTTAACGGAAATCGTTGAGGAATTTGTCTTAAACATGACTGTAAGACCTGCAGAACATCTAGCCTGATAATTCTCTCCCTTGGTCATTCCTTGGTATTTTTCAACATCGATTCTAGCGTATGGATTTGGTGTATCGTAGAACATTTTTCCCAAAAGTCCAAGTTCGTGAGCTTCCGTAAATACATACTTGGTGTTCTTCTTTGTTGTAGGATTATCCAAAATGCGCTGGAATTCTTCAAAGTGAGCCTTGTCATAAGCCTTCGGATGCTTAATCTGCTGTGCAGAAAGTTGTAAAAGCATCAATGAAGCAACAATAAGAAGTAAAATTTTTTTCATGGTTGGTATAATAAATTTAGGTTTCGCTTAAATATTGTCCAAATTTAAGACATTGAACATTAATGCGCAATTTCCAATGGAATTTATTCCCATGATGTGCATAAAAGTCAACGTCTGATACTCTACACGTGAATTACCCATAAACGGGTAAAGATTCGTGTATGTAAGATAGGCGCCTAATAAAAAAACACTCGTTATAACTATTTATACAAGTTGCAATTAATTAAATTTTATTGCAACTTTTTTATTGCGGTTTGAAAAATAATTACTACCTTTACCATC
>JAGHTK010000004.1 GCA_018065435.1 Candidatus Alistipes equi
ATACTACTGCTATGATACCTCATTAGGGTATGATATCCCGTTGTAGCAAAGATAGGTGATGATGTCAAGACATTAAACACCCCATTCGCGGAGCCTCATACCGTCTATCGGGAAATTTAGGCTTGAAGTGTACTCCAGGCCGTATGACGCCAGATATCCTGTAGTATGCATGGACGAGCAGCCTATCGAACTTCACGCAGACGCGAGGGAAACCATCCATCTTTCCGAGACGAACCACTCTGAGAAAGTTGATCACGAATATGTCCGCAAAGGGACATGCTGCGGCTTTATGTTCACAGAGCCTCTTGGCGGATGGCGCCGAGTAACCATCAAGACACAACGGTGCAAGCAGGACTGGGCGCAGCAGATAAAGGAACTTGTCGATGTCGACTACCCTGATGCAGAGAAGATCGTCCTTGTTTGCGACAACCTGAACACTCACAACATCTCGTCTCTGTATGAAACCTTTGAGCCTGCGGAAGCACGCAGGATATGGGAAAGGCTTGAACTGCATCATACGCCAAAGCATGGATCCTGGCTGGACATAGCCGAAATCGAGCTCTCCGCTTTCACCAAGGGATGTCTTGACAGGAGAATCTCCACCATCGAGGAACTCCAGCGGGAATCCACCGCTTGGTATATGGACAGGAACAAGAGACAAAAGGGAGTTGACTGGCAGTTCTCCGTTGGGGATGCCAGAACCAGACTCAAGCACTTGTATCCTACGATAAAAATCCATGTTTAGATGTTACAAACTACTAGTAGTTCCGTAAACAAGAACAAAATTAGTAATTCAACTTTAGCATTTAAATTTTAAGCGGTCATCCCATTTTTCAAATATGGCTCAAAAAGGACTTTGAGGTGATTGCTCCCGTTAATAGCAGATGTCATCAGTTCGTCGTAGTCGGCAGAGATTTGCTCGGCAATTGATGAGATAACTTCAATAATGAGCAACCAAATCTTATCTACGATGGATAGCTCTTTTGTTCCAGATGTTGTATCGGCAAATAAACCACCAATGGTTTCGTACGAATCGAAACGTTTGACATATCCAAGTATGTTATATTGCATAGCGCATAGTGATATACTCGCAATCTGCTCTGTAAAATTCCTAGCTTGACATTTACCTAGATTCAACAACGACTTCATTTCGGCAAACCTCGATACACCATCTCATAGAATAAATTTCATAGGCCTTAAAGAAGTCAAGCTCGATATTAGTTGTCAGCAATCCATTCCAATTGCCATGCTTGCCTCTACGGCAAAAGAATAGTTTGACAGGGACACCATCAAAAGTTACCTTCATTTCACTATACCAACAATTAAGTTTCTTGCTATGTTCAATTCCATTTTTCACTCTTTTTAGTTTGTCATGCCCGACACATATAAAAATCAGGTAAAAAAAATTAAATTTTTCTACCTGATTTTCAAATTAATCTTTTTAAGTGGCTGATATCACAGAAAATACTTTAATTAAGAAAAAGTATATGCTGTGACGTAATCAAAAGAGCGCAGTGTAAAAGAGGATTAAACCTCCTTCTATAATCCGCCTTCAGACTCACCAACCAGTAAAATCTATGGCTAAAAATACTTTGCAGTATTATCCTCGATTTCGGCCATCTGCTGCGCAGAGTAGATAACTCTTGATGCGGCCATATCCCTTGCCTGAGATTCAAGCTTAACCTTTTCAGCTTCTGCTGTTTTAGCCTCTTCAGGAGCCTTAACCTCATCTACAACGATAGCAAACACTCCGGTATTACCCTTTATAGGAACAATAACCTGTCCCTTTTCAGCCTTTGCCATGGCACCAATTGCACGTGGTTCAATACCGATTCCAGGAATATAGTATGCACTATACTTGGCATCCTTAAACTCTTCAACCTTACCACTAAACGTGCCAGCAATTTCCTCAAGAGTAGCACCCTTAAATGTCTTTACGATTTCCTCATATTTCTTATCATGGAGAACTGCCGTACGAAGTTGTGCATCAACTTCTGCTATACTCTTGTACTCATCTTTTACAATTGAAGTAAGAACAGCAACGTAATATGTTCCGTCAATATTAATAATATCCGACACATCACCCACCTTAGCATCACCTATCCAACGGATAAGTTCAATTGTATTTCCGTCAATACCTCTAATAAAACGAGCACCATTATCCACATTGGCCTTACGAGTCGAAAGAGCCTTATCCTTTGCCGCATCCTGGAAATTTTTCAAAGAGCCCTTAGCTGCAACTGCAAACGCAGATGCTACAGTGTGGACATTACGTTTCGTTGCCTGAGAAGCCTCAACTGGAACACTCATTGTTGCAACTTGATAGTGCTTTTCAACTTTACCCAATTCAAGAACTTTCATCAACTGGATAACATTTCCGTAAACGACCTTCACAACTTGATTCTTCTTCACATTTTGAAGTGCATCAGCGAATTCCAAATTCAAAGAAGCATAGGTAACCTCTTCAAGCATTCCACCATCTTCAGCATTCTGTGCTTTTGAATAGTTTTTAACCATTTCTGTAAAGTCTGCACCTCCCTTTGCTGCAAGCAAAAGGCTGTCAGCCAATTTTTCGTCGGTATATGAAAGAACCAAATTCTGAAGTTTCATTGTCTGAGGAACACGTCTTTGAGCAATGGTACGCATTGCCTTCCACTCATTGTTTACAAGTGCCGGGCCATACACCTTGTCAGCAGCAATAGCCGAAGCCTCATCCGTTGTAAGCTTTGATGATGGTACAAATACCTGAGCAATCTCAACATTACGATTATCGCGAGCATAAGCGCGTACATCCTCAGCTGCAAATAGTCCTTCAGCAATCTTTCTTGCGGAAGCTTCCAACTGGTCTTTGTCCTCCTGGGTCGCATCTATCGGGAACTCAACATAACTGATTTCACGATATGGAGTTTGCTTATAGGTCTGTTTGTGTTCGTTGTAATAAGCTTTCTTGTCTGCATCCGTAACAGTTATCACAGAATCAGGAACAGAACTATAACGGCGTGATACATAGCGACCCGTATAAGCATATTCATCTGTTGCAAGCGCATTATCAACTTCAAGCTTTGATACGTATGTACCGATTTTTGCAAGATCCATGTATTTGTTGATTGCGCGGTCAAGAACTGCTTGCTCAGAGAAAAACTCCCACAAAAGCTGTGCCTGTTGGGAAGAAGAAACCTGCTGTAAAAAAGCATATGCAGACTCTTTGTCATACTGTCCAGTTTTTGCATTCGTAAACAAGGACGAGAAAACGTTTGACTTTCTATCGCCACGAATCATGGCTGTGCGTTCATCATTGTTAACCTCGATACCAAGACGAGAAAAATCAGGTAAATACAAATGCTGGGCAATGATTGACTGCCATGTGCCGTTCTGCAAACGAACAGCCTGCTCTTCGCTGTAAGCTTCGCCCTGAAACTGAGATTTCATCTTGTCATACATAGCAAGATACTCAGAATAATGAATCTTATCACCATTGACAACTCCTACCGTAGGGTCATTGTTAGAAAAGCCCATTTCAGTTTTCAATGATAGTACGAACGCAAGAAGTGCACCTCCGATAATGATAGAAAGGGCCACACCGAACTTCGTTCTAAGAGTGTTTAAACCTGCCATAATTATATTTTTTAGTTTTTTTCGTTTTAAGCTTTCAAAGTTAGCAATTTTCCAATAAAATCCCCCAATAAGGGTCAATCAAAATCAAAAAATCAGTCTCTTTGGACTGATTTATGACTTGCGTGAAATATTATTTGTCTTTTTTACGGACAATTACCACCTCAATTCGCGAACGAGTCATTCGCAGAATTTTCACATCCAGATTATCAAAGGTAAACTCATCGCCCAATTTTGGCAGACCTCCGTGCTTGAAAATAATGTATCCGGCCAAAGTGTCATACTCTTCACTTTCGGGTATGTGTAAAGAATACTTATCGTTCAGATAATCTATTTCAAGTCTTGCCGAGAAAATAAATGAGCCATCTTGCTGCAATTTTTCCACTTCATCGTCCGTGTCATGCTCATCCTCTATTTCTCCGAAAATCTCTTCCAGCACATCTTCAAGCGAGACAATGCCAGAAGTTCCGCCAAACTCATCCAGAACAACTGCGATGTTCTGCCCCTGCTTTATGAAAAGTTTCAGCATGTCATGTAAAGGCAAAGTTTCCGGAACGAATGATATATCAACCAGCATCTCCTTCAAAGAGCGTTCTTCACCAAAGAGCGACTTGGAAGTTACATAACCAATTATATTATCAACCGAGCCTTTCCATACCGGTATTCTAGAGTAATTCGTGGATGAAAATAATTCCACAAGATTTTCATAAGAACATTCATCAATATCTACAGAGACCATATCTACACGCGATACCATACAATCTCTTACGCGTCTATCAGCAAAATCAAGTGCATTATGAAAAATTCGAATGCCGCTTTCCTCCGAATCTGACTGCATATTTTCGCTACTTTCAAGCAGATTCGCAAGTTCATGGCGTGAAAAGAATTGTGTCTGCTCATCATCACTACGTTTGCCTCCAAAAAGCTGCAAAAGTATCATTGAAAGCCACGTTGTTAATTTAGCTATAGGATAAAAGATGATATAGAAAAGATAGATTACCGAGGCAAACCACTTATAAAAGAAATCCGGATTACGTCGAACAAATGATTTTGGAAGATACTCTGCCAAAAACATGACTATAATGGATGGAAAGATGGTTTCAAGAAGGATAGATCCCTTTTCGGAGATGTCGTGCCAACCTAACATATAAGCCACACCCCTTATAAGGCCGGACATCATAAGTGAGTAGATTACCAACGTTACGTTGTTCCCTACAAGAATTGTTGTGATATATTGCCCAGGATGTTTCGAAAAAAGTTTAGAAACATAACCAAAGAAACGGTTTTGTCTGCCATCCAACTCGGTTTGAATGTCATTCTTGGAAATGAACGCTATCTCCATGCCCGAAAAGAAGGCAGACAGAAGAAGCATTAATACAATCACAAGTACTGAAACCCACATACTACTTACGTTTCAAAGGTTTTATCTCGCCTTCTTTCACCCCCTGCTTGACTAGTGCATGATTCGATACGGAAGACGAAGGTCTACGCGGTTTTTCCTTCTTTGGCTTCGAAGAAGGCGCAATTATGTCATGAGTATCTTGCTGGGAAGAGATCGTGGAAGGCGCCGGAGCTTGAGGTTTTGATTCGTTCGCCACAGAATCCTTTTGTTGAAATTCATTCTCCTCAAAATGCATTTTTCCGTTCCAGTGTCTGAATTCTATTTCCTTTAGATCTTCATCGGAAATAAAGCCCTCTGTAAGATATGTATCCGTAGCAGTTATGATTTTGGTGTCTACATTGGAATATATACGCTTTGTAGCCGAATTCCAAAAGAGTTGTTGCGTGTAAACTTCCGTGCTGTCCGCCTTGTGAATTTCTACATTTCCCTTAGCTTCCCACAATTTGCGATTTTCATAATAGATGGCATAATTGGCAACAAGCGTTGCGTTGACCATCTGCATAGAATCGTCTTGATATGTTATGATTTTTATTCCATGACGGAATTCTCGATAAGGATCTCTGGCGAGGGTATATCCTTCCAAAAGAGGTGTAGAAAAACGATATGAACGTCTTCCGTTTTCTGTTACAGTCACCGTAAGGGAATCGGCTTGTTCGGTCATAATCATTTCATCCACTGGCTCCTTTTTCTGATGTTGCTTATGACAAGAAAACAGCAAGAAAGCACTCCCCGCTACAAGGAGTGCTATCATTGTATATTTTCCAAAAGGATACACGGAATAATCAACTAACGATAACGTACAGTTGTTGTACGTCCAGCAGCCGCACCGCACTTAATTGTGTATACACTTCCTTCCTTGAGTTCGTTGAAGAAGCAGTCCTCCTTGGAAGGGAATGCAGAGCGGTAACGTTGTGCTAGATCCTTTGCACTTGCCTGACTATCTGGGAATTCTGCCAAATCAGGAATAGCTTCCTGCATAAGGTCGTATGCATACCAGTAGATTGCCGAACGTGTGATACCTTCTCCACATGCACCCATAACATAGCACTGTGCAAGGAAGAACGTTGCAAGTCCATTATCCGAATTCAACTCACGAGCAGCCTTCAAAGCCTCGATTGCATCATTCGTTTTGTTTATTGACATATTCAAAATACCGATACGAACGTACATATCCTCCTTCTTTGCATCATCGGTTTCCGTTCCCAAAGCTTCCTTTACATACTCCAAAGCCTTTGGATAGTTACCCTTGTTCTGGAAAACGCTTGCAAGCGAGTATGCAGCTTCAGCCGTTGGCTTGATCTTGTAAAGACGCTCAGCAACCATAAGGAAAAAGTCACTATCACACTTTGCACGGCTCATAAGAGCAACCGCCTGGTTAAGCAAAGTCTCATTCTCAGGATCTGTAGCTAATTTCTTCGAGAAGATAGTCTCAAGGTTCTGGCAAGAAGCAGCGCCAGACTGTGCAAAACTCTGTTCAAACTGAGCCTTGCAGTCTTTTTTATCCTCTGGTAAATTCTCGAAATATACAGAGCATGCATCGTACGTATTTACTATGGTAAGTGCGTCAATAATATCATTTGAATAGTCGTCACAAAGGTTCTTGAAATAGATTGCTACAACTTCTGGATCAACTGCTCCAGCTTCTTTCTGAGCTTCGATTGCCTGTTCAAACACCTTTCTTACGCCTTCGCGGTCTGTGTCCTTATATGTAAGGTACTCTCTGGCTTTGCGCTCAAGAAGATAAACCTTGCCACGTTTTGGGTGAGAACCAAAATGCTCAAGGCGCTTGTCATAAAGCCAAAGCATTGAATCTACAAAAACTTTCTTGGAAGCAAGATCTGATGCACGGTTGATTTTCTGTTTGTAGAGTGTGATACCATTAGCGTAAGTATTTTCAGATGCACCTGGGCAAGATGCGATAAGTTGCTGAAGATACTTTGCTGCTTCATTGAAACGATGGTTGGATATTTCCTCTTTGAGGAACTGTGAAGCAAGAATGTTGTTCTTTCTTTGTTCCGGAGTGTCACCCCATTTTGCATAACGCGGATCACTAAAATCCTGTGCTGAAACAACGCCTGCCACGCTCAGCATAATCAAAATATTCAAGAGTCTCAATAACTTCATTTTTCTATAGATTATTTGTGGTTATCAATCATATTTAGGACGCACGAACCAATAGTCTTCTCCAAAGAGTGAGAATCCAAGGTTTATACGGAAATATTCCTGTTTAATAAGTCCAATACGCGAAGCAATGTCATTCAAAGTAGACGAAAGCGAGCCATTACGTCCATATTCAAGTGAAAGATTTATGCTTGTTGCTCCCAAGAAGCGCAAAGGGAATCCAATACCTGCTGAAACAGCGAAATTAGTTGTAGGTTTGCCACCGAAGACCTGATAATTGTCTCCGTAACGGAAACCGAGACGATAGGAAACCCTTCGAGTATAGTTTCTGACATCAAAGCGGTTTGGAACATAGTCTATTCCAAACTTAAAGGTGGAGGTGTCCTGATAAGTCACATGCAGACCACCATATGCCTGTTCCTCAAAATATCCGTTGTTCGAGCCCCAGCCACGATATTGGTAGTCAAAACCAAGGACTATTTTCGAAGTCTGATATGTAACGCCAAGCGTCACATCGTGCGGCAGACGCATTTCGTTACTCTTGTCCGAAAGTACAACAGAAGTATAGAACATATCGTTCAAATACATATTGTCCGTAACACGTGGTTTGAGTGGACCTCCATAATCGTATGTAGCACCGAAGGTGAGAAGTCTCTTTTGCGTTGCCAAGGCATTCCACTGCACGCCCAACTGGAACTTAAAGGAATTAACCGAAAAGTCAGTTGTTCCTACAATCGAAGAAATTGTCTGGTCAGTTGTATAATCGGCATGAACCATCGTAGCATAGTCCCTTGAGATATTACCCCAATAGTACTTTCCAGCAAAACCTATAGAGAAACCACGGAAAGGTTCCCATCCAATGCCGACCTTTACTTCAGTTATATCACCCTGTCCGGTGTACATATATCTAATTTGTCCAGCAGAGCCCCATATATCCTCGCTTTGCTCCTCACTCCACATACTATAGCCTACCGAAGAGTATGGCGAAACGCTAATCATTGCTCCTAAAGCTCGATAAATTGGGAATTGTACAGCAACGGAATGGATATTGACTGTATTCTTTGCATTCTGTGTCTGACGCAAGAAATCATTATTCAAATCATAGAGGTTCTGTCTGTTTTTCATAAAAGCAGCCTCCGCACCAACATCCAAGATGAATTTCTTTTGAGGCGTGGAACTTAGTCCCGCAGGGTTCAAATAACTTACCATCTGAGCCGAACGCCATGCAACACCCATACCTCCCATCGCTAATTGTTGCGTAGAGCCGAGCGTACGAAGCTCTCCGATGCCGTACATAGTGCATGGAGAATATGCATTTATACTACCTTGGGCATATGCTTTTGATGCACAGAATGTGCTCAATAGAGCCACCATGGCAACATATAGCAAGTATTTAAGAGTTCTTCGCATTAAATTCTAAAATTTTATTTAGGCCCACACATACAATGTTCGCATCCGCAAATATCGCATTTTTAATTCTATTAACAAAAAGTTTTGCACCTCCTCCTGCAAGTATTACCGGTATATCACCCGCCACAGCTTTCAGTTTGTCTCGCATTCCTTCAATTTCTGAAGCAATTCCGTGCATTACACCCTTCAAAATGGCATCCTGTGTTGAAGTACCCCAAGGCAAAGAATCGTCTTCTTGAAGTTCGGCATCAACCTTTGGAAGCATCGATGTATACTCATGAAGTGATTTTAGTCTCATTTCAACACCTGGAGAAATATTTCCACCCATAAAGCATCCATCAAGAAGAATGTCTATTGTCATGGCCGTTCCCATATCAACAAGAATGGCTGAACGCACTTCGTATAGAGAAGATGCTCCCACGGCCATGGCTACACGATCCATGCCAAGCGTTTCATATGTTTGATAACGAATCTGAATCGGAAGAGGCGTTTTGTAGTCAAGGAAAAGATATGTTTCTACCTTTTTTTTAAGGGATAAGAAAGTGGAACGTGTATCACGCCTTACGGAGCAGACAATAAGTTTACGAACGTCGTATCTGGAAATGATGTCTTCGATTGTTTCGATACAAATGCTATCAAAAACACAATCAAAAATCACATCATCGCCATCAATAACGGCAACTTTAACTCTTGAATTTCCTATATCAACTACAAGATTCATACGCTTTGTATTGAATGGAACTCTTTTAATACATTCACTCCATCACGAACCGATGGTACGTTGCGTACCGTAATCTGAACTCTGTCTTCCCGACTCTTGAGCACGAACTTTTCCGGACGCGAAACAACCGTTTGAAGAATTCCCTGGAAAGTGGCACTTCGATAGAAGGCAGATTCAACATTTGAAATAAAGACAAGAATCATCATAGAATTCTTAACCTTTACGCGTTCTACACCAAGTCGCATGCATTCCCACTTAAGACGCATCACATCAAGAAGTTCTCCGGCAGGTGGTGGAAGTTTACCGAACCGGTCAACAAGCATAAGCCTGAACTTTTCGAGGCTTTCCTCGTCACGTATTGAATCCAGTTCTCTGTAGAGTTTAAGTCTTTCGGCCTGTTGTCTGATGTACGTTTCAGGCAGTTCCGCTTCGACACCAAGTTCTATTTGCACATCTGAAGTGTAACCCTGATCCATATTCTTAGATTCAACATTGTTTAAGTTCATGTCCGAATCATAACCTTCCTGTCTTAGTTCGGCCATAGCCTCGGCAAGTATTTTCTGGTATGTTTCAAATCCGATATCGGCAATAAATCCGCTCTGCTCGGCACCAAGAAGGTTGCCAGCACCTCGAATGTCCATATCTTGCATGGCGATGTTAAAGCCTGAGCCAAGTTCGGAAAATTCCTCTATTGCCCTTAGTCTGCGACGGGCATCCGACGAAAGAAGTTCATCAGATTTCGTGAGCAAATAGCAAAATGCTTTACGATTGCTACGTCCTACCCTTCCGCGTAATTGGTGAAGGCTGCTTAGGCCAAAACGATCGGCATTGTTAATGATAATCGTATTCACATTCGCAATGTCAATTCCACTTTCAAGAATAGAGGTGGCAAGCAGTATGTCAGACTCTCCATATATAAAGTCCATGATACACTTTTCGACCTCCTGAGGTTTCATTCTTCCATGAATTATACCCAGTCTAGCCTCGGGAACAATACGATTAAGCATCTCTGCCTGACGCGGAAGTTCATCGACATTGTTGTGTATATAGTAGATTTGTCCATGCCGGCTAAGTTCATTACGAATGGCATCTCTGACGATTTCTTCTGAAAAAATGTGTGATTCCGTAACGATAGGACGTCTATTTGGCGGAGGTGTTGAGATAATCGAAAGATCTCTGGAACCCATCAAAGAGAACTGAAGTGTACGCGGAATAGGCGTCGCTGTTAGTGTCAATGTATCGACATTTACAGCAATCTTGGTTAGTTGTTCCTTTGCCGAAACACCAAAGCGATGTTCTTCGTCAATTATTAGAAGTCCCAAATCGTGGAATTCCACGTTTTTCGAAAGGAGTTTGTGCGTCCCAATAATGATATCAATCTTACCAGCTTTAAGTCTTTCTAAAATATCCTTGACTTCCTTCTGTGATTTTGTTCTGTTAAGGTATTCAACCGTCACCGGCATTTGCGACAGGCGCTCCCTAAAAGAACGATAATGTTGCAAGGCTAGAATCGTTGTAGGAACCAAAACAGCCGTTTGTTTACCATCAACAGCAGCTTTGAATGCAGCTCGAATAGCTATTTCCGTCTTACCGAAGCCTACATCGCCGCACAAAAGACGATTCATAGGCATGACGGATTCCATATCCTTTTTTACAGCATCAGTTGCTAGTTTCTGGTCTGGAGTATCCTCCCATTCGAATGATGCCTCAAGTTCCTGCTGAAGATAGGAGTCTGCCTGAAAAGCATAGCCACGACTAGCCTTTCGTTTAGCATAGAGTTCGATAAGTTCCTTCGAAATATCTTTTACAGCCTTTTTGGTTGCATTTTTTAGCTTCTGCCATGCACCACCCCCAAGTTTGTAGAGCTTTGGAGCTTCCTCTGAATCTCCCCTCTTGTATTTTGAAATAAGATGTAAGGCATGAATATCAACCATTAGAACATCACCATCCTTGTAGATGAGTTTGATTGCTTCCTTCTGCTTTTCTCCGACAGAAACCTTGACAAGACCACCAAAGCGTCCAATACCATGATTGATATGAACAACATAATCACCGACATGAAGCGTATTGAGTTCCTCAATGGTCATTTGCTCCGAACGGCGGATTTCGCCTGCCAAACGGTAACGATGATAGCGACCAAATATCTGATGATCGACATAGAGACACACCTTCGAAAGGTGGTCTATATATCCTTCATGAAGCGTCATGCGCAACATCTCAAGTTGAGCATATCTCTTCCCTGTCTGTTCAAAGATATTATCCAGACGTTCCTTTTGTGCATAGTTCTCCGATACAAAAAAACATTTATATCCCCTCTCTATATAGGATATAACATCATCGGCAAGAAGTTCAAATTTCTTTCCAAAAGGAGTCTGCGGTGTCGTTTTTAGAGGGAGCGTTCTTTCAGCTGCTCTGTGTGGAAAGTTATTTCGAAGAAGAACAACGCTATGATTTTCTAAGTCGTGTATGATTTCTTGCGATGAAGTCATTCGATTTTCATAGCAACACTCCTCTTTAGAATCTGACATCGCCCCCAGAACATCGTTTATCTTTCCCATACAGAACAAAGCATCTGTAAACCAGAAAGTACCCGAGTTAGAGTATTGCACAAGTGATATAAGACTAATCTGCTGCTCAGTTATATCCCCAATGACAGTCATCGAGTCAACCTTATCACTTGAAAGCTGGTTAGAAATATCAAAGCGTCTTATGGAATCTATTTCATCACCAAAAAAATCCACTCTGAAAGGTTTTGACTCCGAAAATGAAAAGATGTCAAAGATTCCGCCACGCATCGAATACTGTCCCGGCTCATAAACAAAATCCACTTTCGTAAAGCCCATCTTAACAACTCTCTGTTCAAGTTCTAAGGGGGACAACTCGCTACCGACGCTCAGAACAAGCGAAGAGGATTCCATGGACTTTACAGAAGGAATCTTTTCCATCAAGGCTTCCGGATAGGTAACAAGCAAAGCCGATGGCTGCTTTAGAGCCTCAAGCGAAGAGGTTCGCATAACGATGTTCTGCTGTGAGAGTTTGTCTCTATGAACGGACTCTCTAAAAGAGGATGGAAAGAAGAAAACATTCTCTTCTCCCAAAAGCGCATAGAAATCGTTAAGCGCATATGCTGCCGAGTCGTAATCATCCGCAACGATGATATGATGACCTCCGCGCTTTTTTATCAAAGCTGAGGCATAGACAAAAAAGGAAGAGGAAACAGCACCGCTTAGAAAGATAGTCCGCCCATCCTGTGCATCTAAAATGCCGGATAGCGTATCAATAGCTTCCTTTGAATAAAGTGTTTCCTGATTTTTTGTCATCTCAAGTAATTCCTATAGAAGATTCTTTCCGCGGGCATCTTTGTAATGGATATCAAGGATTCCCAAGGAATGATTCTCGCGTATTCTTATAAGACATCTAAACTTTATCTGCCACCTCATTCTGATGGATGGAATTCCACGCTTAAGATATGCTCCGACGTATGGGCTAACATGCAAAATAACGGAACGATATCCACGTTCTTGAGTAAGTAAGGATAACTGATTTTCAATACGTTTCTCTAAAAGAACGATAGGTTCCACTTTACCCGTTCCACCACACGTAGGACATACATCTTCGGTCTGCATGACTGTCAATGGACGCAATCTCTGACGCGTTATCTGCATCAAACCAAATTTGGTCAAAGGTAAAATAGTATGCGGAGCCTTGTCCGTGGACATAAGTTTGCGCATTTCATCATAGACAAGTTGACGCGAAGTAGCATGACGCATGTCAATAAAATCTATTATGATAATACCTCCCATATCACGAAGACGCAACTGACGGGCAACTTCCTGTGCTGCTAACAGGTTTACATCCGTAGCCGTCTGCTCCTGATTGTCTTCAGCCTTCGTACGGTTGCCGGAATTCACATCAATCACATTCATCGCCTCAGTTGATTCGATGATTAGATATGCACCTCTTTTCAAGGAAACATACTTCGAAAAAAGGGATTTTATCTGTCTTGTGATGTCGAAGTTATCAAAAAGTGGAAGAGAACCCTTGTATAGTTTTACACAAGCTTCCTTTTTGGGATCAACCAAATGAATATATCCCTTTATCTCGTCGAAAAGATCTGCATCATCAACAACAATCTGAGAAGTTTCTTCGCTTAGATTGTCCCTTATAATAGCCGTCGCACGGTTTATCTCACGCAACAGCAGACCATAATCCTTTATCTTTCTAATGGACTGACACAGTTGTTTCCACCTATCAAGCATCGAAAGAATGTCCTGTGTAACATCTTCATCCGATGCATTTTCTGCTGCTGTCCTAATAATTACACCAAAATTTTTAAGAAGGGCTTTCTCCGCTATACAACGTAGGCGTTTTTTCTGTGCGTTGCTACGTATCTTTTGAGATATCATAATCTTGGAACAGAACGGGAGAAGAACTATGTTTCTTCCTGGCAAAGATATATCCGCCGTCAAACGCGGTCCCTTTGTCGATATTGCCTCCTTTGAAATCTGTACCATCACCTTCTGCCCAGGCACAAGGTATTGTGATATGCGACCGTCCTTCTGTATCTTTTCCGGGAGCTTCATCGTTTCGACACGTGCTCCGCGGTGCCTCGGTTCATGAGTTTCCACAATATGCTGGAACGAGAGAAAGTTCTCTCCCAAATCTGCATAGTGTATGAATGCGTCTTTTGACGAACCAATATCAATAAACGCAGCATTAAGGCCCGGCATTATTTTGTGCACGGAGCCTATATAGACATCTCCTACAGAGAACTGCGAGGCGAGTTGTTCCTTTGCGAACTCTTCCAATCGCCGTTCATATGTCTGAGCTATTTGCATTTCGTCATCCGAAACGCTAATGAAAATTTCCTTAGACATAACTTATTCTTTTAATAGGCATAACGCTAAGAAGCACTGCCTCTTAGCGTTATACCTAATAGTGAAGACACTATCTAAGCCTTGCCTAGATTATTTCTTCTTATGACGATCCTTACGCAGACGTTTCTTGCGCTTGTGGGTCGCCATCTTATGACGCTTATGCTTTTTTCCGTTTGGCATAGTAGTACTTATTTAAATTATAGACGCGTCTTATTTAATCTTTGCAGAGAAAGCCTTTGATGGCTTAAATGCTGGGATATTATGCTCAGGAATAACAATAGTCGTCTTCTTTGAAATGTTGCGTGCAACCTTTTCTGCTCTCTTCTTAAGGATGAAAGAACCAAAACCGCGGAGATATACATTTTCACCAGAAGCGAGAGATGTTTCAATCTCATCCATGAAAATTTCGGCAACAACCTGAATTTGAGCCTTGTCTAAACCAGTTTTCTTTGCTATTGAAGCAACGATATCAGCTTTTGTCATAACTTATTTAATTAATTTATTAATTTATTAATTTACAATGTACTG
>JAGHTK010000105.1 GCA_018065435.1 Candidatus Alistipes equi
TGCAAAATTTTGATATCTATAAGAAAACGTCATACACATCCTCAAAAAAAAGAATCATCCTGGTGGTTCTTTTTCTTCGATGTGCAGACCTTCTCCTCAACAAAATTAATAATTTACAATACAATTAAAAATTATTTACATTTTTTACTATCCGTTTTTCTGTTGATTTACCAATAATTGCGATGAATCTTCTCAGGAGACCACTTGTCCTTTACTGCAGGATTTTCAGCCGGATGTCCTATTGTAACCATTGCAAAAGGAATGATATTATCAGGCAACTGATATAGTTCCGAAAACATTTCAATCTTTTCCGGAACAGGATATATTCCACACCATACAGCGCCTAGTCCCTCGGCATGGGCGGCAAGAAGGATATTCTGGGTTGCAGCAGAGCAGTCCTCAATCCAAAAATCACGGGCAGATCCATCTATAAACTTAGTTTGATCTGCGCAAACAATTACGACCATACCAGCAGTGGCAATCTTTTCAGGTTGAAAATTCAATGTCATCAGTTTGTTGCGAGCCTCTTGAGTATCAACAACAATAAAAGTCCAAGGTTGGATATTCATAGCCGTAGGAGCCGCCATTGCACAACGCATAATAGTTTCCTGCACTGATGATGGAATTGCCTCTCCGGTATAGTTACGAACAGATTTTCTTGTAAGTATATTCTCAATTGCGGAAGCACTCTTGTCATTTTTACAAGTTCGATGCGTTAAATGCAGGAGCATTACGCCCAATACAATTATAACAACCGCCAGAATAAGCATAGTAAACTTTGTTTTCATATGTTAAAGAATTTTAGGAGCATTAATCACTATATTGTCTTCTTTGTCCGATTCAGAATCGGATATCACACGTAAGGCTTCAACAGGATACTGAGGATTAAAAAAGGCTGCGCCCTGGATAAGACTGCACACGTCTCGCCACGGCTTCCCTTGATATTTAACCTGGAAGCGTCCTTTAAGAAATAGACAACGCCTTAGATGGTCGTGGCCTGTTTGTAGGGATATGCTTCGACAAACTAGTGGGGATTCAAACGAATATTCAACCCAGTCGCCCGCTCGAGCAGCACGATACGTTTTGGAAAATCCTCCGTTATAGTTTTCAGCTGAAGAAAAGCCCTTATCCTTATCCAACGGAGGCATTGAGGATGTTATTTTAATTTTAGGAGTTTTATAGACAAGTGCCTTTCCTCTAATTTCCGGGCTCGTTGCATTTCCTCGTATGGTGCGAAATACAACATTATCAGCATCCAAGGAAGATATTTTCACATCGTTCACAGGTATCCATGGAGTATTGTCATATCGATAGTAAAGCTTCGAACCATCATCCTCACAAGTAACATTAAGTTTTCCATCTACACTGTTTACACATGGAGGCTGAAGACGGTAATGTACCTTCTGAGCATCCATTCTATCATAGTGCGATACGTACAAAGCATGCTTGAATTCGTCCCAGGAACGCTTATTCGTAGTCCAGGCCAATTCTGACAAGGCGCACATTCGAGGGAAAAGCATATATTCTTGATAATCTGGCTTTTCAGGATTAAAATCAACATACAATTCACTCCAGAAAGCACATTCTAAACCACAGACATTTGATGGATTTTTCAACTTCGAGAAGTCGAAGGATAGTACGTTTTTAACATCTGATATTCCAGCCCACTTGTGACCTAGTTCCGTCGACGATTGTTTTTGATCGAAGTAAAAGAACTGCCCTGGCATAACAATCGTTTGATAGCCATCCAAAAGAACATCATTCGTCTTCGAAAGTGTCTGCCAAGAATACACTAGACATGTTTTCTCTGGTTTTTGACGTGCTACAGCCTCATTCCACACACAAGGCTTACGATTGTATTTTTTCAAGATATCACTTACGCGAGCAATGAAATAATCCTCCAATTCCCTTACGGAGTGGTATGAATTTTTTCGCATCGTCTTCTGGCAGTCAGGACATAAAGTCCAATCTTCGGCCACAACTTCATCACCTCCTATATGAAAGTACGAAGAAGGAAATATTGCTGTAAGTTCGCGTATGATATCCTCTATGAGAAGATAGTTCGAAGGTTTGGATACGCACCAGAGCTTTCTAATATCTGTTCCGTTCGAACGTGAACAATCCGGTTTGAAATTACACCTTATTTCAGGATGAATCGTACCAAGGGCCTTGCTATGTCCTGGCATGTCAATCTCTGGAATAATTTCAACGTTTCGCTGCGAAGCGTATTTAACAAGTTCTATAAGTTGCTCCTGCGTATAGTAGCCACCCCACTTTTCATCAAATTTTCCATAGATTGGAGCAAGTTCCGAGTCTCCGCCACGAAACGCAGCACGCTGAACGAAATCCGGATGCGACTTTATTTCCACCCTCCATGCTTCGTCATCGGTAAGATGCAGATGGAGTTTATTAACCTTTATGTAGGACATTAGATCCACCAGATTCTTTATGCGTTCAAACGGAATGAAGGTTCTTGCTACGTCAAGCAAAAACCCTCGATATCCAAAGCGTGGTGAGTCATTTATTTCAACACATTTAACATCACACGGAAAAGTAAGTTCACCGCAATACACTTTGGCAGGAAGCATCTGAAAGAAAGTTTGCACGGCATTGAACGCTCCCGAATAGGATGACGCGAGAAGTACAATTCCCTCCTTAGAAACATTTAACGAATAAGCCTCCTCCTTCAGGCTTGCATCCCGAAGAATTCGAATTGAAGCAAGCGACAAGTCCGTAGAATTCTTGAATGGCACGTATCGAGCAATGTATTCACTTAATTCAGAAAAGTTTCCATCAACGTACAGTAAAGCATCCTTTCCCAAAGTAAACGACCCCTTTAACCAATTTACCTGCTCAGGCTGGGGAATAAAATTCGAAGCAACAGCACTTTGAAAGGCTATTGTAGATAAAAAGACAAAAAATATTTTTTTCAACATTTTCATATCTCTAAAAATAATACTCCAAAAGTAAGACTTGCAATGCAAATATTCAAACCGACTTAAAAACAAAACAGGCTAACGAAAAGATTCTTTCTCATCTCACAAAAAAGAATGCCTTTTTAAGGTAATTCCCCGAAGCAGTATCAAAATTAGTTTTTCAACACATTTTTTAGCAATATATTTGTAAAAACTTTCTATACAAAATGGATCGCAAACTTAAAGCTACACAAAGAATACTGGGCATTATGAACGATCTTCGCGAGAAATGCCCATGGGATAGAGAACAGACTTTCCTTTCACTTAGAAATAATACCATAGAGGAAACTTTCGAACTAACGGATGCCATAACGGATGGCAATATGGATAACATAAAGGAAGAACTAGGAGATCTTCTGTTGCATATCATATTCTATTCGAAAATGGCTGAGGAGCAAGGAGAATTCGACTATGCAGACGTAGCGAATGACCTGTGCGAAAAGCTCATTTATCGTCATCCTCACGTATATGGTGAAATACACGCAAATACTCCTACGGAAGTTCTGAAGAACTGGGAAGCTCTTAAAATGAGAAAGAAGAACCGTAAAGGCGGGCTTATGGGAGGTGTACCACGTTCGCTTCCTGCTATGGTAAAAGCATTTCGTATCTCCGAGAAAGCAGCATCCGTAGGATTCGACTGGAAAAGAAAGGAAGATGTACTTGAAAAAGTTAGGGAGGAAATGCGTGAGGTTGAAACAGAAATTGAGAATAAGGACAAATCCTCTATGGAAAAGGAGATTGGGGATTTATTGTTCTCGATTGTAAACCTGGCACGCAAGTACAGCATTGATCCGGAGAATGCGTTGGAACTTACCAATAAGAAATTCCTGTCCAGATTCCATCACATAGAACAATACGCTGAACAAAACGGACAACTTGTAAGCGAGATGTCGCTCGAAGAGATGGAAGAAAAGTGGCAGGAAGCAAAAAAGGACGAAATACAGACAAAATAAATCAGAGTGTTATGGCATATATTAAAAGTGTACGCAACCATACTCCAAAGGTTGGAGAAGGTACATTCCTTGCCGAAACGGCAGTACTTATAGGAGATGTTACAATTGGACGTGATTCATCCGTTTGGTTCGGAACCGTTCTAAGGGGTGATGTAAACACAATTACTATCGGCGACCGCACAAACATACAGGATGGAACAGTCATTCACACCCTCTATGATGGTTCAAAACATCCTTCTCAGACGCACATCGGAAATGACGTGTCCGTAGGTCATAACGTTACAATACACGGAGCACGTATTGATGACAATTGTCTGATTGGAATGGGTTCCACAATTCTAGACAATGCTCACGTTCCGTCAGGATGTATCATTGCAGCTGGCGCACTGGTTCTCTCGAACGCCCAACTTGAGCCAAATAGCGTATATGCTGGAGTACCTGCAAAGAAGGTTAAGGAAGTTAGCGAAGAACAGCGTAACGAAATCATCGGTCGCATTGCACGCGATTACCATATGTACGCATCGTGGTACGAAGAAGAAAAATAGCGCTATGATTACTAGATTTCACTCATCAAAGGCCGTAATCGTTCTGGTTGCTCTTGCACTGAGTTTGATAGTGAATTTTTCCTATCTGTTGCTACTTGTTGCCAACCCATCCGAAATAGGCTACGTAAGACGTGAAAGCCGCAACGCGGTACGCAATCTACCGACAAAAACGGTGGAAGGAGTATACGTCTCGATTCCAGACGGATACGGATACATCGTGGCCAAAGATGGTGATTCTACATTCGTATCTCGCTATGCTGCTAGAAGACTTGGACTTAAGGATGGTGAACGCATAAAAGCTGAAGCTGTTGACCAGCCGGAGTATGATTCACCACACTACGCGCTTCGAACACTTCTTGAAAGAGACGGCGTGCGTTTTGACTACGCATCCCTTTACGACAAACCATCACAGGTAACCGAGACGATTTATCAAGTTCTCTTCTACTTTGTTTTTGCACTTATGTTGCTACTGATAATGAATGGCTGGTCGGCACATAAATCGTCATGGAAATTATTTTCATATCGTACATTGCTTTGCATTGCACTGGGTGTAGCCCTTTATTTTGTAGCACCTATTACAATGAGGCGCACGAATCAAACCATTCTGCTTTTCCAAAGCACAAGTCTTTTCGATCCGGTTGTAATCTTCAAGTGCCTGTTCGTTGTAGTTGTTGTAATACTCTATTCCGACGTTTACAAGCTTACCCACCAACAAAATATCGTGATTCTAGAAAATGAACAGCTCAAAAACGAGAATTTGCTGACAAAATACAATATGCTCGTCAGCCAGATAAATCCACATTTCTTATTTAATTCTCTTAGTTCGCTTTCGATGCTTGTCCGCGAAGGAGACAAGGATAAGTCTTTGAAATATATTGATCAGCTTTCCTATACCTTCCGCTACATTACACAGAACGGACAACAGACGCAATTGGTACCACTAAAAAGCGAGTTGGATTTTCTTGAAGCATACTGTTATTTGTTCCAAATACGCTATGGTGAAAAGATTTCGTTTAGCATAGAAATTGAAAAGAATTATGAAAATTTCTGTCTCCCAGCTCTTTCACTACAGCCTCTTATTGGCAATATTGTAAAGCACAATGAGATATCTGCAAAGAAACCGATGAAGGCACGTATATTCCTTGACGCAGAGCGCCTATGTGTTGAAAATCCAATACATCCAATTCTTTCGAAGGCCATCGGAACCGGAACGGGACTAAGTAATCTGCAGAACAGATACCGGCTTACAACACAAAAGGAAATTGAAATTATGAACGATGGTAATACATTTAAGGTGTATCTGCCACTTATTAAAGCATAACGATGAAAGTTCTCATTATTGAAGATGAAATGGCTGCCGCGCAGAACCTACAGGCAATTCTTCGGAACATCGATTCAAATATTAAGGTGGTTGACACACTTGATACAATCGTATCTTGCATTGAATTTTTCAATGTCCCTCACGAGTTGGACCTGATTTTCATGGACATTCATCTCTCTGATGGGGACTCTTTTGAAATATTCAAGTCTGTATCCATATCTACACCTATAATATTTACAACGGCATATGACCAGTATGCACTCGAAGCCTTTAAAGTAAGTAGCATCGACTATCTACTAAAGCCAATTGTAGAGGATGAACTGCGACGTGCAATCGAAAAATGGAAGATGCTCACAACGAACGACCGCGATGATTATCACTCACGCATGGAACGCATGCTCAAACAACGCGGAGCCTCGTCCGAAACGTTTTTAGTGCACTTCAGGGATAAAATCATACCATTACAATATGGTGACATTGCATTCTGCTACACGGCCGATGAAAAGGTTTGGGCGTATGATCGAAACGGAAACAGATACCTGCTTGAATTCACTCTTGAGATGTTACAGAATATGTTGCCCATGGAGCGCTTTTTCCGTGCAAACCGCCAATACATAATTTCAAGGGATTCCGTTAAGGATGTAAGCATCTGGATTGGTTCCAGATTAAAACTTAATTTGGTTGTAGAAGTACCAGAGAAAATAATAATATCCAAGGCTAAGGTCGCCGAATTCAAAGCATGGCTCAAGGTTTCCAATTGACATTCGTACCAAACAATGCAACGAAGTCTTGTACATACCATTAATTTTGACACGCTACAAACTGTTTTGATTAATACTATGCCTTATTAGTATCTTAGAAAGCATATATTTTTCGATGTAAATCGCACCCTTTCACACCACGATTGAAAGCGTGGGCTTTTTCGAGTAAAAATTATAATCCGTTACTTCTTTTGAGACATTCAACACCCTAGGGCGGGACCTTAGACGATTGTCTACATCTTTTTGGTCGGTTCACCCCAATATTTACCCAATTCACACTTTCCAATAACGGTTTATTCTTTAATATTTTTACTTTTGCGTACGATTAAAAAAGAATTGTATGAAGCGCTTTTGGTTAACACTTACGTTTGTTATTATTCTGTTTTCAGCATCGGCCCAACAAAAGGGTAAGGTTTCTTTCAACCTTCTCAACGCCGATACGAAACAAGGAGTGATGGGTGCTGTTGTTGAAGTCTACCCCACTTCCAAACCCAATAGCAAAAAATACTATACGTCAGGTGCAGCAGGACTAGTAAGTTTTTATGCAGACTATGGTGAATATACACTTTCAGCATCTTTTCTGGGATTCGACGATGCCGTAAAGACCTTCAAAGTAGCAAAGGAACAAGTTTATCTAGGCGATGTTTTAATTGCAGAGTCTGCCACAAAAATTGAAACTGTTGTTAAGGAAGTTCAACAGTTTAGAACATCGCAGAATGCCGACACTCTAAGCTACAATGCTGGAGCATTCAAGGTATCGAACGATGCTGATGTGGAGGGCCTTCTGAAGAAGATGCCAGGTATAACAATCAACAATGGTTCGGTTGAGGCTCAGGGAGAAACCGTTCAGAAGATATTCGTTGATGGTAAGGAATTCTTCGGTGAAGACGTTTCTACAGCAATAAAATCTCTTCCTGCTGAAGCCGTTGACCGCGTAGAGGTATTCAACAAACTTTCCGATCAGGCAGAATTCTCTGGCATGGATGATGGTGAAGGTTACAAAGCCATCAACATCGTAACAAAGCCAAATATGCGTCAAGGACAATTCGGAAAGGTATATGCAGGAATAGGTTACCAGCCGAACATCGATGACTCATCCTTCAATCCTAAATACACCGTCGGAGGAAATGTCAACATGTTCCAAAAAGACAGCCGCGTATCCGTTATCGCGCTTTTCAACAACATAAACCAACAGAACTTTTCGTTTGAAGACATTCTTGGCGTAAACGGAAGCCAAGGTGGTGGACGTGGTGGACGCGGTGGCGGTGTTGGACAATATATGGTCCGTCCACAGGATGGTGTGGCTCTTGTAAACTCAATAGGTTTGAACTATTCGGACCAATGGGGACGTAAAAAGAATGTCAAGTTCCAGGGAAGTTACTTCTTCAATACGACAAAAACGAAGAACTATTCCAATACATGGAGATGGTACGAGTCTCCATCACCTTACGGAACAAAGATGACAGAGGGTTATAGCGACACTAAAAACGGCAATCATCGTTTTAATGCTCGCTTAGATTGGAAAATTTCACGAAACCAATCCTTAATGTCCCGCACAAACGTCTCTTATCAGAGTTACGATCCACTAACACAAACACAAGGCTATACAAACGCCGATACAGAGCTTTTGGATGAAGAGGAAAAGGCACAAGCTTCGTTTATGGGAATTTCCTTTATTCAGGATATTAAAAAGCGTACGAACTGGGGATTGTATGCAAACGAATTTTTGCAGTACCGCGTAAAACTCGGAAAACCGGGAAGAACACTTACCGTAGATGGTCGTTTTCATTATAATTCCAATCGTAACAGTCGCAATCTTACTTCAAACAATGCTTCGGCCATTCCTTTTAGAAACCCTAATTACCAATCCTTATACGAAAAGTATTTCGGTTTAGGTTGTAACTGGAAAGACATGGAATATGATTCTCTTCTTTTCAATCCTGAATACCAATATATCAACACTCCATCAGATTCTTACTCTGTGCGCGGTTCATTTCAATATAACGAACCTCTATCCACTACAACATCCTTGGCATTCACTTATCGCATGAACTTCAACTCTCAGGAGAAAGACCAGAAGGCATTCTATACTGATAAAGATTCGCCTGAAAGTAGACGTGAGAATCCAAATATGACCATGAATCATACAAGCGGATACTGGACACACAGAGTAGGACCAGGCTTTAGGTATGCAAAGGATAAGAATTCATTTGTTGCAAATGTATACTATCAGCGTTCAAGTCTAGATGGTAGCGTAAAGGGTACCTCTTTAGAAAATATCAATCGCACGTACAACGATGTAACATACTTTGGTATGGCTAACATCGCGTTCAATTCCGAAAATTCTCTGCGTCTTTTCTTCCGTTCAGGAACAGATGCTCCTTCAATAACGCAGTTGCAAAGTATCTTCGATGTTTCCACACCTCAGTACCTCAGTGTCGGTAACCGAAACCTCAACCCTTCGTTCGAACATCGTATATATTTCCATTATGTACGCTCAAACGTTGAAAAGGGACGCACGTTTATGTGGATGGGCTCCATGACACATGAATCGAACTACATATCCCAATCAACTCTCTACAATTCAAATGGATGGGCTTTGCCAGAAGGACAGTTTGCAGGCATTGACATTCCAAAAGATGCAGCAGGGAATAGTTTCCGTCCAACGGAAATAACATCATACGAGAACATGGAGGGGTACTGGGCGTTGCGTACACACGTTTCTTTGGGTCTACCTGTCACCTTCCTTAAGTGTAACCTCAATATCAAAGCAGGAGTTAAGTACACGATTACTCCGACGGCAATCTACAAACTCGGAGCTAGTGAACAAGATATTCTAAAGAGTATCGAGAATCATGACTTTTACACGAATAAAGCTAAGACCATAGGCTACGATGCTGGAATTACGTTGGGTAGCAATATTTCAGAAGATATTGACTTCACATTAAGTTGGAATGGAACCTACAACCAATCCTGGAACCAGGTTGACAAGGAAGCAAATATGAAAAGTACAAAGAACAATTACTTCGACCATACAGCATCAGGTTCTTTGAAATGGGTATTCTGGAAAGGATTCACCATCACTACTTCCGTTGCTTACAGCCAATATGTTGGATTCACACAGTCATACAATGAAGATTATGTTCTGTGGAACATTTATCTTGGCAAAAAGGTATTCCGCAACAAACGTGGAGAGGTTCAAATCGGTGTGAATGACGTTCTGAACCAAAACAAAGGTTTCTCACGCTCGGCAGGAAGTGGCTACACGCAAAACCTCACTAATAGTGTTGTTGGAAGATACTTCTGCATACAGTTTGTATACAACCTACGTCACTTTGGAAAACGCGGCACTAAGGATATGTCAAGCTATAACTACAAAGAGTCCAAATCCAGCGTAGGTATGGGCAACGCCAATACAGGGAATAAATACTACTATCGTAGATAATTCAAGCGTATAACGTTCTATTCGTCAACCAACAAATACCTTCGGCCGGCCCAAAACACCGGCCGATTTTATGTTCAACCTAGAATTTATTTCGTATGAGAATTATTACGAAAGAGCCATTGCGATTATATGCAAAAAATCATCCTGATTGTAAAACAGCAATACAGGAATGTATGAGGCTCCGCGAATGGGGTGTTTAATGTCTTGACATCATCACCTATCTTTGCTACAACGGGATATCATACCCTAATGAGGTATCATAGCAGTAGTAT
>JAGHTK010000035.1 GCA_018065435.1 Candidatus Alistipes equi
TGTTTAACTGATCTTGTTTACAGCGCCTCTGAACTGGTTTACATTTGTTTTGCGTTGAACAAAAAATGACAAGAGCAGGAAAATTCCTTACAATCCAAAATATTTTTCGAAGAAACTCTGAATCTTCTCTATGACAGACTTCTTTTTCTCCTGTCTGTTACCTCCCCCAAATCTTGACATAGGTGGAAGAATTTTATCTATATCCGTTCCTGTGGTTCGTACCTCGCCATCCCTAAAACTACTCTCGATAAACCTAAGCGTTTCCTCTGGTTTTAGGTTCTCGCTCTTTATGAGTTCACTTAAATCACTCTCCTTTTGCTTTCGAACAAAATCTTCCCAGCCTGTCTCAATATCGGTTTCTGCATTAATGGAAGTGATAAAACTTTCGATAAGTTCCTTCTTGCTTCGAAGCGCCATACTTGACCCTATGGCCTTTGTGATATTGACAAGAATTTCCTTATTAGTGCAGTTTGTATCGTGGAACTTCTGGACCAACATTAAAATATAGTCAATGTTTATCTCCACTTGCCTTATGAGTTCCGTTTCGAAGATTAAGTCATCATTGATATTCTCCTTGTCCGCCACCTTTCTTTTTCTCCATTTATCCTGTAAATCAAGGTAGTTGCTCTGATAGTTCTGTAACTGTCTGTCCGATAGGATTTCATTTCCTTCAAATTGGTCAAACGTGGAAAGGATGTTGATGGATTTGAGAAGACTGCCAAAGAGTCCTATAAACTTCTTTTCTGCTTCTTCTCCCGATATTTGTTTCCCTTCTGGAAAATCCTTTAGGAGTTGCTCTACAAGTTCCTTATATCCATAACAACGTTTGCCATTTTTCTCATCATAGCCATTGTAGTACGACCAGAAGTCCTTCAAAACAACGATTGAACTTGCATCCTTGTCGCCAAAAAGCGCTATAGCATTATCCGTAGCTTGCTGAAGGTCCCTGAAGCAAACTATATTACCGAAGGTCTTGACAGAATTCAAAATTCTGTTGGTTCTTGAAAAGGCTTGGATAAGTCCATGCATCTTTAGGTTCTTATCAACAAACAATGTATTGAGAGTTGTTGCATCAAATCCCGTCAAAAACATATTGACTACAATCAGCAAATCCACTTGCCTATTTTTCATCCTAAGTGAAAGATCCTTGTAGTAGTTCTGGAACTTGTCAGTTGAGGTATCATAGTTAGTTGAAAACATTCGGTTGTAATCCTTGATTGCCCCATCAAGAAAATCTCTTGACTGTTGATCAAGTTGAGTAGTGCTTTCCGGATTTTCCTCTACAAGAATGCCATCAACCTCTTCTTCATTTGCTCCATAGGAGTAGATGGTTGCGATTTTTAATCGCTGCGCTTCTGGCAAATCGGCTTGTTGCTTCTTAAACTCATTGTAGTAAGCCTTGGCCATAGGAATGGATGTAACTGCGAACATCGCATTAAAACCGCCGAGCTTCTTTTCCGTCTTATGTTCAATGGTTGCTGCACCTTTTTTGGAAGAGGCCACCTTCTGAATATCATCCAGCACTCTGAAAGAATAGAAGGAACTACGTTTAGTCTTCTGGTCAAAGTGCTCAAGAATGTAAGAGACAACCTGCGACACCCTTTCCGGAGAAGACATTGCCTTCTCTCTATCAATGGCCGATATCTGCTTGTCCAATATATCCTCTTTCTCCTTGATGGTATTCACATAATCTATTCTGAAAGGAAGGACATTCTCGTCATTGATTGCATCCACAATAGTGTAAGTGTGAAGTTTGTCTCCAAATGCTTGTTGGGTGGTCTTAAGATGAATGTTTCCACCCAGCGTTGCATTCTGCGCAAAGATAGGAGTGCCCGTAAATCCAAAGAGAAAATATTTCTTGAAGTTATTTGTGATAGATGTGTGCATCTCCCCGAAATTACTTCTATGACACTCGTCAATAATGATTACTACTTTTTGTTGGAAGACAGGATGGTTCTTGTTTTTCTGTACAAAAATTGAAAGCTTTTGGATAGTAGTGACTATAATTCTATAATCGTGAAATCCTCCATTCTTATCCTTGTTCTCTAGCTGTCTTTGAAGGACAGAAGTTGATGTATTTCCATCCGCAGCGCCCTCCTCAAACCTGTTGTATTCCTTCATTGTCTGGTAGTCCAAATCCTTCCTATCCACAACGAAAAGCACCTTGTCTATGTAAGGAAGTTTAGAAGCGAGTTGAGCAGTCTTAAACGATGTCAGAGTCTTTCCCGAACCCGTTGTATGCCAGATATAGCCACCGCCATGAATAGAGCCAAATTGCTTGTAGTTGTTGGCCACATTGATTCTTTGAATGATTCTTTCTGTGGCTGCTATCTGGTAGGGCCTCATAACCATCAGCATTCTCTCTGATGTAAAGACACAATACCTCGTAAGAATGCTCAAAATGGTATGCTTTGAAAAGAATGTCTTGGTGAAGTCCAAAAGATCTGTGATTACCTTGTTATTGGAGTCTGCCCAAAAGGATGAAAACTCAAAAGAATTGCTGGTCTTCTTGGACTTGTTTCTACCACCGATTTCCTGTTCCTTTAGGTGGTTTGCCCTTGTTGTGTTAGAATAGTATTTGGTATTGGTACCATTTGAGATAACAAATATTTGGACATATTCATACAAGCCACACCCCGCCCAAAAAGAGTCCCTTTGATATCTGTTTATCTGATTGAATGCTTCTTTGAGTTGGACGCCCCTTCTTTTAAGTTCCACATGAACAAGAGGAAGACCATTGACAAGAATCGTGACATCGTATCTTGTATCATAGTTACCACCCTCTTCCACGTACTGATTGATAACCTGAAGTGAATTGTTGTGAATATTGTTCTTGTCAAGAAGGTAAATATTCTGACTCTCTCCGGTATCCCTTTTAAGCACCTGGATGTAGTCCTCCTGGATCTTGGTTGTCTTGGCTACAATATCATCATTCTTGTTTGCAATGCAGGTGTTGAAGAACTGCTCCCACTCATTTTCTGTGAAGTGATAGGAATTGAGTTTTTCCAATTGAATCCTTAGATTGGAGATAAGGTCTGACTCTTGATGAATTGGGAGATATTCATACCCCTGTTCCTGGAGAAGATGTATAAACTCTTTTTCTAATTGAGCCTCACTCTGATAGGCATTGGAAGCGTTCAAAGAGCGCTCATACTCTGACACGACGGTGTATTCAGAACTTTCAGCGATGATATTGTATTGGGACATTTTATTGTATTGCTTTATTGGCAAGTGTAACAAATAATTACAAGATTTGAAAGGTCTAATCTAATTCGTAGTTCATTACAAGTTTGATTTACAAAGTTCGCGGAATGGTTGGAATGCCGAATATCAATCTAGCAATCATTTATGGGTATAACTATTAGCAACAGAATGGATGACCTCTTACATATCACTTTCTATTATACCACCTTGCAGAAGAAGAACCATTGAGAGTTGAAATGGCAAAAAGGAATAGTGTTGATTTTATAGAACTCTAGTAAATTGTTCAGGCCTATCTTATGGATGGCCTTTTAAGTAATATCAAATCTCTAAACATCAACCTTGTCTGAAGAGGACCATCTTTTTCTATATCCCAATTACGATATGTAAGTTCCTGATCCTCTGTTGAGAAAAATAGTTCCAAGCCACTTTTTTGATAAAATTCTATCAATTCTTTCTCGTTGTATGCATCCACAATAAGATGTCTACATCCAGAAAAGTTCTCGTCGCTACTGAACCAACCGGCAACAAATTCTAGAATCTGTGCTCCGATATGATTACCACGAAACTCCTTATCAACACCAAGACGACCAAGCAATACGGCGGGATAATTGACCAAGCCTTTTTCATGATGGACTTCATATCCGATTTTTCTGCGTCTGCTGTTCGGAAGATGTTTTGTAAAAATACTTGCATTAGCCACTGTGAATGCGGCAACAATGCGCTTGGGTTTATTAGAGAGACAGAAAAAGTATGTTTTACCAAAAAGTTCATCCTGGTAGTTCTTCGCATCATTGCGAAAAAAGTCATTGATATCATCACGTCCGCAATCAAAAAACTCGATGTCCAAATTTTGTTCACCGAGTTCAACGAGGGTCAATTCCGACAAATCCATTATTGAACTGTTTTATTTTTACGTTTTCTAGATTTATTCAGTATGCTCTTTACCCATTTCTCCCGCCCTTCATCATATTCCGAAGATGCAAGATGTTCTGAGTTATATTCACAAATGTCAACGAATCTTTTCGCTACATCGCCGGTTAGTACCGGAACACTGCTTATTACCAATGCCATAAAATCAATTTTTTCGAAAATAACAATTATTTATGAATACTTGATGATTTTTTACGAGTTTTTGGTTACTATTCAACAAATATAACTATTACAGATTGATCCGCTTAAAGCTTAGCAATTTATCTCTGTAATACTCATACTGTTGTTTTCTCTTCTCAATCTCTGCTGGGATACCTTGGGTGAGGTCTGTGGTGAGGGTGTCAAATCTGTCAAGGATATCAACTATCCTCTGCTGTTCTGCAAGGGAGGGAACAGGGATGACTGCATTGAGGATGTTATCATTGTAAAGCCTTGCAATAGTTCCTCCTGTTGAGATGGCCCATGGACTGAGTGAGTAGATATATCTCAAATAGGAGTTCAGCACAATACTCTCATCATGTTTTAGCCACACAATATTACTATCCTGAAAGTATGCTGGTTTGCCATCAAATACAACTGTTCTACCAATAGTTCCAGCTGCTGAAATCAGTATATCACCCTTTTGAGGATATGAATATTTGGACTTGTAGGTATCAAACAAATCTTTGGATATAAAGGCATCTGCCACACCTCCAAAAGTGCCAATCTTGAAGAAAGGAATATCTCCTGATGATGAAGTTTGGTCTTTGAGTATCCTTTTGCACATACTTACCTTACCTATCTCTCCAAGCCTCTTCCACTCCACATCTGTTCTGCCCTCAAAAGAGAGGAGATTTTCTCTGTAATAGTTGTATTGTTGTATTCTTTTTTGCAGTTCTGTTTGCAGTTCTGTTTGCAGTTCTGTAAAAGTATCTAATATCCTTACAATCTCTTCCTGAACAGGGAGAGGGGGAATTGGGATTTCAAGACACCTTAAATCTTTCTGCCTGATGCCTTTGAGAGTTGAACCTGTTGCATGGGTATTAAAATACTCCTGCACTTCATTACCTTCAAGTATGTATTTGAGATACTTTGGGACAATTATGCTCTGCTCTGGTTTCAGCAGAAGGACACTCTCACTACAATTCCAATCACCAACAGGGATATCTACAATTGCAACCCTTCCTATTGTTCCAATGCCAGATAACAGGATGTCATTGAAATCTAACCTTGACCTATTTTGTATGATGCTAACTGCCTCTTTGGTTATTTTATCAGTCTTATCAGAGAAGATAATCTTTCCTGATGCCATCTCTTTTACTGTAAGATAATTACAGTTGGCACCAGTGGGATTCAAAGAGAAGTTCTGCCTTGGGTTTAAGCCAGAGCATATACTTTTTGTGACTCCTTCAAGTGTCTTATACTCCACCCCATCAGGACAGTATTGCTGTATCAGTTCTTTTAACTTACTCATAGTACTTAAATTTCTTCAAAGTCCTTCAACTGTAAAAAATTCCTCAACTGAATGTGCTTCACCGTACTAGTGGAGAAATCAATTTCGTCGGTGGTAATAATGATTTTACGACAAGACTGATCTAATTTGTTGAATAGGGCGAATTCACGTTTGTACGTAGCATCATCCGCTATTGAATATGCAACCTGAACGAGATATTTTTTTGCGCCGCGTGTGGCATAAAAATCGATTTCTTGCGACTCGCTACGGAACACAGACAACTCGTATCCCATATATATCAATTCATTGAAGACTATATTCTCGAGATTATGTGTAAGATCGTAATGGCGTTCCGGTTGCCTTATCGTGTTAAATGCCACGTCCTCATTATACACCTTTGAAAAAAAACGTAGTTCACGTTTCGTTCTTGTTTCATATTGAGCAATCGTACGTATAACAAACGCATCTTCCAAATATTGCAAATACTTCATTATCGTATTAATAGAAGCGGGAAAACCTTGTCCCTTGAAATATTTCATCACAGAGTTAGCACTAAAAATGCGGCTATTGGAACACAGTATGAAATTTACCACTTTCTCGAATAGAACATTCTTACGAATATGAAACCTGTTAATCAAATCATTACGGACTATTTGGTTGTCCAATTCATTAAGATACTTAACAACGGATTCCTTTTCTGAAAATTCCAAAGTCTTAGGGAATCCGCCATAAACAAGATAATCCATCACCGAACGATGATTTCCTGTCTGGAGCGCATATTCACATATTTCCTTGTAAACAAAAGGACGTATATTGAAACTAACATATCTGCCAGAGAACTCCTTTGTAAGTTCTTTGGATAGGAGTTTAGAGTTGCTTCCAGTGATAAATAATGACAGATTCTCAAGTCGCAGTGAGCGACAGGCGATATTCCAATCTTTAACAACTTGAATCTCGTCCAAAAAGACATATGTTTTTTCCGTATTAAGATGTTCCGTCACGTAGGCCACCAATTCCTGAGCATTGGTAATTTTAGTGCTTACAGAAAGATATTCAAAATTAAGCGACAAAGTTGGCTTCCCTATCGAACGCAGTTCTTGCTCTATTTGATCTTTTATTACGGATTTTCCACACCGACGCACACCCGTAATGATTTTGATGAGATCGCTATCATAAAAAGGGCGAATTTGCGCCAAATAATGTTCACGTTTTATCATCGCTACTGAAAACTTTTACGCAATTTTATAAAAATTTTCACTACTACTGCATTGTTTCTTAAAAATCCGCAGATATTTCACCAATAATCTTATCGATCTCTGCTCTCAGCGCATTCTCCTTTTCGACAATTTCCCCAAGTTCTGCATTGAGTTTGACTATATCCACTTTCTCTCGGGTGTCCTCCTGCTCAACATAGGTAGAAACAGACAGGTTGTAATCTCCTGCTGCGATATCCTCATTTGAGACAAGTTTTGCTACATAATCCGTATCATTTCTATCGGTAAAGACTTTCAGAATATTCCGGATATTGTCATCTGTAAGTTTGTTGCTATTCGTAACTTTGATGCATTCTTTTGAGGCATCAATAAACAACGTGCAGTTATCCTTCTTGGCCTTCTTAAGAACCATGATACAAGTTGCAATAGAAGTTCCAAAGAAGAGGTTGTCTGGCAACTGGATAATACAATCTACATAGTTGTTGTCAATCAAATACTGCCTGATTTTCTTTTCAGCGCCACCTCTATACATAACCCCTGGAAAACAAACTATAGCTGCTGTTCCATTGGTAGAAAGCCACGATAGAGAGTGCATTACAAAAGCAAGATCTGCTTTGGATTTGGGAGCTAGAACACCGGCAGGTGCAAATCTTGGATCACTAATCAAAGTTATATCATCATCTCCCTTCCACTTGATGGAATACGGTGGATTCGAAACGATAACTTCGAATAGTTCATCGTCCCAATAATATGGACTAAGAAGAGTGTCCTCACAAGCAATATCAAATTTGTCATAGTCTATATCATGGAGGAACATATTTATCCTGCAAAGGTTGTATGTCGTTAGGTTGATTTCCTGTCCAAAGAAACCTTTCCTTACGTTATCCTTGCCTAATACCTTTGCAACCTTCAATAGCAATGAACCCGATCCACAAGCAGGGTCATAGACCTTATTGACCTCTGTCTATCCAACAGTAGCCAATTTGGTCAAAAGTTCAGATACCTCCTGTGGAGTATAGTATTCACCACCCGACTTTCCAGCATTGGAAGCATACATTCCCATAAGGTATTCATACGCGTCTCCAAAAGCGTCAATGGTGTTGTCCTGATAATCGCCCAATTTCATTGACTGGACACCTCTAAGGAGCTTGACTAGTTTCTCATTTCTTTTGACAACTGTTGTACCCAATTTATTAGAATTGACATCAATGTCCACAAACAACCCCTTGAAATCATCCTCGCTCGGTGTTCCCTTTGCAGAATTCTCAATGGAGGTAAAGATACCCTCCAAAGTCATATTCAGATTGGGATCAGAATCACATACATTGCAGATATTTTCAAAAAGCTGTGACGGGAGGATGAAAAATCCCTTGACTCCTACCATCTCATCCCTCGCACCCTCAGCCACAGCATCATCAAGGTCTGCGTAATTGAAATCTTTGTTACCGGATTCCCACTCACCTTTGTTAATGTAGGCTGCAATGTTTTCGCTAATGTATCTATAGAAGAGCATTCCCAAGATGTAGGATTTGAAATCCCAGCCATCCACCGAACCACGCATTTCATCTGCAATTGCCCAGATGGTTCTGTGAAGTTCTGCCCTTTCCACTTCCTTCCTATTGTCTGTCATATCGATGATTATAAAATACAATTAGTAAAGTTAAGAAAAATCCATAAGCCAACAACGAAAAAAACGTAGCAGTTTATGCTATCTCTTAGCAGGTTTTATTTGAAAATGAAATTTTTAATGTATGAATGGAGATCAAGGCCCTGTAGTTGCTAAATTTTAGCACATATTGTCACTTTTGTACAAAATAACAGCCCTATTAATTGAACAAGATTGATTCGTAACAACGAGCCAAAAGAAAAACCCCAATAGAAAATCTACTGGGGACTTTGTGGTACCACCGGGAATCGAACCAGGGACACAAGGATTTTCAGTCCTTTGCTCTACCAACTGAGCTATGGCACCATCTATTTCGCGCACCTTTTTCAAATGCTCTGCAAAGATAACCATTTTTTAATTCCCTGCAAATTATTTTAAAATTTCAATCGGCCGCATCCGAAATTTTTCATTGCAGGAAGACGATTTTTCGGTGAAAGTCAATGATAAAACGAACTCGAAATTTTTCACATAAAAAGAAACGTGATTATAATGGAGTCCCTATTTGCCCATAGAATTACTATATTTGTCGTATGGAAAAGAAATTTAATGTAGCCGGACACATATTTTCCCTTAAAATGAGGGATGAAAGCCCTATGTGGCAGCGTTTGGACAACTATACGCCCTTCATTACAGAAGAGGGGGAACCGATTTTTTCACTTAAAGTTGTAAAAGAACTTTCTTCAAAAAATAAAAATCAACTCCTTATAAGCGGGGATGCCGTCCCGGAAATGCCACGAATTGATCTTTATCAGGAGGAAGATGGTGGAAAATGGATAGAAATTGCACCTCTCGCGACAATGGAACCATGCGGATTCATACGTATCTCGAAAGACTATACCCAAGGAGAAATTCAAATTAAAAACAATCCGAAGTTCTGTATCGACAACTCGCTTATGATTATGTACGCATTTCGCACCGTTACGCTTCGCACATTGGAGATGCATTCTTCAGTAACTGTTCACGAAGGTAAAGCGTATATGTTCCTTGGACATAGCGGCGCTGGTAAGAGCACCCACAGCCGCATGTGGCTGGAAAACATTCCTGATAGTTTTCTTCTGAACGATGACAATCCGATTCTAAGGATACTTGATAATAAAGAAGTACGTGTATATGGTTCTCCATGGAGCGGAAAGACTCCATGCTACAAGAATCTAAGTGCACCTGTACAAGCTACAATAAGCATTGTTCAGGCTCCACACAACTCAATTAGAAGATTCTCTACCATGGAGGCCTTTTCAGCTTTACACTCATCCATTTCAGGATATTGGGGTGATGAAGAAATGGTAGACAACCTTTGTAGCACGATATCCGACTTTATAAGTTCCATCAAACATTTCGAGTTGAAATGCCTTGCCGATGCAGATGCCGCAAGACTTTCTCTAAAAACCGCCAACAAATGAAAACGCTTACAATTCCAAACGATATAATGTTCAAGCAAGTAAGCGAACTTACGGCTCAGGGCGAATCAGTTTCGTTCATGACAAAGGGTTCCAGCATGCTTCCTTTCATACGTGGAGACCGCGACAGCGTCCGCATAAAAAAATTTGAGCAATATCATGTAGGGGACATCGCACTTGTAAGGCTTAGCAACGGACAATATATTCTTCATCGCATAATATCAATCAAAGGGAATAAAGTCACCTTGCAGGGTGATGGTAACATCCGTGGAACGGAACACTGCACATTAGAGGATGTCATTGGAGGCGTAACAGCTATTATAGCACCTTCTGGTCGAGAGAAGAAACCAACAAGTGGCGCATGGTGGCGAAAAATCAAACCTCTGAGGCGCTACATTCTTGCCATATACCGACGTCTGCCGAAATCTCTTCAGCGAAGTTGGTAAGAATAGCTCATTTGCAAAGCGTACAAACTTTCAAATAGATTGAAAAACATCTCTTTCTCTAACAACGTATTTACATTTTTGCTACTTTTGCAGCAGTTCACGGGAAAGATCCCGTATAATATTAAATTTTAACTAAAATGCTTACATTACAACAGTTACGCGGTGACAAAGAGGCTGCAATTCGCAAGCTCGCAAAGAAAGGCGTGGACGCAGCGCCAGTTATCGCCAAAATCGAAGAATTGGACGACAAGCGTAAGAGCATCCAAAGACAATTGGACGAATGTCTTGCCGAACAGAACAAGACCGCAAAAGAAATTGGCGTTTTGATGGGTCAGGGCAAACGTGAAGAGGCTAATGCAAAAAAGGCAAAAGTCTCAGATTTGAAGGCACTCTCATCGAAATTGTCATCAGAGCACGATGAAGTAATGTCGCAGATGCAGGCAGAAATTGTTCTTCTTCCAAACTTCCCTGCAGAAATCGTTCCAGAAGGCCGCACGGCAGAGGACAATCTTGTTGTAAAGATAGATGAGAATTTCTCTACTCTCCCCGAGAATGCACTTCCACACTGGGAACTCGCCAAGAAATACGATATCATTGATTTTGATCTTGGAGTGAAACTTACTGGTGCTGGATTCCCAGTTTACAAGGGAAAGGGAGCACGTTTGCAAAGAGCCCTTATCAACTATTTCCTGGACTACAACACAAAGGCTGGATACCTCGAAGTTGAGCCTCCTGTTATGGTCAATGAAGCATCGGGCTTCGGTACAGGACAGCTTCCTGATAAGGAAGGCCAGATGTACCATGCAACACTTGATAACTTCTACATGGTTCCTACGGCTGAAGTTCCAGTAACGAACATTTTCCGCGACTGCATTCTGGATGAAAAAGACTTCCCTGTAAAGATGACTGCTTATACACCATGTTTCCGTCGTGAAGCCGGTTCCTACGGCAAGGACGTACGTGGATTGAATCGTCTACATCAGTTCGACAAGGTTGAAATCGTTCAGCTTGCCCTTCCAGAGGTATCGTATGAAGCTCTTGATGGTATGGTTGCACACGTTGAAGGTTTGGTTAAGTCTTTGGGTCTTCCTTATCGTATACTTCGTCTTTGTGGAGGTGACATGTCTTTCACATCGGCTCTTACGTACGATTTCGAAGTATATTCCGAGGCTCAGAAGCGCTGGCTGGAAGTATCATCTGTTTCCAACTTTGAATCCTTCCAAGCAAATCGTCTTAAGCTCCGCTATCGTGATGCTTCAAAAGCAACACGTCTTGCACACACGCTCAATGGTTCTTCCTTAGCACTACCTCGCATCGTAGCGGCCTTGCTTGAAAACAACCAAACGCCAGAAGGTATAAAGATTCCTGAAGTGCTCATACCATACACCGGATTTGACATTATCAGATAATCCGTTTGTATCTAAATACTGTTCCAGGGATTTCAATTTAGAAATTATTGTTGTCCGCTAAACATAAAAAGTCGGTTTGAGCTCATTGTTGCTCAATAAATTCAAACAAGAAATTGTTATCCAAGCCCTCACGCGCGCATGTGTGAGGGCTATTTTATGCTTCGGATGCTTCTGGAGGATTTTCCATCAAGGTAGCCACTGCCTCCTCCCAGTCTTTCTCGGGGTGCTCAAGGAATCCCTGCACGTCGATATAGTACATCAGCATAATCCTAACGATGGTGGCAAGTCCCGAGA
>JAGHTK010000017.1 GCA_018065435.1 Candidatus Alistipes equi
AGGAACGGAATGCTTGAAACTTGGATAAAAGAGGGATCTCTTGAAAGCTTTTTCAAGAAATCTGCATAATTTTGTCAAAATTTCAACCGTACAGGTGGAAAAACTTCTTCAAATTTGCTGGATGTGTTCTATTTTTGCTCAACATTAGTAGCACCATTCCACAAATAGCAATATGACCTTTGATTCAAAAAAGCCGAAATCCTTTTATCTATCTATCCCTTATTAAAAGCAGCATAGAATAGTTTTTAGACATTGTGTTTCTTATAAAATATACATATAGACATTTTCACATTTAGTATATCTATGAGTCATGCTCCCCCTCACCTAAACTTTATTGCTGTACGATTCGTAAAAAAGTTTTAATCGATTACACACATTTATTGCATTCAAGATCAATCTAAAAACACAATTACTCTATATTGCAATAGATTATCCAATGTGAATGCATCATACCGGAAAACTTGCTTCAAATTTATTAGTCAATTATCGCTTTTCGAAGCGATATATAGGATAAAAATCCCACGATACTGTAAAGAAGATTTACATAAAATTCGAAACAATTATTAAAAACATGTATACAATTTATAAAAATCCAATGGTAGAGATTACCTTGGTAAAATGCTCAAGCATAATTGCACAAAGTGACATCGCAAGCACACAAAATGAAAGTTATAACACTGGTGACACATCCACCTGGTATAATCAGCAAAATTAACATAAGATGAAAAAAATCATATACATTGTGGCTATTGCGATAGCGGTAGTCTTCAGTAGCTGTTCAAGCAAAAGCGATTATCTAATGGAAGAAAACATTAGCCCAGAACTAATTTTTACGGCTACGATGGAAAGCGACTCGTCACGTGCAACATATAATGAGACAAATAGTTGTGCATCCTGGGAAGTGAACGACCAAATCAGCATAAACGGCATAGCTTATAGCGCTCAAAGTGCTGGTGTGTCTTCAACATTCAAAGCCTCTCAGGAGGGACAAAACGCGACAGGCTCTCAATTCAACGCATATTTCCCATTTGAATTGTACAATGGTTCTGAAGCATCGCTTCCAAAATGCATTCATCAAACATGGGAGGAAGGAAAATTCAACATGCCAATGTATGCAACAAGTTCCTCTAAATCCCTTGAGTTTAAGAATCTTTGCGGTGTGCTAAAAATTATAATCAAATCTGAAAAAGTAGCACAAGTAAGAAGCATTACTGTAAGTAGTTCTAATCTGGCAACAAGCGGAAAATTTACGGTCAGTGGCAACGCCGCCGTACTATCTCAACCAAACACCAAGGATAATACCACTACAATAATTTATGACCAGGTTGTCACTACTAGTAGTAATGGTACTGTTTTTTATGTTGCAATTCCTGCACAGACGTATCAAGAACTTTCAATCGAAGTATTTGATGGTCAACAATCCAGGGTTATGACAACAACAAGCAATGTGGATATAACCATTGAACGCAACGTAATCTATCCGATTTCTTTTGCCGATAACACGGGAACTACCCACCCTTTTATTGTAATGGGAGGCAAAAAATGGTCAACAATGAACTTTGGAGCCTCAACAATAGCTACAAGTCCTGAAACATGCTTTGGAGACTACTATCAGTGGGGCTCTTTGAATAAACTTTATACTCATAAAGAATGGAATTCAGCTATACCAGAGTGGACTTTTACATGGGCACCAGGAGTTGACGAATATGAAGGATTTTGCAAAAATTATTTGGAATATAAGGACCCAGATTCTTCTATTACGACTCTTCCTTTTGAACGAGATGTTGTAAGGCAAGAGTGGCAAGGACAATGGCGCATACCTACAAATGAAGATTTCAATAATTTGGCTAAGGCGTGCACAGGAAATATATTAAGTGCAATACCTGTCGATTTGAATTCTTCTCAGCCTGAAGGAAATATATATTGGCTTTCTAGCACACAAACACATTTATCAGAATATTTAGGCATTGAAGGTGCTCTTTTTGTTGATAAGGAGAATCCTTACAAGCGTCTTTTCTTGCCAGCTGCAAGTTGTATCACAGTTATATATACTGTAACACCCATCACAATCTATTACTGGTCTGCCTCCATTGATATCTCCTCCATTGATATTTCTAAAAATGAATACTGGCCATACAATCTACTTGTAAATAATAATGTGATGTACTTAGATCACACAAACAGATATACAGGAATTACAATCCGACCTGTTGCGGATTAGATATCAAGAGAAAATTATGGTTTATCAAATAGGTTGTCTAAAATGGCAACCTGTTTGATTTTATTTGATGCCCGTCTAGAAAGTTGTAGTAAAAACACTTCTTTTATAGTTTGACATCTATTTCATATTACTAAGTGTCATCTGTATTTTTAGCGGATGAATGTTGTGTTTACTTCAAAGAAAAGATAAAAGGATAGTATCTTTGTATTAAATTTATACAAATGTGTCAAACATCTGTTTTTTGTTGACCAAACAAAAAAGAACAATAGAAAAGAATCTAATTATTGACGATATTTATGAATAGCTTCAAGCGAAGATTGTCCGAAGAGGTACACATAGGTATGCATACCATAGGAGGAAGAAATCCTATTCTTGTACAATCTATGACTAATACACCGACGGCCGATGTAGAAGCATCCGTTGCTCAAATTAAACGAATTGCTTCGGTGGGGTGTCCTATTGTAAGACTTACAGCCCAGGGGGAAAAGGAAGGAAATGCCTTTCAAGCGATAATGGCACGTCTTAAAGAGGAGAAATGTGATACAGCAATCGTTGCCGACATACACTTCGTACCCCAAATTGCAGCAATTGCAGCTCAATGGGTTGACAAGGTCCGCATTAATCCCGGGAACTATCGTAATGCACATGGGGAATTTGAAGCACTTATAGAGCAATGTCGCAAACGAGGTGTTGCTATTCGCATAGGTGTAAATCATGGTTCATTAAGCAAAAACATCGTTCAAAAACTTGGTGACACACCTGAAGGAATGGTGGAATCTGCCATGGAATTCCTAAGAATTTGCAAGAAAGCAAACTTTGACCAAGTTGTCGTTTCAATGAAATCGAGCAACACACGCGTAATGGTACAGGCATATCGTATGCTCGTTCGAAGCATGGACAAGGAGGAAATGCACTACCCTTTGCACATCGGACTTACCGAGGCCGGCAACCATCTTGAAGGAAGAATCAAAAGTGCAGCAGCAATCGGAGCACTACTATCTGATGGTATCGGAGACACAATACGTGTATCTCTAACGGAAGCTCCCGAAAACGAGATTCCCGTTGCTAAAGTTCTGGTAGACTATTTCACACATCGCGACGGAGAGTTCCCAACTTGGGATACATCGAAGTATGATGCCCTTAAATACCGACCACGCAAAGGAGCAAACTACCCTATAATCCATAGTGAAATCCGTGACGGATACACTGTGCTTACAGCCATTTCCAAAAATCCAACTTTGGAATGGAGAAGTAACATAATTAATAGCGATGAAAATAAGCAATACATAATTAAACGCACCTATACAGATGCTTCACTATACGACGTTGCCGTTAAAGCAGCTGCCGACATGGGTTCAATTCTTTTAGATGGTCTTGCAGCAGGCATATGGGTTGATGCTCCACAGCTAAGCATAGAGGATGTTGAAAAGATTGAACTAGGCATATTACAAGCGACACGCTCAAGAATGACCTCCACGGAATACATTGCGTGCCCTAGTTGCGGTCGTACGCTATACAACATAGAAAGTACCCTGGAGAAAATAAAAGAACGTACATCACACCTGGCAGGACTGCGTATAGGTATCATGGGATGCATTGTCAACGGGCCTGGTGAAATGGCCGATGCCGACTATGGATATGTTGGTGCAGGACCTGGTAAAATAACTTTATATCGTGGCCAGCAAATCGTTGAACGTGGTATTGACCAAAAAGATGCTATTGATCATCTTATAGAACTTATCCGCCAAGACGGACGATGGAGGGAAAAATAAATGCTGATATTACCATCACTATATTGGGGTTCCACCGAATACTATGCTCACATTATCGAACATGGTGAAGAGAACTGCATTATTGATATTCATGAGCATTTTATTAAACGTAGTGAACGAAACCGGACGCTTCTAATGACTGCTAATGGCGTTTTGCCTGTAACGGTTCATTTAAAAAAAGCCAATCGTATGCAAATTCCCATCAATGAAATGGAAATAGACTATAGCGAAAAATGGGACATACAACAAATGACAGCCATACGTTCAGCCTATCGGACCTCTGCTTACTACGACACGCTTGAAAATGACATAATGGATATAATCCTAAGTAAGCAAAGGAATCTGTTGGAGCTCAATAAACTTACATTCAAATTTGCAGCAAAATGGTTAGGGATTGATTTTAGTGCCATTAAAGAGTCTAAGGCATATGTTCAATGTAAAGATGGGGATATAGACCTTCGACCGAAAAATTCTATGGGATGGGAACCTATGGAAGAATACTTCCAACTCTTCTCCGATAGATTTCCATTCACAAAAAATTTATCCATACTAGATCTTATTATGGCTGAAGGCCCTCAAAGCCGAGACATACTTCAAAGAAGCATCAGTAGATTCTGCGGGCACTGCCAATAGTAAGCGTCATACTATCACTAAGGTTGTCCGCTCTTACCACAATGCGGTTTTCACCTAACATATCTATGGAATCTGTAACATATACCGAAGGATAAAGTTCCTTAAGAGGAATCTGTTCCTCATTTATAGTTAATTCAGGATTCAAAAGAGAAGAATATATATGGAGTACATGACGTGAGCGGCGTGTTACAGCACGCTTCTTACCCGCAAGAAAAAGAGTTCTTTCGGACTTATTCCAAAGTGCCCTGTACATATGGAAGATATCCTTGCAAGTAACGTGATCCTTACAAATGATTCCGGAATTACGTGTACCATCCTTAAAGCGTGTAGAACCATAGTCAAAGAGTGAATTTATCCATACACCCCAGAAGAATTCCGTGTCTATTAATCCGGCATATCCCTCATGGAAAAGAATCTGTGCAGTTTCCGGCACACGATGAGTGGATAGTGTACGTAAATCGCCAGCATCTGAACCTAGACCGAATGTCCCAGCTTCGCCATAGCATATAGCTTGCTTTAGATGAGACCAGTTTTTCTTCAGGGCATCCTGCCATACCAAGACATCACTTACAGTTCCTTCGCTCCATCCAACATCCTGTCTCCACACAATCAAATCTGTAATGAAATTGATATCTCCATCCTGGTTACTGCATGCCACCGTTGGACGTGACATATCCAATTTGTGGGCCTCTTTATTCAGCTTACGAACAAAATCCATAACTTCCGAATTACGGCTTCGCAGTTCAGAAAAAATTCCCCACATCGATACCGAAGGATGATTGATATTCTGCAGTATAATTTCTCGCAATTGCTGTAAAGCATTTTGTTCATAAAGCGGTGTAGAGAAAAATGCTATGTCACTCAAAAAAGGAGTGTGTTGTAGTGGGATGTCAATCCACACAAGCACACCGCACCTATCGGCCATATCATAAAGATATGCGTCGTGAGGACCAGTTAGGGAACGGAATGCATTTGCACCTATATCATTAATTATCGAAAGGTCATCCATCATCTCCTTTTTAGTTATAGCACCTAGACCATTTCTGCTATCATGACCAAGACATACACCACGGACATATTCCCTGCGACCATTGATTTCAAACTTTTTATCAACCGTAACGCTAAGTGAACGAAAGCCCGTTCTGAACGAGACCTCATCCTCTCCTGTGCGAACTACTATCGTATAAAGGTTCGGGTGCTTCCTAGACCACAATTCTGCATGTTGTACCTGAAAAGGAACCGAAACAATATGTCCATCAATTTTGGTCTTCACACTTTTAGAAAAAGCGGAATATCCATCAGGTGCCATTATTTCGACCTCCAAAGTAGCCGTTGTTTCCTTCAGGGAAGACAACATAACATCAACCGTTCCCTCGACTAAGTCTCCACTTATGGTTGTAGTACGCAAAAAGGCTCCGCTTGTACCATAATAAAGTGGTGAAATGAGTGTCTGCGGAGCAACGATAAGTTCTACACCGCGGTTAATGCCACCATATATATTCATAAGAGTGGATGTAGGAAGAATGTCCGTCCGTTGTGCATTACTTACAACAACCAAAATAGTATTCTCCGAACCAAAGAAAACCTGATTAGTTATTTCAAAGGTAAATGCGGTAAACGCACCTCGATGTTCTCCTACCTGACGCCCGTTCACAAAGACATCAGCTACTGTCTGTACACCACCAAAACGAAGAAATAGGCGTTTACCCTTCCAGTTTTCATCAACATAGAGCCTACGCATATAGTTGGCCGAACATTGTTGTATTCGTCCATTGTCCAAAGACCAACTATGTGGCAGATTTACATAACGTGCATCATCTGACGAATTCTCCATAGTATAGAAAAAACGCCAATCATTGCTTAAATCATACACTTCTCTTGCGGCAAATACGCTAAAGTTTATAGTGCAAAGAATAAAAAATAGACAAATTCTTTTCATAATCCCAACTAACCACATTTCCACAAATATACAATAAACGTTTTACGATGTTTTAAAAAAGTAACTTGAAATGTAACTATTCCGTAATACCGGACTAGGCTTACCCAAAATGATACAATAACCAAATTCGCCCCTGGCGATAAATTACAATTACTTCTAATGGTCCTCAAAAATTGATAGAGAATCAAAACAATTACAAGGTATTTGCAAACTACTCCATCACACCAAGATTAAAGAAAATCATGTAACGTAGCAACAAAGATGAAAATTCCCTACACCTCTGCTCCAATAACTTTGCGGGTAGTTTTTCTGAGGAAATAGTACCAAAATAGCCTCGAAAACTTATTGAAACTGACT
>JAGHTK010000016.1 GCA_018065435.1 Candidatus Alistipes equi
GCTAACGCAAATATAGTGATAATCAATGGATTATACAAACTTTAGCCATTTTTTATTGCAATTATTTTACCTCAAAATATCACTTGCGAAACTTGAGTAAAAGTGATATCGGCACACAGATTATGATTCGGGTTCTTACAGTAATGTCCCAATATGAGATAGAAATGTTCACTTCTCGAGAAACAGACTGCAAAATTTCTGCAACAAGAATAGGAAAATCACCTGTGGAGATTCTATGTAACACTATAACTTACTGTAAAATAAAACTTTAAATTTGTGGGTGTCTTACTGTCATTCATATGCACGGATAAGTACCCAAGCGGTCCAAGGCTACTTTTTGTTCCTATCGAAAAGGGCTAGTCCGCCTGTAAGAAAAGCACAAATGAGTCCTATCCACATACCGGCGGAAATCCTTCCAGCCTGTACAAGGAAATTTACGAACGGCATGCGGACAGTTCTGAGAATCTGGTCTGCCAATAGGCAATCCGACTGCACTTCTTGCTGTTTGAATCCGTTTCGTTCAATTACCTCCACCTGATAGAGAATAACATAAGAATTCATCTTGAGAATATATATCGCAAAGCAGATGAAGGTCATCCAAATTATATTCGGAGAAAAGACGAGCATAAGAAGCGACGCGCTAATGATGCCGGACTGCACTACCAGAGACCGCTTCGTTCCAATCGAAGCATAATAATTATTGAGCGGCTTACGGAGTAATAGGTTCAAGGCCAGTCCGATTATCATAATGTTGGAGAGCATCAGAGGTGACATACCACATTCGGAAGCATACAATGGATAGATGAAGTCCAAATAGCCGAATAGCAATGCCATTGGTAACAAAACGAACCAGACGAGAGATATTCCGTCCCGCTTGGCGAAGAACTTGAATGATGTCACTATATCACGCAAGCGAGGTGTGCTGTCCTGTTCCCGGCTGACCATGCTCGATAGGCCGCTCAGGGTAATGGCGCAAAGGACAATGACCATAACTGAAAGCATGATTGCAATGACATACAGAACAATAGGATTAAGGTATTGTATTATGTAACCGCTCAGCAAGACAGCTAGTACGTTTACGGTATTGCCGACAGTCTGCTTGTCGTCGAATAATCTCCTGCGGGCGTCTTTGTCTTCTACCGATGCTCCAAGACTATTGGACACTACCGTCAATACGTTCCCGGCCGATGCTCCTGAAAGGAATTTTGCAACATAGAACAGATTAACCTCCGTGGATTTCAATGCGATAACCATCAGAATGTAGGAAAAGAGGTTCACAACCGCCGCAGATACACCTACTGCACGGGGCCCGACCCTGTTATAGGCTAGTTTTGTGAATGGTACCATCAGAATGCTGCCTAAGGAATACACTGTCAAGACTATCGCCGAAATAGAAGCCACATCCAAGATGGATCCTCCGCCTGTAAAATACGGGATAATGAATACCATAAGGGAGCGGTCCACTTCCCGGAACCAGATAATTAGCGAATGCAGGGTTGGAAATAGATGCTCTTTGGCATAAGGGAGTGATTTGCGACGGCGTTGTATATATTCGGATATGCTGTGGCGGATGGTGTTGATAAACGTAAACAAGGTATAAATGCCTATTAGAATACTAAGTAGTGAAAGGAACAGATTTATAGCCTTTTGCTTCTGTACTGATTGCAGCAGATTTTCGGGAAAAAGTGATATGACCTTTGCGACGATCTTGCCTGTCTGGTCTGTTACATTGTGCGCCGCATATTGCAGTTTTTCATTGAATGCAGTCAGGACAAAGGTGCTGTCTGTTGTTGGCGCCTCCCATTCAGGCACAGGTAAATTAGCAGGCTGTCCTGTGGATGACAAATTCATATTGTCGACTAGTTGTCGGGCTATGCTGTCACGGCGATACACTATACCTACATAATATTCATTTCCGTCAAATCGGCTTGACTTGGCCAAAGTCGTATGCAGATTTTCCAGTTGCTTCAGAACTACAGGCCGTACAAGACAATTGCCGGAAGTGTCGGCTGAGAGAGTCTGTACCAATTCCATATAATTGTCTCCGGTTACTTGTGCCAGAAGGTCCGTATGATAGACCATCATCTGTGTCAGTTGATTCTTTGTCTGTCTGGAAATGTGATAGGAATAGAAGCCCACGATTACTATAACAAGCATAACGACGGCAGCGACGGCCCATACCATGCTGTTATACCCACGTCGCGAAAACTTGACGATTAAAAACAGTCCAGTCACCAAAAGGAACGAAATCGACAACCAGAATAAAATATTTCCGATGATGTATACGAGGGAATAGTCGATGGATGTCGCCTGGAATGATTCTTCTTTCAGGCTGTTTATATAGGTGTCATCGTCTAGACGGACAGGTCTTGCAACCCCGCTGCCCGGAACATATTCATCGATCATTCCGTAAAGGCCAGAAACATACAAGACGGAGTCTGTGCCGCGCCTAACGGCAATCAATTTTTTGTCAAGACATAGACTATCGGTCAATTTGGGCTTCTCTCCATAAAGACCAATCATTTTCAATTCTTTATTTTCGATTCGGACTACAGATAGGCCGTCCTTGTCTGCAACAAACAGCTGGTTCCTCGGCGAGAAAACAGTTTTTTCAGTATAACTTTCATCGAAAATAGTGCGCACATAGTGGCCTCTTTTGTTGTAGATCCGTATTTGCTCGCGTACAATATGCTGGTTTTCTGCTGTGACGACATTGGCATAAATTGACCCGTTTTCAGCATAAAGTTGAGTGATGAGGTCGTACTGATGATCGGCGTTTTTTACCTTCACTGCGTGCCGCAGTCTTCCGTTCTCATTCAGTATCAACAAGACAGTGCCGGACTGGTCGGCAACGGCTACTGGGACTTTGGACGGACTTGTTCCCCATGCCATTGGATTCTCAATTTTCAGGCATAGGGAAAACGGGGAGGCGTGGAATTTTCCAATTCCGCTTACCGCAATGATAAGAGCAACGACAACAGCTCCGATTAAGATTCTTCTTTTTCTGTCCATTCTATAAGCCTTTTGATTCTATCTATCTGCACCCCAATTCAACGAACTAGCCATGCACACAGTGTTGTTGAATGTTACGGGTAAGTTGCATTATTTCCTGCCACCGATTCTGTAACTCGCACCAAAAATTATACACCTGTTATATAAGTCGTATGCATGTTCAGTAATATTGGCTCCCTTTTGGGATATGTCAGTTGTAATATTGTCGAATATATCGCTGAATTCCAGATGCAGTGTCCAGTTGCCTAATTTCTTGGCAAACTTGATTTGCCCGAAAAAGCAATCGCCATTTATTTCATTTTGTTTTTTTATGGCACTGTTGTAAGTAAATCGGCCACTAAGTACCCAATTTCCATCGAAATTAAAGATAGGGGCCAATCCGACATTGTAATAATTGTAGCGCTCGCGTTTGTCGTTTTTCAACATCGTATTTGAGAAGAAGTTCCCGTATACAGTAACAGTGAAGACATTATAGGCATATATCATCGACACGTTAGCCGTTGCGATGTTGCTGATGCCGGTGTTTTCATAAGTCGTGTAAATCAGTGAAGGCTTGTCGCTTTCTTCCTGGATGCAATTGTCGTATATGGCATATTCCTTCGCCTCAATCAGACCATCGCCTCTTATATAGCCTCCGTTGACATTGAATATGATATTGTGTCCGTTCTGTTGCCAGTCGAATATATATTCAAGTTTGACTATACGGACCAGAGTATTGGCCAAATCAGGGTTGCCTATTTTCCAGTTTTTTAAACTCGTATCGAAATAGGGGTCAGGGTAAAGCATTGCTTCTGAAGGGCGGATTATGTTCCTGCCGAGTGAAAGCTTCAGTGCATGATGGTCCTTTACCTGCCACAAAGTATTGATGTCTCCAGTAAAATCGTGGTTGCCAATATTTTTTGATGAATCATCCTTTAACATACGGAAGTTGCGTCTATAGTACTGGTACCTGAACGTTATATCGGTTGACCATCGGCCACTTCTTTGCATGAATGTGAAATATGGAGAGAGGTAGGTGTTGGTTCCATCTATGGTGCTGGCCGTCGAATGCTTGTATGTGACATTCATTCCGCTTTCCATTGACAACAGTTTCTTACCATTGCGTATCATTAGCGGGAATGTAATCTTGGCTTGACCGTCAAATGCATTATGATGGTTCGCGGAACCGCCAATACGTGGCTTTGATTCTAAGCCGGCGAAGAGGGTCAATGTCGAATTAGAATTAAATTTGTGCGAGTATTCACCTTTGGCGGTAAGTAGCATCATCTTTTTTGTTGTTAAAGTCGTGTCCTTGCGATTTTCAATCTTTGCCCATTTCTCACCAGAAATTTCTTTGCTATCAATTTCGAAATGGCTGTTCTGAATATGAGTGTTTTTGTAGTTTTCTGAGCTTTCAAAAAACCACATCTTGAGGATATCCTTGTCGTTGATGTCATATTTGACGTTCAGTTTTGCCGTCTGCTGAAAATATCTTCCATCACTGCTTTCTTCACCATCTGAAATATATTGTGCAGTGGCCTGTTTGAATGTCCTATAATCTCTTGGCCAGACTGCTTCCAAATCAGCGTGCCCGGACAACTGCAGTTTCTCTTTCTTGTAGTTGACGTCAACGCTAGGCATTAGTCCGGGTTGGGAAGAAAGGTCAAGATATGCATCGCCGCTGAAACCTTCTTCCAATTTTCTAGGAATCAGATTTATTGTACCGCTATAAAAACTATTCTGTTGGGTAGCAACGGAGGAAGTGGAAATCTCGATCTTTTCGATTTGTCTCAACTTGGTCTGAAACAAAAAAATGTCGCGACTTGAACCGACGCTCTTTCCGTCATATTGAATATCGAAATTGTTGTAAAGGTCGTCTCCACGGGCAACACACTCGGGAAAGAGCTGCAATAGTTCATTGACATTTATATAATCCGGTAGGCCAAGCCTTTCGATATATATGATTTTTTTCCCTGGAGTCATCTCTATACTGTTGCTCTGGGCTGACGCAGATGCTCTGCTGAGAACAATCATACAAACTGATAACAGAAGAAATAAAAGTGATTTTGCTGATTTCATGGCTGGAGTTTCAAATATTTGGTGCAAACATGCTTGCAAAAGTACTTCTTTTCAGTGGTATTGCAAAAGCACTCCGAACTAGAACGCTAGTATAAAACATACTCAAGTAGTGGACTGTTTTAGAATACGTTTTGAATCGTTTAGAGCATAATCTGAAATTTAAAAAAATTGTAGTGGAGATTATTAGAGCTGTCCAATTTTTTTGTTTCGAAGAAAAATTCATACTGAGTAGCATTCGATATATATGATTTTGTACAGAGTTACGAATTTTGTTTTTTTTTAATAGGTATGAGAATATATTTAGTAAATTTGTAAACTATTTTCTTTTGAAAAAATTATGCTATTCGGATATACAAATCCGCGAGCAGATTATTAGTTTGAATATTTAAAATTTGAAGATATTATGAATTTTGTAACAGTTGAAAAAGAGCAGGGTGTAAGACTGCTTAAAGTGACAGTAGATCAGGCTGATTATAGCGAGGCAGTGGACAAGTCTTTGCGTCAATACAAGAAAAAGGTTAACATGCCGGGTTTCCGTCCTGGTATGGTTCCACTCTCGATTGTAACCAAAATGTATGGAAAGTCAGTAACGGCTGAAGAGTCCTTTAGGGCAGCTTCTGATGCAGCTGAAAAGTATATCCAGGACAATAAGATTGAAATTCTAAGAAATATCATTCCTTCAGATGAACAGGCGCCACTGGATTTTGATGCAAATACTTCATTTGAATATTCATTTGAGTATTGCCTTGAGCCTAAGTGCAATCTTGCCTTCACGAAGGATGATAAGATTGAGTATGTGAAAATTGCTCCGGATGAGACTGCACGCCAGAACTACCGCAATGGCATCCTTTCAAGCTATTCGGAGATGGTAGAGGTAGAAAGTGTAGAGAAAACTGATACGCTGACCGTAAAACTTGACAATGGAACTATTAGCGTAGATGATGCATATGTAGGTGTAGGCTCTTTGGAAGAAAAGATTCAGACAGAGCTTCTTGGAAAACAAAAAGGCTTCACTTTAGACATTGATATCAACGATATCTATAAGAACGATGCTCAAAAGAAAGCAAATTTGCATATAGATGATGACCAGCTTAAGGAACTTAATCCAAAGTTTGCGATGGAAATTCAAGTCGTAAAGCGTCTTAAGACACCGGAGTTGAACGAAGAATTCTTCAAGAAGGCTTTCCCAGCGGGCAACGTTACGGATGAAGCTTCGTTTGAAAAATATGTGGATGAAAGACTTGATCAGGAATTTACAATTGAGGCAGACTACCTCTTTGCAATTTCTGCACAAAAGTATATAACAGAAAAGGCAGACGTACAGATTTCTAGGGAATTCCTCAAGAACTGGCTTTATATTATGCAGAATGGCAAGCTCTCTAAGGAAGATGTAGAGAAGAATATAGATGATTTCATGAAGTATTTCACATGGGTATTTATAAAGGAAAAGTACGCCATTTTGAATGAAATAAAACTTACGAAGGAGGATATAAAGGCAAAAGCTGCGGAACTTATTAAGGCACAATATGCACAGTATGGTATGCTTGATTTTCCTGAGGATTTACTCTCCAATGTGGTTGAAAAGCAACTTGAAAACCGCGAGCAGCTCTCTCAGATTGAGGACCGCGCTTTGGATTCCAAGATTGTAAATCTTTTCAAGGAGCAGGTTACAGTAGTAGAGAAATTCGTAAGTGCTGAGGAATTCACACGCATAGCACAAGAAATTAACAAATAAGAAATGACAGAATTTGAGAAATATGCTGTAAAGTCGCGCGGTATTTCCTCTTTGACGCTGCATGACTATTCGTCGGTTGTATCTTCATACGTTAATCCGATGATTCTTGAGGAACGTCAATTAAATGTAACACAGTTGGATGTCTTTTCAAGACTTATGATGGACCGTATACTCTTTCTTGGAACGGGTATCAACGATGACGTGGCAAATATTATACAGGCACAGATTCTCTTTCTTGAGTCAACAGATCCTAAAAAGGACATACAGCTTTACATAAATTCACCTGGTGGGGTAGTCTCTTCAGGCCTTGGGATCTATGATACGATGCAGCTGGTTTCGTGTCCAGTGGCTACCATCTGTACAGGAATGGCAGCGTCGATGGGAGCTGTGCTTTTGACTGCAGGTGAAAAGGGAAAACGCTCAGCCCTTCCTCACTCCACGATAATGATACACCAGCCTCTGGGCGGTGCGCAAGGTCAGGCTTCTGATATTGCAATTCAGGCTCGTGAGATGGCAAGAATAAAGAACGTTCTTCTTGAAATTCTTGCAAACCATACAGGAAAAAGTGTGAAGCAGATTGAGAAGGATGCAGATCGTGATTGCTGGATGACTTCTCAGCAGGCTCAGGCATATGGACTTATTGATAATGTCATTTCAAAAAGATAGTACGAATGACTAAAGTACCTTCATGTTCTTTCTGCGGTCGCAGCGAAAAAGATCCAGGTGTAAATATGCTTTTTTCGGGGTGTCGTCCGGGAGTATACATATGTAATGAATGTCTCACACTTGGAGCGAGAGGAATTGCGAATTCCTATCCACAACAAGATAAAACGTCAGAGAAGTTCAATATGCAGAAGGTTCCGAAACCTGCTCAGATCAAGGCTTCTTTGGATGAATATGTTGTGGGACAAGACCAGGCGAAGCGCGCAATATCTGTAGCCGTATATAACCACTATAAGAGAATCAATTCGTCGTTAGATACCAAGGGCACGGAGTTGGATAAGTCTAACATAATTATGGTCGGTCCTACAGGAACAGGTAAAACCTTAATAGCAAGGACCATAGCACGTCTTTTAAGTGTGCCTTTTGCTTTGGTTGATGCCACTGTTCTTACGCAGGCGGGTTATGTAGGTGAGGATGTTGAAAGTATCCTGTCGCGTCTTTTGCAGGTTGCTAACTTTGATGTCAAAGCGGCCGAAAGAGGTATTGTCTTTATCGATGAAATTGATAAAATCGCAAGAAAGGGAGATAATCCGTCGATAACGAGAGATGTCTCGGGAGAAGGTGTTCAGCAGGCGTTGCTAAAAATATTGGAAGGCTCAATTGTCAATGTGGCACCGCAAGGTGGAAGAAAACACCCGGAGCAGGAATTTATAAAGGTGAACACAAAGAACATTCTCTTTATCTGCGGAGGTGCATTCGATGGTGTTGAGAAAAGAATAGAGCGACGCTTAAATACACGTTCGATTGGATATGTTGAGACTGGTGGCTCACGTATATCGGAGAACCTTCTAAGATATATTCAACCGCAGGATTTGCGTTCATTTGGAATAATTCCTGAATTGGTCGGTCGACTTCCTGTCATTACTTGTTTGGATCCTCTTTCGAAGCAAGCATTGAGAAATATTCTGACAGAGCCTAAAAATGCTATAATCCGTCAGTATGAGACGCTCTTTAAGATGGATGGAATAGAACTTGAGTTTACACCTGAGACTTTGGACTACGTTGTTGACAAGGCTTACGAGTTTTCAATGGGTGCAAGAGGACTTCGAACAATATGCGAGAGCATTATGATGGAGGCAATGTTCGAGGCTCCGACATCTCGTAAAAAGAAATTCGTTGTGACCTTGGATTATGCAAAACAGCATTTGGATCATGGTCTGCTCGAAGTTCAAAAAGTGAAGTAAAAATTAAAATTAACATATATGCAAACTGATACCAAAACATTACAGGCAGCTGACAATATTAGAATTTTGGCAGCATCTATGGTAGAAAAGGCAAAATCGGGACACCCAGGAGGTGCTATGGGCGGAGCCGATTTTATAAACGTTCTTTACTCTGAATTTTTGGAATACGATCCTGACGATATGGCGTATCCATTCAGAGATCGTTTCTTCCTCGATCCAGGTCATATGTCTCCAATGCTCTATTCTGTTCTTGCATTGGCAGGACACTTCACAATGGAGGATTTGAAACAGTTCAGACAGTGGGGTAGTGTAACTCCAGGTCACCCTGAAGTCGATGTGATGCGCGGAATTGAAAACACGTCAGGTCCTCTTGGTCAGGGGCATGCTATGGCTGTAGGTGCAGCTATTGCAGAACGTTTCCTTGCTGCTCGTTTCGGTGAGTGGCTTTCGCACAAAACATATGTATACATCTCGGATGGTGCTGTCCAGGAAGAGGTATCACAGGGTGTAGGTCGTATTGCTGGACAACTCTGCCTTAACAACATCATTATGTATTATGATTCCAACAATGTTCAACTTTCAACAAAGGTTGACGCTGTAGATACGGAAGATGTTGCAATGAAGTATCGCGCATGGGGTTGGAATGTTATGGAGGTGGACGGATGCTCTGCTCAGGAGATACGTCAAGCACTAAGTGCCGCACAGACTTCCACTCTTCCTACGCTTATTATCGGTCATACGGTTATGGGCAAGGGTTTGCTTACGGCTTCAGGCGAAAGCTTCGAAGATAAGGTTTCAACACATGGACAGCCTATTTCTGCTGCAGGAGCTGATTTTGCGGCAACCATTAAGAATCTTGGCGGTAATCCAGAAGATCCTTTCGTTATCTTCGATGATGTTAAAAAACTTTACGAGGCACGTCGTGAGCAATTACGTGCTAAAATCCTTGTAAAGAAAGAAGCAGAAAAGCTTTGGCGTAGTGAAAATTCACAACTTGCCATCAAATTGGATTCATTCCTCTCAGGCGAACTTCCTAATATAGACTATAATTCCATAGAAATGAAGCAGGATATTGCAACGCGTGCAGCATCCGCTACAGTTCTTGGATGTTATGCCGAGAAGGTGGAGAACATGATCGTAGCATCGGCTGATTTGAGTAATTCTGATAAGACAGACGGCTTCTTGAAAAAGACTAAGGCTTTCACCAAAGGTGACTTTACCGGCCAGTTCTTCCAGGCAGGCGTTGCAGAATTTACCATGGCTTGTATAATGAATGGTATGGCCCTTCATGGCGGTGTTATTCCTGCATGTGGTACATTCTTCGTATTCTCCGATTATATGAAGCCAGTTGTACGTATGGCTGCTCTTATGCATCTGCATGTAATCTATGTTTGGACTCATGACTCCTTCAGAGTTGGAGAGGACGGACCTACACATGAACCTGTAGAACAGGAGGCTCAGATTAGACTTATGGAACATGTTCACAATCATCTTGGTGAGCGTTCAATGGTTGTTTTGCGTCCTGCTGATGCAGAGGATACAATTATGGCATGGAAGAAAGCTTTAGAGGAAACTCGCCCAGTTGCTTTGATTCTTTCGCGTCAGAATATAAAGACACTTCCAGCTCTGCGTTCAAACAGAAGAGAAGAGGCTGCACAGGTTACAAAGGGTGCCTATGTAGTATACGATTCAGCAAAACCTCAGGTTGTAATGATTGCTACTGGTTCGGAGGTTGCAACACTCGTTGAGGGTGCTCAGCTTCTTGAGAAGGATGGTATTCAGGTTCGTGTTGTAAATGCAATTAGCGAGGGTCTTTTCAGAGATCAACCACTTTCGTACCAGACTTCAGTTATTCCTGAGGGTGTATTACGTTATGGTATGACTTCGGGACTTGCAGTAAACCTTCTTGGTCTTGTAGGTGATATGTCTAAGATTCATTCATTCGATCACTTTGGCTATTCTGCACCATACAAGGTACTCGACGAGAAGTTCGGTTATAACGGACAAACCGTATATGAGGAAGTAAAGAAGCTACTCGAATAGAATTTTTGAATATAAAAAGAAGGGTGGCTGGTTTACCGACCACCCTTTTTAGAATTTATTTGTAGAATATGAAAGTTAGAATTATCAATAAATCAGGCCTGGAGCTTCCGCAGTATGCAACTGAACTTTCTGCAGGAATGGATCTGAGGGCAGCCATAGAATCTCCCATAACTCTTTCCCCACTTCAAAGAGCTATTGTTCCGACTGGATTGTTTCTGGAAATTCCAGCAGGATTTGAAGTGCAGGTAAGACCACGTAGTGGATTGGCAGCAAAAAAAGGCATAACAGTACTTAATGCACCGGGAACAATAGATGCAGATTATCGTGGAGAGGTTTGTGTTATTCTTGTCAACCTGTCATCTGAAAATTTTGTAGTTGAACGCGGAGAACGTATTGCTCAAATTGTTTTAAGTAAGGTTGAACGAATGGAACTTGAGGCTACGGATGTGCTTTCTTCAACTCAGCGCGGAGAGGGTGGCTTTGGTAGTACAGGTACGAAGTAAGACTTGTAGAACTTACTTTTTGCTTAAAAAAAGGATGGCATATACGGGAGTTTAGTAAGCTCTTTGAAAGTATGAGATTCAGTCCTGCGTTTGGTGCTGCCCATAATTGAGAAAATCAGACTTTGCAATCATGCAAAGCCTGATTTTCTTAAGAATATACCACCGCAATAAATTGCTATGGCTATTTTTTGTAAGCTTTTATTTTTTCTTTAAATCCATCTGATCTATTAAAGCTTGAGTCTGAGGCTTGTGACCACGGAAACGCTCATATATAACCATTGGGTGTTCTTTGCCACCACTTTCAAGCAACTTACGGAACTTCTGGGCTGTTTTCTTGTCAAATATTCCCTTTTCCTTAAAGAGTGAATAGCCATCAGCTGCAAGAACTTCAGCCCACTTGTATCCGTAGTAGCCGGCAGCATATCCTCCTGAGAAGATATGTGTGAACGAAGCGCACATGCCTGTTCCTGGGATAGGTTCACTTAACTGTGTGTCTTTTGTAGCATTCTGCTCAAATTCTATGATATCACCTTCATACGGAGTTTCTAGGGTATGCCATGCCATGTCTATTTTGCCGTAGCTTAATTGACCGATGGTGCCTGTTGCTGCCTGGAAGTTCTTTGCCGCAATGATTTTTTCAATGATCTCATCTGGAATAGGTTCCTCACTCTGGTAATGCTTTGCCCAAAGTTTAAGGTATTCTTTTTCCGTTGCCCAATTTTCCATAATCTGTGAAGGTAACTCTACAAAGTCGCGGTATACGTTTGTACCATTGAGTGAACCATATTTTCCGGTAGCAAACATACCATGCAAGGAGTGTCCAAATTCATGCATGAAGGTTTCCAGCTCATCAAAAGTAAGTAGTGAAGGTTTACTTTCGGTAGGTTTTGTGAAGTTCATTACAAGAGACACTAGTGGACGTACATCATTCTTTCCACCTCTGAATTCTGTCATCCATGCTCCACTACGCTTGCTATCTCTTGGGAAGAAGTCAAGATAAAGTACTGCTAGATGACTGCCGTTCGAGTCTTTCACTTCGTATGCCTTTACATCAGGATGGTATACCTGAATTTCATTTGCTTCGCGGAATGTGATTCCGTAGAGCTTGTTTGCAAGCATGAATACACCATCTATAACATTTTCAAGTTTAAGATATGGCTTTACAAGTTCGTCATCCAAGGCATACTTTTCCTCCTTAAACTTGTTGGTATAGTAACTTATATCCCACTTTTCAAAATTTCCTTCCAAACCAGTTGTGCGAGCATAGTTCTCAATCTCTTCCCTTTCAGCCTTGGCATAATCGTAGGTTGCGGTGCGAAGCTCCTCGATAAAATCGTTTACAGTTTTCACGTCGCCTGCCATACGCTCCTCAAGGATGTATTGAGCATAATTTTTGTATCCGAGCAAATTGGCAATCTTTAGGCGCAGTTCGGTGATGCGGCGTATGTTCTCGCGGTTGTCATATTCTCCACCGATGGCTTTTGTGGACATAGCCATGTAGACCTGCTTTTTGAGTTCTCTCTGCGTTGAATATTTCATGAAAGGTCTACAGCTTGGTGCTTTTAATGTAACGGTCCATCCCTTTTCACCACGAGCCTTTGCATCCATAGCCAATCCTTCTCGGATTGTCTCAGGAAGATCTGCAACATCTTTTTCCTTGGTAATGTTAAGCGCGTAGGCGTTTGTTGCAGCTAGTGAATTTTCTCCAAATTTCAGGGTGAGTTGTGCTAGTTCCTCGCTGTATTTCTTGTAGAGTTCTTTGTCTTCATCGGAAAGGTTTGCTCCGCTTCTTACAAAGGCCTTGTATTGCTTTTCTAGAAGCTTTTTATCCTCTTTGCTAAGACCCCATCCTGGATGCTCATAGACGTGCTTTACACGTTCAAAGAGAGTCTTGTTAAGTGAGATGTCATTCTGCAGTTTAACGAGCTTTGGCTGTACTTCCATTGCAAGAGCCTGCATCTCATCTGAACGATCTGCTTCCAAGAGGTTGAAAAATAGTGAAGAAACACGATCAAGTAACTCTCCACTCTCTTCCATTGCAACTATCGTGTTATAGAATGTAGGTTGAACAGGATTGTTAATAATTGCATCGGCTTCAGCACGATATACTGCCATAGCCGTGTCGAATGCCTTGCGATAATCTTTAGTTGAGATTGTTGCAAAAGGAGGTGTTTGAAATGGCGTGTTCCACTCTGCAAGAAGTGGATTCGTCGTGTCGATATTAGGCAATTTAGCCTGAGGCCTTGTCTTGTCCTGACAGGCAAGTGCAATTGTTGCAATTGACATGAGTAAAATAAGTTTTTTCATATTTGTGTATTGTTTTGTTCGTCAGTCTAATTTTGAAAGTTGCAAGAAAACTCTTTAGTGGTTTTTATGGGACTTAAATAGAGTTACTCATCACTATCCTCCACTTGTTCCTTATCAATTTCTTCCTCTTTTTGCTTCTGTATCATTCCACGTCTAAGAAGCATATGCATTATCTCTGGCTGATGTCCAATCATAGCCTGATATGAACTTTCACCATCCAAATCTCCGCTAGATTCAAGATATTTTCTTAATTGCTGGGCCATACGCTTGTCTGTAACATCACCAGTTTGAACAAAGGCATCAAAGGTGTCGTGTGCCATAACTTCGGAGTAGAGATAGAAATAGTATCCTGCAGCGTAGTCATCTTTCAAAATGTGCGCAAAATATGGCAAACGATATCTCGGTTCAATTTGTGGAATCATCTCATACTTCTTGTATAGGACCTCTTGCTGGAACGAATCTGCGTTAAAATCCGTATAATCCTTAAGCATATGGATTTCCAAATCTAAAAGTGCGGCGGCACTTAGCTCCGTTAGATCGAAACCTTGATTAAAGAGCAATACCTTTTGTATCTTTTCTATGCTCGACTTTGAAATAGCTTCACTGTTTCTGTAGTGAAATGCGTAACTGCGAAGAATTGATGGCTCAAAAGCCCATTGTTCCATAAGCTTCGATGGGAACTCGACAACATCCCACTCTGGATGACGCAGTAAATTGTATTTTGTACGGCAGAATAAGAAATGTATTGCATGTCCCATTTCGTGAAAGAATGTCCTTACTTCCTTTAGTCCAAGAAGTGTTGGACGGTTTTTGTCAATAGGCTCCGTAAAGTTGTACGATACTGCAACGATAGCTGCTCGTCTTTTACCGTTTATTTCCCTTGAAGGCACTAACTCCGAGCACCAAGCACCTTGCTTCTTTCCGTTTCGGGAGTATGGATCGATGTAAAGAACTCCCAACGAAGAAAGGTCATCATTAATTACTTCATAGACTCGTACATTCTTTTCGTATGTCGGAGCTGCGATGGGACGGAAAGTGATTCCATAAAGACGATTCAAAAGGTTGAATGCTCCAAGTTGTACGTTATCCAAACTGAAGAAGTTCCGAATCTGGTCATCGGATATGTATTCTTTTTTTCTAAGTTTTTCTGCATAGTACCACCAATCCCATGACTTAAAGTCCGTAGAATCGCATTCCCTGTTGTCCATGGTGAACTGCGTGAAGAGCCGTCCACGTTCTTCTTTAGCTTTGAGATTAGCATATTTGAATATTTCCTTAACCATTGAAAAAATCTTATCTGGATTCTTTTCATTTTGGTGAGATATTCGGTAGTGAGCATACGAACGAAATCCCAACATCTCCGCCTTTTCGGCTCTGAGTTCCATTAAGCGGTGGATGTTATCCGTGTTATCCCATTCGCCTTTGTTGCATCTAGATGTATATGCTGTATAGAAGCTCTTTCTAAGGTCTCTGTTGTTGGATGTCTGTAAAAACGGAAAGATGGAACTGCGTCGGAAGGTAAAGACCATCTTATCTTCCAGATTGCGACGATTCGCTTCTTCTCTTGCTAGATCTTTTATCTCTAAAGGCAAACCTTCGACTTTCGATATAGGCACCTCGAAATAATATGTGCTATCCTGGGCAAGGATATTTGCCGAGATGGCTGATTGAATTTCAACGCACTGCGTTTCAATGTCCTGAAGCCTGCTGCGTTGACTCTTATCAAGAAGCGCACCTCCATCCGTAAAGCGTTCGTATATTTTTTCTACAAGTCTGCGTTCCGTCTTGTCTAGTTCCAATGACATACGTCTATCGTAGATTCTTGAGACTTTGTCGAACAGTTTCTCGTTTTGATAAATGCTACTCAAAAAGAGTTTAACCTTCGGTAGTATTGTCTTTTGGGCTTCGCGTATCTCTTTCGAACTGGCAGTGTCACAAATGTATTCGAAGATGTTGTAAACCCTTTCGAACATCTCTCCGGCACGATCAAATGCTTCGATTGTGTTTTGGAACGAAGGTGTTTCGTTGTTCGACACTATTTGGTTTATTTCCTCCGCATAAAGGGAGAACGCCCTTTCGAAAGCTTTTTCGTAGTGCTCGGGCATAATCTTTGAAAAAGGAGGAACTCCGTGCGGAGTATCCCATTCTTCGAAAAACGGATTGTCATTTAAATCACGTTTTTTTTCGCATGAAGAAAGCGTCGTCATTACAAATAATAGGACGAAAATTAGGTATTTGAGTCTGGTCTGCAACACAATATATTATAT
>JAGHTK010000115.1 GCA_018065435.1 Candidatus Alistipes equi
GTTCTCAAGCAATGCCATTGCACTTTATGTATATGCCAATGAGAAAGTGTGGGTTCACGTTCAAAAGACCAAAAAATCGCAATCTAAATGAGAATGCCCTGGGACTGCCGAACAAGAATTTTTTCTTTTGATAAATAGTACTTATATTTAAAAAATAGGCTACTTTAGACAAATTCGTATAACGCGAGATGCACAATAAAATTTGTTTTGTATGATTCGAAAGGTTGTTTGTTTTCTTTTTATTTTATGCTTTTTCGTTCCTGTAACGAAGGCTGATATGAAAAATTTAGAGTGTAAGAAGGGTCATCCACGTATAATTCTTCGAGATGGGGATATAAATCATTTACGTGAAGTTATCTCTACGGATATCTTCTTAAAGGAATATCATGACCGCATTGTACGGAAATCAGAAAAACTTCTGCATGCACAACCACAGAAAAGGGTAAAGACTGGTAAACGACTTCTTTCGGTCTCGCGTAGAGTTCTTGAAATGACTACTCACTGTTCGTATATGTATCTAATGACCGGAGATATGAGCTATGCCCGTCGTGCGGAGCGGGAAATGCTGGCTGCGGCACAGTTTACGGATTGGAACCCTTCTCATTTTTTGGATGTGGGTGAGATGACTGCAGCTTTGGCTATAGGTTATGACTGGCTCTATGATGTGCTTTCGCCTGCTTCTCGCAAAATAATATCGCAAGCTATTATAGATAAGGGACTTCATGCTACAACGAATCCGACACATCAAAAATTTTATAAAGCTAAGCATAACTGGAATCAGGTGTGCAATGCGGGCCTTGTAATGGGAGCAATAGCCGTATATGAACTTCTGCCTACGGATGCTTCGGTGCAGATTTTAAAAAGTGTAAAGAGCAATCCTCTTGCTCAAGAATGCTATGGACCGAATGGCGTATATCCTGAAGGATTTGCATATTGGGATTATGGTACTACATTCGAGGTTATGCTAATTGAATCTTTAAGAAGTGCACTAGGTACATCTTTCGATTTGGAAAAAGCTCCAGGATTTTTGGAGTCGGCACACTTTATGCAGGCAATGGTCGGTCCTACGGGTGCTGTTTTTAACTATTCGGACTGCAATAGTATTTCGTCAAGCAGTAATCCTCTTTTGTACTGGTTTGCAAATGAATTGGGTGACACTTCGGTGCTATGGTGGGAACGTAATATGAGAAAGGCTGGTAGCCATCAAGTAGATTCTTCACGCATTCTTCCTGTGATTCTTATTCTTGCGCAGAGACTAAATCTAAAGGATGTCCCATGTCCGAAGTATAAATTATGGTACGGCAAAGGAGAACAATCAATTGCCATTTATCGCAGTGATTGGACATCACGCTTGGCTACGTACCTTGCCCTAAAAGGTGGTTCTGCATCAATTAACCATGCGCATATGGATGCTGGCTCATTTGTCTATGACTGCAATGGGGTAAGATGGGCAGAGGACGCAGGAAAACAGGACTATTACCTAATGGAGAAAGAGGGATTGAATATATGGAGCAGAACACAGGAAAGTGATAGATGGAAAATTTTTAGATACAACAACACATCTCACAATACTCTTACGGTAAACGATAAAAAGCATATAATGAAAGGCTTTGCCAAAATTACTCGTGCCGAGGAACTTAGAAATGGATGTAAGGCAGAAGTTGATATGACGCCTATTTTTAGTGATTTAAGAAGTGCCAAGCGCACCTTTAAGCTTAAGGATGATGGACGCCTGTGTATTTTGGATGAACTGACAGCCTTAAATGAACAATGTGATGTAAAGTGGCTGATGTGGACAAGAGCTGATGTAAAAGTTCTCAATGAAACTACGGTGGCTCTAAGTCGAAGTGGAAAAAGAATTCTTCTTAAGGCTTCAGGTGCCTCGAATATACGTGCATGTATCCTTAAGAATACACCTCCTCAATCTTATGATGAAAATAACGGAAATTCGGTCAGAGTTTGTTTCCAAATGGACATAAAACCTAACAAATCTGCTAGGATGAAAGTCGAGTTTATCCCTGATTGATAGAGCAAAATACCTGCGGAATTATTGTTATATATTGTTAATAACTAGTATGTTGTACTGAATAGAACTATTTGTTTATACAATTGAGTTTTTTCTAAATGACAAAAGAGTATTACTGATTTTAGGTGTGCGTTTGACTGGTGAGACTTATACGATTAAATTGATTGGAATAAAGTGCTTTGAGAACGTCGTTGAGATTAACTTCATGTAATCAGTAATTTCGTACTAGTAACTTCATCGAAACCATCCTGGAAACCGAGCAGGCAGATGTTCATGATAATCGTTCTTATCCTAAACAATGTCTTGTACTGTTGGAAAAATCTATGTATATCTCATCTTTGACACTTGTAAAAATTAGACTGCTGACATACAGCCGTTTAGATGTTGTCAATTCATAAAAAGTGTAGTATAATTTTCGCCCTGTGTGGCAACAAAAAATGTCTTGTACGGTTGGAAAATTCTATGTATATTTGTATACCTATTCCGAAATTGCATAACAAATGAGTATTGTTTATATCAGTAGGACTATAGAAGATGTCATCCTAGAGGCATTCAAATACTTTTCAGTAATTTCTGTTACCGGACCTCGTCAGTCTGGTAAAAGTACGTTAATCAAACATCTTTTTCCTCAGTATAAAAAGTACTCGATGAAAGATCTTCATGTTAGGGAGTTCGCGGAAAACGATCCAGTTGCTTTTCTCAATCAGCATCCTGAAGGGATGTTTATTGATGAGGTACAGAAGGTTCCAAAATTGCTCGACTATTTTCAGGGGATAGTTGATGATAATCCCCAAAGACGATATTTCCTCTCCGGCAGTTCGAATTTCGAATTGTTTAAAGACCTTACAGAGTCTTTACCGGGTCGTGCTGGAGTCTATGAACTTATGCCGATGTCATTTTTTGAGGCATATGGACAAAACCAATCAACGGATCTTGACCGAATTTTGTTTGATGGATTATATCCCGCAATTTGTGCTAAGAAAAACAAAGCGAGTTTATTTTTCCCCTCTTATGTGAAGACTTATCTAGAAAAGGATGTGAGAGAGCTACTTGAAATCAAGGACCAAATGAAGTTTCTCAAGTTTATGAAACTTTGTGCAGCCAGAGTAGGCTCTATTTTTAATGCATCGGAAATTTGCGTTGAACTCGGTGTTGACTCCAAGACCGTATCCCATTGGCTCTCTGTTCTTCAAGCATCCTATCTTGTTACGCTTCTTCCTCCATATTACGAGAATATCACTAAACGTTTTGTAAAGACCCCGAAATTGTATTTCAATGATCCTGGACTTGCCTGTTATTTGCTTGACATTGAGTCTCCGAAGCAATTGTCAAGAGACAAGATGAGAGGCGCAATATTTGAAAATATGATTGTGATGGAGGCTATAAAGCACCGGTATAATCACGGAAGGGAGAACGGCGTTTTCTTCTATCGCGATTCGAATCATAACGAGGTGGACATAATTCTGAAGCAAGATGGAGAAATTACAGCTATTGAGGTAAAATCGTCCATGACATACAACTCATCATTTGAGAACTCATTAAGAAAAATTCAAGGTTGGATAAACACGCCTGTCTGCCAGAAAATTGTTGCCTATAATGGGGATTTTGAAAACGAGGCTGGTGACATTAAAATTGTGAACATCCGCAACCTTCAGCACCTCTTTCCATTGATTGAAGAGTAACCTGGTTCATTCTGTATCAATTGTATAGATAATTCTTGAGTGATTGTTAATGTAAACTTCTTATTGATATTCAATATCATACCGAATTGCCTAATTCAGATTCATAAGAGGTTGTTAAATAAAATCAAACTTCTATTTGTTCTATTTTTAACAAAAAATTACCTGTACAATTGAGATTGGTGTAAAATGGATAGAATAATACCATACCACCCCTTCTAATTGTATTGCAACACGTAGGAAATTAAGACGTACAGGATGTTATCGTAAGCCCTATTCGACAATCGTAAAAGAAATGGTTGGAAAGTGCCTTTAATCTGTAGTTTATGCCACTATACAACCTTGAATATGACATTTAAGATGTCTTCGGTCTTCTTGAGTCTTGCAGTATTACTCCAATTTCCATCGTCATCCATTTACTCCATGCAGTGACCTAGACGTCTTAGTATTTCTTTGATTGAGTATTTTTTTGACAGACCTGTTTTTTTCATTATTCTCATAAGCCTACACCTCATAATGTTTGAAAGGCTACTTATAAACGTTGTTGCCCTTGCAGAGGGATCTGAGTGAACGTTAATGGCTCCATTTTCCATAATACTTTTTCGAAGTCTTTATTGTTTACTACTTTTTGAAGATTATCGTGATTAAAAACAACTTCGTATTTATCTGCGGATGATCTTACAGAAATGTATTCTTTGTATTTATTGTCTATTTGAGGAAGCTCGCCTTTCTCAATCTTAGATAGTGCATTTTCATATTCTGCATATGTATCATTAAGAAGTTTTATGGCTCTTTCTCCTCCATTTTTCCAATCAAAGTAAAGATGGATAAAGCTGTCATGTTTACTGTTTTTGAAAATCGGTGCAGTGTCCGTTATGCCAAAAATCTCTGATACGCGAATGTAGTTTGCCACGTTCCATTTGAGCTTCTCCGCATATTTTGACATCGTTACCGTTTTGCCATTAACATTGGACGTTAAAAGAACTATATACTCTATCCCCTTGGATTCCAAAAAATCAAGTACCGGTTTTGCACAGAAGAAACGATCGATGATAGCGCCCTTTATCTTGAATCCAAAAGAAGTCAAAAACGTTACCAGTTCCATTATCGCCTTGCTGTCAACTTCTCCGCCACGATATTCGTTGAATGCAATCGGCATGCAATCTGTTGAGGCAACAGCATACATGTAACTTACAAAATTAACATTGTTCCCACTTTTTGAACACCCCTTTTCCGCTATTTCCACATGCTCGGCTTGGCAATCATTGTTGGATCCATCAAAACAAAGATATACATCTTCATATTTTCTTAATGGACGGATAAAATCGGCATAGTGTATACACTTATACTGGAAGAATCTAGTCATGGCTTCTAAATGGAGAAAGTTTGCATTTTAGAAATGGCTTGCAAAAACAAAATTTATTACCTTTGCAACTATAGGCACTATATCAAGAGTCAATGTTATCCTTATTATTTGCTATATACGCTTTGACGATCATATTCGTTTTTATGATTGTCTCTTTCGTGGCGCTTGTCATATGTTATCCATTTGACAAAAAGCGCATTGTTGTACATAAATGTTCTGAAATTCTATGTATGCTTTTCTGGTATTGTCCTCCATTGTGGAGACGTGACGTGAAAGGACTCGAGAATATTAATCATGATAAGCCTTGCGTGATTGTGATAAACCACAATCATATGCTAGATATATTCGCACTTTACTTTTTGCCTCTCATCTTTAGGTGGGTAAGCAAGAAGGAAGTCTTCAAAATCCCTCTTGTGGGTGCCTATCTTTGGATGCATGGAGACATAGCCATCGACCGAAAATACGGAACACAGGCCATGAAAAAAGTACTTCAAGACGGACAGGAGTGGCTCAAAAAAGGCGTTTGCATAGCAATGTTTCCAGAAGGAACGCGCTCTAAGGATGGTGAAATACATCGTTTCAAAGCGGGTGCATTCGCATTGGCCGATAGTGCCGAAGTAGATATTTTACCTGTTGTAATCCAGGGAACGAGGGATGTTTTCCGCCATGACAAAAAATACCTGTTTAACTGGAAATTGAACCTTAAAATAAGAGTTCTTCCTCGGCTTTCGTACGAGCATCTTCACAAGATGGGTATTCAATCTGCATCCGAGAAAGTGCATGATGAAATGGTTGCAACACTTCAACAACTTCAAAAAGAGAGTTAGCATATGACTGAAAACAAAAATATAGCTAATTATACGGATGATGACATCACCTCGCTTTCACCAAGGGAGCATCTGCGTCTTCGTCCAGGTATGTACATAGGAAAACTAGGTGATGGAACCCAGCAAGACGATGGTATATACGTCCTGATTAAGGAAACCGTTGATAATTCAGTGGATGAATTTATCATGGGAGCTGGCAAGCGCATCGAAATAGAGGTAAAAGATAAGATGATCCGCATTCGCGACTATGGACGTGGCATTCCACTCAAATCTCTTTCGGATGCAGTTTCGAAGATGAATACCGGTGGCAAGTACAAAAAGGATGGCACATCGGCCTTCACGAAGACCGTTGGTCTTAACGGCGTTGGAGTTAAGGCTGTAAATTACCTTTCAAGCTTCTTTATGGCACGTTCCGTGCGCGATGGTGAGGCTCGTACGGTAACCTTCTCCAAGGGCCTTGAACAGACCGACAAGTGGGACAGTGGCGTTGATCAAAAGAACGGAACAGAGATAAGTTTTATAATTGATGAGGAGATCTTCGGTGAATACTCCTACAATATGGAATTCATCGAACAGATGGTGAAAAACTACACCTACCTTAATGTCGGACTTACGTTCGTACTCAACGGAACACCATACGTCTCTAAAAACGGTCTTCTGGATTTGCTGAACAACAATATTACAGAGGAACCCCTTTACGCTCCGATTCATCTCCTGGGCGAGGATATCGAAGTTGTCATTACGCACGGAAGCGGATACGGTGAGAGCTATTTTTCGTTTGTAAACGGACAATATACCTCCCAGGGAGGAACGCATCAGGCCGCTTTTCGCGAAGTGTTGGCCAAAACCTTTAAGGAATTCTACCACAAGGACTATGATCCATCCGATATACGTACTTCAATAATGGCTGCAGTCTCAATACGTATGGATGACCCTGTTTTTGAATCGCAGACAAAGATTAAACTCGGTTCAAGGGACATTCGTGAGGGAGTATCCATTAGGCAGTTTATAGGAGAATTCCTCTCTACGGAACTTGACAACTTTTTGCACAAGAATCCTCTGGTAGCCCAGACCATACAACGAAAAATTGTCGAAAACGAAAAGGAACGCAAGGCCATTTCAGGCATTCAAAAAAAAGCACGAGAAACCGCAAAGAAGGTATCGCTCAACAACAAGAAACTGCGTGATTGCAAGGTTCATTTTACGGACCGCCATCCGGATGCCGAAAAGACGATGATTTTCATTACAGAGGGTAATTCCGCATCGGGTTCCATTACAAAAAGCCGTAACCCGCAAACACAGGCAGTCTTCTCACTGCGTGGTAAGCCACTCAACTGCTTTGGTATGAAAAAGGCTATCGTATATCAATTCGAGGAGTTCAACCTTTTGCAAGCTGCGCTCAATATCGATGAAGATATGGATAATCTGCGTTATAATAAGGTTGTCATAGCAACAGATGCCGATGTGGATGGCATGCACATCCGTCTTTTGATGATTACATTCTTTTTGCAATTCTTCCCGGACATCATACGACAAGGTCACCTCTACATCTTACAGACACCTCTTTTCCGTGTGCGCAACAAGCAAAATACATACTATTGCTATTCGGAAGACGAACGACAAAAGGCAATTTCGAAGTGCGGTGCACATCCTGAAATAACGCGATTCAAAGGTCTTGGAGAGATCTCTCCCGAAGAGTTCGAAGGATTTATTGGCGAATCAATAAGACTTGACAAGGTGCGTCTTACGAAGGACGACCCAATCATGGATTTGCTGACATTCTATATGGGTAAAAACACAATGGATCGTCAGCAGTTCATAATAGGCAACCTCCGCATAGAGGAGGATCTGGTAGAGGAAGATTTGAAACTCCTCGCCCAATAATTTTTATTCTTTACTTGACTATGGATTCTCAGAAGAACGAAAATACGATTGAAGAAATAATCGATAGCGAAGAAGTCGTGCAGAGCGAACCTGGCAGATACGACAAAATCATATCCGAAACGAATCTTACGCACCTTACCGGCATGTACAAGAACTGGTTTTTGGACTATGCTTCGTACGTTATTTTGGATAGAGCGGTTCCTCATATAGATGATGGACTAAAACCCGTACAACGCCGTATTTTGCATGCTATGAAGGTCGTGGATGACGGTCGTTTCAACAAGGTGGCAAACATTGTCGGACAGACAATGCAATACCACCCTCATGGAGATGCCTCAATAAAGGATGCTTTGGTGCAACTAGGACAGAAGGATCTTCTTGTTGAATGTCAGGGAAACTGGGGAAACATTCTCACCGGAGACGATGCCGCTGCCGGACGATACATCGAAGCAAGACTTTCGAAGTTTGCTCTGGAGGTCGTCTTCAACAAAAAGACGACAGAGTGGATGATGTCATACGATGGGCGTAAGGAAGAACCTGTAACGCTACCGATAAAGTTTCCACTTCTTCTGGCACAAGGAGCCGATGGTATAGCCGTAGGACTTGCCTCAAAAATTCTTCCACACAACTTTCAGGAACTCCTCCGTGCATCTATATCGTGCTTAAAAGGCGAAGAATTCCAACTCTACCCTGACTTTCCTACCGGTGGAATGATTGACGTATCGAAGTACAATGATGGTCTTCGTGGCGGAGCGGTGAAAGTTCGAGCAAAGATTTCCAAGATAGATAAGCGTACTATTTCCATAACGGAAATTCCATATACAACTACAACAGAATCCCTTAAGGACTCTATTCTAAAGGCTAACGAAAAGGGCAAGATTAAAATCAAGCGTGTCGATGACAATACAGCAAAGAAGGCCGAAATTATTATACAAGTAGCCGCTGATGAATCGAGCGACCGCACGATAGATGCCCTATTCGCTTTTACGCAGTGTGAAGTATCCATATCGCCAAATGCCTGTGTTATCGTAGGAGACAAACCGGTCTTTATGGGAGTTTCCGATATATTGCGTCATACTGTTCAACGCACAAAGACGCTATTGGGACGTGAATTGGAAATTAAACTAGAGGAACTAAATCAAGCATGGCACACATCATCTCTGGAGAAGATTTTCATTGAAAACAAGCTCTACCAGCTTATGGAGACATGCCGAACAAGAGAGGCTGCATACCAGGCAGTTGATCAAGGTTTGGAACCTTTCAAAAAGCTGCTTAAGCGTGAAGTAACGCTCGAAGATGTTCAGCACCTTACCGAATTGAAGTTCATCCGCATCACTCGCTACGACAAGGAAAAGGCTGATGCTGATATCCGTCAAATAGAGAAGGATATAAAGGACACTACATATAATCTGGAGCACCTTACAGACTATACGATAAAATATTACGAGCACATACTGCAAGTGTACGGAGAGGGTCACGAACGACGTACAGAAATCCGAAGTTTCTCTTCAATTGAAGCAACGAAAGTTGCCGTATCGAATGCGAAACTCTATGTAAATCGTCAGGATGGATTCTTCGGCATTGGAAAGTCTATGCGCGACCAGGAGTATGTCTGCGACTGCTCGGATATAGATGATTTGATAATCATACTTAAAGATGGCAGGTATTTTATCAAGAAGGCCGTTGACAAGGACTTCGTAGATAAAAACATCTACTATATAGGTGTCTTCAAACGCAACGACGAGCGTACCGTTTATAATATTCTTTACCGCGATGGTCGCGGAGGGAAGATAATGATGAAACGTTGCATGATAAAAGGTGTGCAGCGTGACAAAGAATACACTCTCACACGAGGTACGGCCGATAGTAACATCCTTTACATGTCCGTTAATGCCAATGGCGAAGCAGAAATCATTAAGGTCTATTTCAAACCACGTCCTAGGGTTAAACGACTGATTTCTGAACTTGACTTTTCAACACTTGCCATCAGGGGACGCTCCAGTGCCGGAAATCTCTTCTCACACTATGCAATCAACAAGATTGTTCTTAAAGAGAAAGGCACCTCTACCCTTGCAGGACAAAACATCTGGTGGGACGAGGAAATCATGATGCTAAATGCCGATGGCCGCGGAGAGTTGCTGGGTGAATTCCAGGGTGATGATATGCTTGTCGTATGGACTTCGAAGAACCAGTATTATGTGACAGGATTCGATTTGAACCAACATTTCCCGGATGAGACCATTCGTGTGGAACGCTACATCGATGAGTGCGTATACAACCTTTGCTATTTTGATAACGAACAGGGATACTATTACATGAAGCGTTTCTCGCTTGAGAAGAGTGACAAACTGCAGAGTTTCCTGCCGGATGATGGTTCTGCAAAATTCGTTGCAATAACAAATGTTTCGGGAAGCCTTCTACGTGTAGAATACACTTCTGAAAAACGCTCTGCGGAGGATATCGAAGTCGATTCGTTCATTGCAGTCAAGGGAGCTATGGCCAAAGGCAAGCGTATAACGACTTTTGAAGTAAGTAAGGTATCTTTCATTGAACCTGAAGAGGAGGAGAACACACCAGATTTCTCATCGGAGGATAATAGTGGTTCTCAGGAAGAAGATCCAAAAACAGAAAACGCTATTTCGGACGAAGCGAAAGAGGTTGAAAGTAAAGTTCCTGTTACGGAAAAAGAAGAAAAAAACATAAAACCAGTTAACAACGACGATGTTCCGATAGAAATTATCCGACGCCGACCAGATGAAGGATTCGTTCCGGAGCAACTCGATTTGTTCGACATGAAATAAAACGCAACATGAGAATCTTTCTTATTGGTTACATGTGTAGCGGGAAGAGTTTCATTGGCCGAAAACTTGCACAGAAGTTAGGTCTGGATTTTATCGATACAGATGATGAAGTGGAGCGGCGCGAGGGAGCTGAAGTTGCGGATGTGATAAACTACGAGGGCGAGGATTATTTTAGAAATCTTGAGCACGAAATTTTGATGCAACTCATCAAACGAGACAACATCCTAATTGCAACCGGAGGAGGACTTCCCATATGGGGCAACAATATGGACATCATGCTTTCGAAAGGATTTTCGATATACTTACGTCGTCCTGCCAGTCAGATTCTGTCAAGACTCACGCCCTACGGACGATACAAGCGTCCGAAACTCCGTGGAAAGAGTGATGATGAATTGAAAACATACATAGAAAACGATATTGAAAAAAGAGAGCCTGTCTACATGCGTTCTAATCTAGTGCTGGATTGTGTTTCGCTTTCAGATGCAGACATTCTGCAGAGCGTAAAAGAGGCTTTAAACGATAAACGATAATGAAAAGACTATTTGCTGTATCTCTTTTGCTGATGCTTCTTTTTACTGTGGAGGCTCAGATGCGTATATCGGGACGTATTACCGATACTAAAGGTAATGGAATTGCAAATGTTGCTGTAAGCGACGGCTATTCCATTGTACTGACGACCCGTAATGGTTCCTTCAAAATGAAAACTCACAGAGATGCCTACTACGTATTTTATAGTATTCCATCTCAGTATAAGATTAACGTTAAGGATGGTCATCCTCATTTTTATGAAAAATTAGACGAGAATAAACATCGCTACGACTTTACGCTTGAAAGCCTCGAGGAAGATGAAACGACGTTTCGTTTGGTGATGCTTGCCGATCCACAGGTTCAGTCTATGTTCCAACTAAAGCGTTTCGAGCGTGAGACAATTCCTGATATAAAGTCTTACGTGGACGCATCTGGTGTGAAGTGCTATGGTATAACACTTGGAGATATGGGGTATTCCGAAGGAAAACACAATGCTACGGGTTTACTCGGTCCAATGCGTGATGCTATGAGGCAGGAAAAATCACACCTTCTCTTCTTTCAGACCATAGGCAACCATGACAACGCATTTGCACCTGTCGAAATTGACGCTCACTCATCGACATTCAACATTGCATACCAAAGACCTTTCGAAAAGGTTTTTGGTCCTGTGAACTATTCATGGAATAGAGGCAACGTTCACATTATTTCGATGAAAAACGTACAGTACGAATCTGCTACCTCTTCTGGAAAATACAAACCAGCCTTTACCGAGGAGCAGTTCCGCTGGCTTGAGAAAGATTTGAGTCTTGTGCCAAAAGATCGTCTTGTGCTGTTATGTCTTCATGTTGGAATCTATTCAAGACAGAATCCTTTTCTTGAAGAAACACGAAAACTCCTCTCCACGTTCAATGAAGCTCATTTAATGATTGGTCACACGCACTTCATGAACCATTCTGTAAACAAGTTTGGCACCTATGAACATGTCCATGCTGCGGCAAGTGGTGCTTACTGGCTTTCGTGCGTCAATGGAGATGGTACACCAAACGGATATACAATATATGAAATAAAGAATAACCATATTAGCAACTGGTGGTACAAGGGCGTAGGACACGACATTTCATACCAGATAAGACTCTACCGCGGAGACGCGCAATTTGGAGGCGAGTATGAAAAATTCCAATTCCCTTATACACATGACACAGTTCTAGCGAATGTCTTTATGGCAGATCCCGGATGGAAAGTGGAACTATACGAAGATGGTGTTCTCAGTGGCGAAATGGAACGCATACCTGTAACGAAGGATAGCCGTCCTGAAGTAAATTCTTCCAGAGATTGGTGGGCAGTTGGATATCACATAGGAGTGATAGGACGTAGTTACGGCAAAGTCACAACAGGCCACAGCGGATTGAAGGGAGGAGGCCGCAAGGGATATCTTACAACGTGCAATCATATGTATCGTTTACAACTAAAGAATCCTAATACGAAGCAGATTAAAGTTGTAGCTCGCGATACGAACGGTAACGTATATGAGCAAACAAAATTTACCGAAAGTGGAGACTATTCCGAGAACGAGCTTATAAACAAAATCTACCACCATACACGTAAGTGGCTTGATAAAAATTATTAGTTCTATAATCCAGCGTTCAACGAAATGACAAAGAATTCACCCATAGGAGTATTTGATTCTGGTCTTGGAGGAATAAGCATATGGCGCGGCATCCATGAAAAGCTTCCACGGGAGTCTATCGTATATCTGGGTGACGGTCTTAGATGTCCATACGGAGAACGCCCTCAATCGGAAATACAACAGTTCACATTCGAAGCTGTTCAAAAACTTTTGAAAGAACAGTGTAAACTAATAGTCATTGCATGCAATACAGCAACCGCAATGGCAATCGATGATGTACGAAAGAGATTTACTGATATTCCGATAGTTGGATTGGAACCTGCCATAAAGCCTGCGGCCATAGCATCGAAAAGCGGTGTTGTAGGTGTTGTTGCTACTGCACGTTCGTTTCAAGGCAGACTCTACAAGCACACTTCCTCTCTTTTTCAAGACAGGGTACGCATCCTGGAGAGCGTCGGTGAAGGTTGGGTGGAACTTGTTGAAAATAATATGGAAGACTCCTTAGAGGCTTTGCCCTTAGTTTCACGCGTGATAGAACCGATGATTGAAGCAGGGGCAGACCATATTGTACTGGGATGTAAGC
>JAGHTK010000024.1 GCA_018065435.1 Candidatus Alistipes equi
GATATAAAGACTGCATCTAAAGAGGTTAGCGAGACCTTGAATCAACAAGCGTAGAACTCGCCCAAATCAACTTTGAGTGCCAAAATCTTAGGAAGTTCAGAATAAACCTTTATCTCACAGATTCTTTCTCAAAAATTGCGTTTAAAAGTTGAATTCGGCGTTCCTTTCTTTCAAGATATGCAATGGGGTCCTCCAACTTGTTGAAGTTCTTCACCTTTTTTTCTTTGGGTTTAAGCCTCAAAAAATTCAAAGTGTCAGAGCTTACAACCCCAATTGACAAACGGTAATAAATCTCCAATGTCTATTCTTTGCGTGCCTTTCTAAGAACAATTTTATCTCCTTTGGCAACTTTTTTGCGCGAAAGCGCCTTGTTTAGTTTCTTAAGATTCTTTTCAGAAATACCATAGGACTGAGAAATGGAGTGCCAACTCTCCGCTTCAAGGGCTGTATGATACATTATGTTCCCTTCCCAGCATTTCTTCTTTTTCTCGATGAACACAATGTCGCCTTCGTTCAGGGTTTTATCCTTTGCATCATTGAAACGTTTCAGTGTCCCTTGTGCGATGAAGAATGTATCTGCAACGCTTGCCCAGGTGTCCCCCTTGTGAGCAAGAATGTATGGTACCCCATTGGATTTGAATATACTATAACCTTTATAGGTGTTTATGCTTACGCGGTAGTAGTCCGGATCGATTCCTTTTTCGGAAATAGCACCTCGCTCTGTTCGTGGAGCTATTTCGCTTCTGCGAGTTTCATCCTGAACTATCTTTTCATATTTTATACCCTTGTCCAAAAGGAAAAGTTTGTAGCGCTCAATGAGTTTTATCAGTCTTTCTGCATAGTCTGGAGCGGTGGCATATCCAGCCTTTTTTAAACCATAAGCCCAGCTTTTGTAATCTTCTGACGAGAATGCGAAAAGAAAATCGTATCGCGGTCTTGAGTCAAGGAATTCTGAATGGTCTTGATAGGATGCCTCGACGGAAGGGTAGCTGCGGAAACACTCCCCCAAAGCATCATCATCATGATACACTTTTTCTCCTTCCCATCCCTTGTGACATTTGATTCCAAAGTGATTGTTGGATTGCCTCGAAAGTTCGCTGTTGCCTGAATCGGACTCCAAAATTCCCTGCGCAATTGTGATGGATGCGGGTATTCCATAGCGCTCCATATGGGCCACAGCAATGTCAGAATATTTCGCAATATACTCTTCTGCGGTCTGTCTATACTGTGCAAACGATGCACCGAATACGAATAACGATGCAAACAGAACTATTGTTTTTCGCAATATTTTCACTATATTTGAATTATAAGACGTTTATAATTATCGCAAATATAACAAAACTAAACCATTATATTATGTTTACAACAGAGGCTAATGACATATTCAAGGCCGTTATTGATGCTTATCACAAGACAGATTCTGTAGATGCTCAATGCCCAAATCCATACGAAAAGGGCACATTGGAATATTTGCTGTACTATAAAAATTGGGTGGATACAGTTCAGTGGCATTTGGAGGATATTATACGCGATCCGCAGATTAATCCTGAAGAGGCCTTGAAAATTAAACGTAGAATTGATGCATCGAATCAAGTTCGTACAGACATGGTCGAATATATAGATTCTTATTGGTTCGAGAAGTTCAGTACAATCAAAGTTGCGCCTGATGCTAAAATAAATACTGAAACACCAGCATGGGCAATTGATCGTTTATCGATTCTTGCGTTGAAAATTTACCATATGCGTGAACAGACCGAAAGAAACGATGTGAACGAAGAACATAAGGCATCCTGTCAGAAAAAACTTGATGTGCTTTTACAGCAGCAGAAGGATTTGTCGCAGGCTATAGAAGAACTTCTTGAAGATATTAAGGCAGGCCGCAAGTACATGAAGACGTATAAACAGATGAAGATGTACAATGACCCGTCTTTGAATCCTGTCCTGTATGGCAACGCCAAATAAAATAAAACATTTGCTGGTTATCCGGCTCTCTGCAATGGGCGATGTGGCTATGTTGCCACACGCATTGAAGGAACTAAGGAGGAATTATCCTGACCTTCGTATTACGGTCGTTACAAGGTCCCTTTTTGCACCGTTCTTTGATGGACTTGGAGTGGATTTTCTCTTTATGGATACAAAGGGAAAACACCACGGCCTTCTAGGAATTATCCGTTTTTCAAAGGAGATACTCTCTTTGGGTGTCGATGCTGTGGCTGACATGCATGGCGTTTTTCGTTCAAGGTTGTTAACTTTCCTTCTTTCTCTTCATGGGGTACATACGGATCACATCCATAAGGGAAAACTTGAAAAATGGTTCCGCTTAGGCTATAGTCATGACAATGCGGTTCCTCTACGCCATACTGTTATTAGATATTGTCGTGTTTTACAGCGTCTGGGTTTCGAGATGGACATTCCGAAGCCTGTTGAAGGACAACAAAAGAGAGATAATCCTTTTGGAACGAAAAGCGGAACTTGGATTGGATTCGCTCCTTTCTCAGCACATGAAGGTAAAACCTATCCGGCTGAGCATAGGGAACCACTCGTAGAATTGCTTGCTAAAAAATACGACCATGTCTTTATTCATTCAGGAGGCGGTGAAGAGAAGGATTTCGCTGTTTCTATGGAAAAGAAGTATGAGAATGTGACAGCTATTTATGGTAAGGTCGATATGCGTGGTGAAATGGATTTAATCGCAAATCTAGACTGCTTGATAGCTATGGATTCTCTGGCCATGCATTTAGGTGCGCTTATGGGTACGAAAGTCGTAAGTATATGGGGCGCCACACACCCGCAATTGGGATTCCTTGGCTATGGATGTGATCCAGAAGGTGTGATTCAGAACGATTTCGAATGTCGCCCGTGCTCCATTTATGGCAAGCGCCCATGTAAATACAAAGACTACAGGTGTATTCATTCCATAACGCCACAGATGGTAATGGAGAAACTTGATTATATTCTTAAAAAAAATAGCGGCGTAAAATTTATGCTATTTGATTAAATGGCAAATAAAATTAAATTATTGATTATGAAGAAGTTTTTTGTTGCTTTGGCTCTTCTTGTATTTACAGCATCCATAGCTCATGCAAAAGATTTTGGATGTGCAGGATATAAAGGAGAAATCAGTGTTGCCTATGGCTTTGGTATATCCAATAGCGCAAATCATTTTGCACTTTCAACAACGCATGGATATCAATTCGATCAAAGTTTCTTTCTTGGTCTTGGAGTTGAATCAACCGTATTTGAAAAGTGTACCTTTGTTCCGATTTTTGCGACCCTTAAATATTTTCCTATCAATGGAGAAAAACGTATAGCTCCGTTTGCTTCTTGCCGCTTTGGTTATGGTATATTTGCCTCTGCGGATGATGACATTGATAATGGTAACTGCAAGGGTGGATTCTACACTAATCCAAGCATTGGTCTACAGTTTGGAGTCGGTAAAAATGATCACGCTATAGAGTTTTCTGTAGGTTACACTTATCAGAATGCATCCTATAAGAATTTCAATGTTACTACAAAAGGTCAGAACATTCAGCTACGTCTAGGCTTTATTTTCTAGAGGCTGTATTGTGCTATAAAGAAGGGAGGCTTAGAGGTGGCCTCTTTTTTGTTGTTTACCCATGAACTAAAGAAAAACATTCTACACTTCATCTTTTTTATGTAAGTCCTTTTTGGTGGCAGCGTAAAACGACTATGGATGATACGATCTTAGAGATGCATAAAGAATTCATAAGAGTGGCACAAGACGCGATGACACTTTGAGAGTCAACATACAAAATGAGCCTTCGTTTTTTGCAAGGTGATGCAACTGGCGAATTGCAGTCTTATTTTGTATATCTTGTTGCAAACTTTAGCCCAATTACTAATACGAATATTATCCATGCAAATGGATTGTGAGGCATGTAGACAACTGCAAATAATCCTGCGATAATCAAAATTGTGATAGTTATGATGAATGGCTTGCGAATGAACGGATACTCTGCCACTTTGCTTGATAGTGTTAATGTCATGCTTCCACCCAATACAAGTAGCGTACCACACATGAGGCTAAAGTAGGTGAATGCTTTTTGTGCTCCAACTGGTAGTAGCGCAATTTTGTCTGCTATCATAGGTGTGAATGTTGCTATAATATGAATTATGCCCATTAGTATGATGCCAAAGGACAAAATCTTTGTTATTTTTTCTCTTTGCATGTTACGTATTGCTTAAATTATGGTACAAAAGAATTGATTTCAATCAAATTTTCTTCGGATTCTGCTACATAGTATGTGCGCTGCCCATTTGGCTTGGTCACTAGTTCTATAATTGGCTTTGCACCCATACTTACAGGACCTCCATATCCTTTATTCACATCAATGAAGATTGGCATAGAAGGAATTCTTTGTTGTTCCCTAGATATCGAATGTATAAGTGAACGTTACGATTAGGTGCCTTAGGTGTATATTTTACTAGGCGAATGTAGAACTAATTGATAGCGCCTCAAAATTATTTGCGCCATTTTTCGCAAAATTCTCATAAAGTTGAGTCAAAATTGCTTGCTTTGGATGTATTCGTCTATTGCTTTTGCAGCATTTCTTCCTGCACCCATAGCCAAAATGACAGTTGCAGCACCAGTTACAGCATCCCCACCAGCAAAAACGCCTTCACGAGTAGTCATTGTATTGTTTTGAGCTTCGATGCAACCTCGGCGAGTGGTCGATAGTCCTGGTGTGGTAGCACTTATCAACGGGTTAGGCGATGTTCCAAGGGCCATTATAACTGTGTCGCACTCAATGTCATGTTCAGATCCGCTTATTTCCACCGGTGAGCGTCTTCCACTTTCGTCTTCAGGTCCTAGTTCCATACTGATGCAAGTGACGCTTTTAACCCAGCCGTTTTCATCAGAATTTATTCTAATAGGATTTTCGAGCATCCTGAATTCTATTCCTTCTTCTTTTGCGTGATGAACTTCTTCGGCTCTGGCTGGAAGTTCTTTTTCACTTCTTCTATACACTATGGTAGAATGTGCTCCTAAACGTTTTGCAGTACGGACTGCATCCATAGCGACATTTCCTCCTCCGACAACCACAACATGTCCTCCTGCTCGGATAGGAGTGTCATAATTTTCATCAAAAGCATGCATGAGATTTGTTCGAGTGAGAAATTCGTTTGCCGAGAATACTCCATTTAGATTTTCCCCAGGAATTCCCATAAAGCGTGGCAGACCGGCACCAGAACCGATAAATACGGCCTCAAATCCTTCTTGCATTAAGCTATCAATGGTAACCGTGCGTCCAACAATAACATCTTTTTCAAGTTTTACTCCCGATTTGAGTACCTTTTCGATTTCCTTACGTACGATTTTTTCCTTTGGAAGACGAAATTCTGGTATACCATACACCAATACACCTCCCGCTTCGTGTAATGCCTCGAAAATGGTTACATCGTATCCTTTTTTGCGTAAATCACATGCACAGGCCAGTCCTGCAGGACCGCTGCCAACGATTGCGACACGGTGATTGTTAGATGGGACAATTTCTGGTTCGGAATCTTTTTTAAGATTTTCATCTCCGACGAACCTTTCTAATTTACCTATAGCGATTGCTTCGGATTTGATGCCCAGAATGCAGCTTCCTTCACATTGTGTCTCCTGCGGACATACTCTTCCGCAAATTGAAGGAAGAGATGAATCTTTAGCAATTATTCTGGCGGCGCCATCGACATCGTGTTCTTTTAGGCGCGCAATGAATCCGGGAATGTCAATTCCTACAGGACAGGCCTGAGAACATCTTGGAACTTTACAGGTAAGGCAACGAGATGCCTCCTGAAAAGCTTCTTCAGATGTGTATCCTAAACATACTTCTTGGAAATTTTTATTTCTTACAAAAGGATCCTGTTCCTTAACCTTAACTCTTGGAAGTGCTGCCATCTTATCTTAATCCAATATTGCATTTATGATTTTTTTCGAGGAAGCGCTCAAGTGCCTGGGCTTCTTCTTTTCTATACATTCCGCTTCGACGCATTGCTTCGTCAAAGTCCACTTCATAGGCGTTGAATTCCGGGCCATCAACACATGTGAATTTCATTTTTCCGCCGATTGTCACCCTGCATGCGCCACACATTCCTGTGCCGTCTATCATCATGGCATTGAGTGAAACTGTACACTTTAAGGAAAATTTCTTTGTTGTAAGTGAAACGAATTTCATCATTATCATCGGACCTATTGCAACGCATTCATCATATGTTTTGCCTTCTTGGATGAGTTTCTCCAAAAGTGCGGTCACAAGTCCATGAAATCCTTCGCTACCATCATCTGTGGCAATGTAAACATTGTCCGCCACCGCCTTCATTCTTTCGGTGTATATAAGCATATCCTTTGTTTTGGCACCTATGATGACATCGACCTTTGCTCCTTTATCATGGAGATATTTCACCTGTGGATATACGGGTGCTGTACCTACACCTCCCCCAATGAAAATGTATCTTTTATTGGAGAGCTCCTCATCAGACATGTGTACGAATTCCGATGGCCTACCAAGCGGCCCTGTCACATCTTGAAAGTATTCTCCCTTAGATTTTGAGGTGATTTTTTTAGTAGATACGCCCAAGGCTTGTGTGACTATAGTGACTGTTCCATCTGCTGGATTACAATCGGCAATCGTAAGCGGAATACGCTCTGCGTGTTCATCGTTTCTAACAATGAGAAACTGTCCCGGCAGGGCAACCTTTGCTACTCTTGGGGCGTGTATCGTCGTCTCAAAAATACCGGTGGCAAGTTCTTGTGTGTTGATAATTTCAAACATGTTTTACTCTTGTTTCTCTATTATAACGGATGCCCTTATACACTTGAAGGGCTCTTTTGGTTCGTTTGTTGTTATGCAGATTCTATCTGTAAGGATTCCAAAACTTGGAAAAGGATGCCTGAAGCGTACTTTAATTATAGTGCTTTCCATTGGCTTTAGTTCGGCCTTTGACGCAAGTTTGATATCCATAAGTCCCTTTCGGGAAGAGATGTCTCTAAGTTTGAGAATACCATCTCCGGTATTTTTTAGTTTTATGGAATACCACGGCATCTGTTCCGTATCCCTACATTTTCCAAATTTAATAAAATTGTGTGATATGAAGAGCGTAGGGGAATTGGATGTGTTATTTTTAGAAAGCGCGTCCGTTATAACTGCATGCACCATTATAGGAAAGCGTATTTTAGTAGAACCAATGTATATGTCAATGCTTTCGCTTATAGGTCCATATTGGGAAGACTCTACTGGAGGTTTATATCCTAGGTTGATTGTGGCACTCTGTCCAGCATCTATATATTGTGGATATACAATTTCAAGTGCGGACGATGTGTTTTTATTCTCAAGACGCATAGGAACCTTACGTTTACTTAAATTTATAAGGCCTATTGCCATCCATTTTTCCTCACCATGCTCCACGGTTGAAAAATCTACAGAATTACTTTCAATACGCACATCTCCTATAAGGGTGAGTGGGTATCTTTCCTCTGGACTCTTTTTGCGCTCTATTACATATCCTGTAATGACAAGTTTTTTTGTCATACTACCATGGTTCGTGTGGACAGATATACTTTGATGAAAAATCCCAGGAGAATACATCGGGTCATATTCAATACGTATCGATGAAGAGCCTCCATTTTTTATGGGTTCACGTGAGAAGTATGCTTTGGTGCAGCCACATGATGTGCTTGCTCCAAGTATGATTACAGGATCATCATTCTCATTTGTAAAGATAAAATCGTGTGAAACTTTTCCGCCATCCTCCATGATTTGTCCAAAATTCCATTCATATTCTTTGAATACGAGGGAACTTTGAGCTCTGCCTGCTACAACGACCCACACTAGGACAAAAAGCATTGTCCATCTGTCGATTGTACTTTGCTTAAGTTTCGCAAATGATTTTGCGAGATATAAATTGTATAATAAAAATCTCATAAAAAGGGCTACGGCTTAAATAATACGTTGATTGTCAGTCAGCTCTATGACCAAACAAAACTCCAAAGCACCTTTAGCCATAAACAAAAATAGACAAACGATAAGTAAACTCCAATGTTTTTAAACACAATAACCTCAGAAGTAAATTCTAGTAAAAAAATACCAATGCCATGTACTATAAAACTCATCTTCTTAAGCAATGATTATGTTAAGGCTATATAAGAAGAATGCAGAAATATACTCCTATTGCCAGGTCATTACCTCTCAAGGTGTAAGAAAGTTCGAGCTGAGGTCATGGCGTGCGGTTGAGATAATAATTCGATTAATATTTTTGCTAATATTGCAAAAAAAATAAATAGCGATGGAGGTTATAATAAATAGAGATAGGTATCTAAAAAGACTGATTTCCCACAAGAGTAACGGAAGGGTTAAGATTGTAACCGGAATAAGAAGATGTGGAAAATCATATCTGTTGTTCAAACTATTCAAAAACCATTTAATTGAGGATGGCGTACAGCAATCACATATAATTGAGATTCAGTTAGAAGATCGTTCCAACAAGGCACTGCGTGACCCAGATGCTTGCCTAGCGTTTATCAAGAAACAGATAAAGGATCAGAAGCCCTATTATCTGTTGATAGATGAGGTGCAGTTGATGAGCGAATTTGAGGATGTGTTAAACAGTTGTCTGCATATTCAGAATCTGGATACTTACGTGACAGGCTCGAACTCTAGATTCTTGTCTAAAGATATTATTACTGAATTTCGAGGACGTGGCGATGAAATGTATTTACGTCCATTGAGTTTTATGGAATACAAGTCTACATGTCCAAATATATCTTTTGACGAAGCTTGGAAAGAGTATCTTTCATTTGGCGGTTTGCCGTATTGCGTACTTCTATCAACAAGAGAAGAGAAGACTGAATATTTAAGGCGACTCTTTGATGAGGTTTTTCTACGTGATATAATAGAGCGTAACAATATCAAGAATGATGTACAACTGGAAAACCTGCTTAACGTGATTTCATCGGCTGTCGGTTCACTCACTAATCCCAAGAAATTGGAGGATACTTTTGCCAGTTCCGGTGAGGGAAAGCTGTCGGCATACACCATTAAGCAATACTTGGACCATCTATGTGATGCATTCATGATTGAGCAGGCTGAAAGGTATGATATAAAAAGGAAACGTTATATTTCAACTCCGTATAAGTATTATTTTACTGATACGGGGCTTAGAAATGCACGCCTGAATTTTCGACAGCTTGAACAGACCCATCTGATGGAGAACGTTATGTACAACGAATTGTGTCTACGGGGCTACTCTGTTGATGTAGGTGTGGTGGAAATTAACGAGCGTCAAGCGGATGGCAAGTATGTCAGGAAGCAAATAGAGGTTGATTTTGTGTGCAACAAGGCTGACGAACGGGTGTACGTGCAGTCTGCGTTCTCAATTCCAACTACAGAGAAACGCCTGCAAGAAGAACGCCCGCTGGTGAATGTGGGTGATGCATTCAGAAAAGTCGTAGTGACTAGGGACAACGTACTGCGACACAACGACGAGAACGGAATCCTGATAATGAGTCTGCAGGAGTTCTTGATGGATGATAGAGCTTTGGAGAAATAGAAATATTTAGCCACCCCTTATAAACGTGAATTACCCATAAACGGGTAAAGATTCGTGTATGTAAGATAGGCGCATAATAAAAAAACACTCGTTATAACA
>JAGHTK010000078.1 GCA_018065435.1 Candidatus Alistipes equi
CATCTTCTTTTAAGCTTTCAAAGTCCTGAATGCCTATGGGAAGTTTTCGAAGTACACCTGTGTCCATATTAGTCTACTTTTATGTTCTAAAGACAAATTTAGTTAAGTTTTGGCAAATGAAGGTAAAAGTTAAGGTCTAGATATCTATTCGTGGTTTATGCATTGATATTTTTCTGAGTCTTAAAAGTGTATCATTTTGTTGCGTAGCTAAAAGTGCTTGTTGTGGTTGCGGTCTTGAAGTTCGAGAAAGTTGTCCAAGAAGTATTTTGTTCAGCAATAGCTTCGATATTTTTAGGCAGATTCGCAAAGAAATCAATTCCTGTCCATTCCTCTATTTGATCAACGCTTACGGTGTAATCTGTGATATTATTTTCCTGCGAAGTATATACCCGGTGTTCCATCCAGAAACCTATTGCACTTGCCGAGGATATGTTGTTCCCATCCCATCTTACCTTCAAAAGAACTTTGTAGAAATAGTTTGGAATGTCAACTTTGGAAGGATAAATTCCTTCATTGGCCGTTAGATGCTTAATGGTCTCACTTCCTCCTACTTTTTGGTAACATGGACCCACGGCTACATATACTGTATCTGCAAATGAGGTGAGATTTCTTACGGCTCCCTCTAATTTGCTCCATATACCACTATTGAAACCATTTTGAATCTGTGGAAGTTGGTTCGTAGGATAATATGTCTGTCTGTTCTGTTCGTCGCTGGACTTTCTATCTGCATTTGGGCACATGTGTCCTCGAGCATATGTTCCATTACCATAATTCTTTTCGTATGCACCTGATACAATGTTTACTTGTTGGCTTTGCGTTAGGTGCGGATTCCAATTCCAACTGCTGGTACTAGCCTGGCCTATGGTGTGGGAGTTTGTCAAAGGATATGCAGTCCAAATAGATGCGTATTTTTGAGTATCGTAACAGTAACTATAGTTTCTCTTCGTTTCAGTTACGAATTTATCGTATATATGTGAAGTCACTTCTTTTTTTGCTGGCAACTCAAGCCAACCTGTAGGTGTGGATGAGTTAGCAGTTTTGAAAGAGACTTTATTACCATAGAATGTCTTTGTTTGACTGGAGTATTGTCCTGTTCCGCTTACTGTTGCATACGCTCTAAAATAGTATGTGGTTTCAGCTTGAAGATCGAAAATTTCTTTCGAAAACGATGTAGAGGTGGTACTTTGTACTCGATTTGAAAGATTGTCTGGAGCCATTCCCCATTCAAAGCCTGTTTGAGTGATTACACCTGTGAGCTCGCTTACTTGACCAAAAAGGGTAGCACTTGCAGGAAGTAGTCCTTGGGCTGGAAGTGTTTGAACTGTTGCCTGGGCCTCTTTGTCTCCCTGTTCAGCTATGACACCAAAGAGGACAAATCGTTTGGCTTGGATTACTTCGAATTTAATTTCGGTTGCACCATTCGGCTCAAATGTATAATAATATTGGGTTGCATCGCCCGCAATGGTAAACGGAGTATTGTTAGCAATACCTGTATCTGAACATAGCGTATACTCTTTTTGGTAGTTTACCTTAATTTTTACATTCTCTCCATTCCATCCTGCAGCATGAAAATGTAGCATTTTTGTGCCAGTCGGAATGTTAATTTGACAAGAACCAGCCGTACTACTAACGCCACATTTCAGTGCATCATATTCGCTAGATGATATGATTACTTTGGCTTTATAAACGTATGTTTCACCATCTGTTGATAAATCTACATTGCTTGTAAATACCGAAGAATAATTCGCGGCAGACCCCATTTGAAGTACGGCAAATTGAACGTCAATAGCACCTTGATATGAAAGCGTTATATTGGCTGTGCGTGCGCTTACCTCAGAATTCTTTTCCACCTTCATCGATAACTTTCCATCGTTGGAAAAATCGAATGAATTTACCCATGTCTGGTCTGATACGGCAGAAATACTAACGCCCAAGATGGGATTTGTTATGGAATAGTTAACAGAAATAGTTGCTCCTGAGGCTTCAACATCTGCTGGAGGCGTGACGTTTATTATAGGAGTCTGGGCAGGCAGTATCGTTTTGTAATTTATAAGTGATACGGGACTCTGTTCTGATTGACCTGCTTGATAGCAACTAAAAAGCGTAGTTCCTCCATTATAATTGAATTTTAAGATTCTATGAGTGTTCTCAGATCGTGTTGCAACAATAGAACAGTAATTAGCGTCTTCGTTTATTTCCCATACAGCATTTTCGTTTAATTCTGGTTGAGTTTTCAGAAGATTGCTAGAGCTGCCTGCGGCATAAAGATAACGTTTTTGGGTATCCATAATGGAGTACAGACCGTTATACTCCCCTGTAGTTATTCGGCGAATGGTTACCTTCGATTTGGCAATTTCGGGTGTTTCGTAGATATTGCCATTGACAAATTCCAACGGATAACCCTTTATGTTGTTGTCCCCTGAGTTGTAAAGTCCCATTGCATAGCATGTATCATCTTTTTTGCCCGTAATGAGGTATTCGCCGTAAAGGTCATAATTACAGTTTATCGTCTTTATTTTCCCTGCCTGAAATGATACAGGGCTTTCGCCAACCAAAATGAGTTTTTCGTATCCGTTTATTGATATTGTGAGCGTATCGTTTTTAGCTGTAAATGGCTTTATGGCAAGATACAATTCTACACTCTCATCAGGCGCAATTTCCCGGGTGTTAGAAACGCTTAGAGAAACACTTTTCGACACTTCCCCTAAGATAACTCCAAACACGGGTTCATCCTTAGCAAAATCAATGCAGAACTCTCCTGTAATATATTCGTTCTGGGAAGAGAAGGATACTTCCTCTATTCTAAGGGACTTGCCAGAATTATTAGTGATATTGAGTCGAATGACTGAGAGAAGTTGCTGCATCGTTACGCTTGGCGTCTGAGCGGCGGCCAATTGCCTCACATGACCCACAAGTGGAAAATGTTCGCCAGCAAGGTGCGACATGGAACCATATTCACTCTGTAGCAAGGAACTTGAAATCACTTGATGGCAAGTACTATTTTTAGGTGTCGTGTAATTCTTGTTGTAAGGATATATGATATACCAATCATATTCTTTATTTTCATCCAAAGGCTCCAAGAGCGTGCCTTGGAATACACCTTGTGCTCCCGCTTCTTCTATGGTAAATTCATCGTTCGAACTATACAGGGTAGTACCTTCTTCGGCATGAAAAACGGTTAGTTTATCTCCCTTTGACCAAAGGGTTGCCATCTCATCATTTGATGTGCGTGATGTCGAAGCTATGATTTCAAATGGTTGACCATCCTTTTTGGTAGGATTGCTATTGTCTTCAAAGTCATTATTTGTGCAACCTATGAAGGGTGACAAAAGAACGATTGTAAAAATTATTTTATGGAGATTTTTCATTGCTAGCATCCTAATTGTTCATTATCATTCTCCCACTGTTGAATACTATTGTTGAGAATCGGTCTTGGTTCGATTGCGATAATTTCGCATGTTGGTGCAAAATAGATAAGATTGCTTTTCAATGACTTTGTTAGTTTCATATTTCGTACGCTGCTTAAACTTAAGTGATTGGTTAAAACTTTGTAAAGTTATAGAATTCAACTGTTAAACGCAATTTTTATAAAAATCGTTTGTGTAATAAGATTGGTTACGAATGACATAGTTTCTAATGCTTATGAATGTTGATTGGACTTTTTAATTGTAGCATAAGTTGCTTTTTTAAACTTCTAGGTGAGTAGCCTTTGGTTGCGGGACAAACTTTCATAGATGCCTATATATTCTTTCCCCAGGCGAAAGCTCTCTATAGTTATTCTTAAGGCTTAGGCGAAAGCGCTTCGTAGGTGGAAATAACGCCACCTATTTTTTACTTGCGAAACTTGAGTACTTTACATCTATCAATCAGCTTACATCCGCTACAATCATTTTTCTGACAGTTCAATCCGAAAAATTCCCGATAAACCCATCTTATGAAATATATAACGGAAAGAACTACAATTGCTATGGTTATAATGCTCTGCATAGTGGGGATTAACTAGAAGAGACTGACTATGCTATAGACAATAAAAGATACAATCCATGCAATGGCTGTGTTGTAGATGGCCGAAAAACATGCCCAGCGCCAGCCGTGTTCCGTAGCAATGGCACCAAGGGATGCCAGACACGGGAAGTATAGCAGGGTAAATATCATAAGCGCCAGAGCCGAGGCTGTGGAATAGTCTCTGCTTTCTAGGATACGATCCTTAAGCATATGCGATTCTTCCGTTAACTCATCCTCTTCCGTAGATTCGTTGTGCTCTTCAGCAGGATATAGTACGCTTAAGGTACTTACCATGATTTCCTTTGCTGCTATGCCTGAAATAAGTGATACGGATGCTTTCCAGCCAAGATCCATCGGTTCAAGCACTGGCGCACAGAACTTGCCGATGCGTCCGATGTAGGATTGCTCATAGTGCTCTTGCGTGTTCTGAAGTTCAGCATTCGTATTTGGATAATAGCTTAAAGCCCATACCATAACGGAAGCCACCAAAATCAGTCCTCCCATCTTTCGAAGGTATTGTGAGCATCTTTCCCACATGTGGGACATTGTGGCTTTAAGTGTAGGTATACGATAAGGCGGAAGCTCCATTACATAAGGAGCCTCTTTCGATGAGAAAATTATGCGATGTAGTAATCTTGCTGAAAGTATTGCTACAAGAATACCTATAAAATAGATGAGTGTCATCATCCACGTTGCCCAATCCGGGAAGAACGCTCCAATAAGAAGAATGTATATCGGAAGACGTGCACTACATGACATAAACGGCGTTATGAGCGCCGTTAGAAGGCGACTTGAACGGCTTTCAATTGAATTTGTGGCAAGTATTGCCGGCACATTGCATCCAAATCCCATAATAAGCGGTATGAAGGACTTGCCGTGAAGTCCAAGACGATGCATCACACCATCCATTAAAACAGCTGCACGTGAAAGGTATCCAGAATCTTCGAAGAATGCGATGAAAAGGTAGAGAATCATGATGTTTGGAAGGAAGATAATCACTCCACCAACGCCTCCTATCACACCATTTACAAGAAGTGATTTGAGCTCCCCATCAATCATATTCATCTGAAAAAGATGTCTTAGCGCCTCAACCCCATTTTCAATCCACTGCTGAGGGTATGCTCCAAGGGTAAAGGTCGAGTAGAACATAAGCCATACAAAGAAGAAGAAAATAGGGTAGCCCCAAATGTGGTGCGTCAGAAGCCTGTCTAAAATGTAGCTTGCTCGGTGCGGATCCTCCTTTTTGCGTTGTTGTAACGTCTCTCGCAAGGCTCCAAGGACAAAACCATATTTCTGATCCAAAAAGACGCTTTCTATATCTTCGTCCTCAGAAAGATCTCCCATAATGTGCTCCTTCTCCTTGCGCTGTATATCCATCCATTCATTGAAGTGTGGTCTGCCACGCAACTCTTCGATTACCTGCTCATCGTCCTGAAGCAGACGTTTTGCATAATATCTTGGTGGATACGCTTTTGGCAGTTCGTCACGGTGATTCTTTAGTATAGAGTTAAGTCTTGAAACGCTCTCCTCAAGAATTCCTTCCGAGATGTGGATATGTCTAACCCTGTCGTCGCGATTTTCGTATACGGAAAGAATCGTGCGCAGAATTTCATCTACAGATGTTGATATGTCACTTCCGGTAGGAATAATCGGTACACCAATCATTCTGGCTAGCATATCATAGTCCAGATGCTTCGCGTGGCGTTGAAGTACATCAAAATCCGTTAGAACGACAACCATACGCTGGCTCATATCCAGAAGCTCTGTTGTCAGATATAGCGAATTTTCCATCGACGGAGCATGAACGATATTCAGTACGATATCCGGAGTGTTATTCGAGATGTAGTTGCGGACAAATTTCTCTTCAGCCGTATAACTTGACATGGCACTAATGCCAGGAAGAAGTGTAAAGTGAAAATCATACCCGTAGCGTGTCAGAAGTCCGCTGTGAGAGGAGAATTCTTTTTCTTTTTCCCTATCGAGAGGAACAAAAGAACTTGTCGCAATGTTGAACAGCTCCGTTTTTCTACTTAGCGGTGTCCCAATTATCGCAATGTTGATGTGATTGCGCTGATTTTCAGCCGTATCTTCATCTTTCCCCTTTTCTTCACCCAGAACCTCTACAAGAATCATTTGAGCTTCGCTTCGTCGAAGGGCAATTTCACCTGTATTGATAGAAAATTTGAGAAGCTCTTCTAAGGGGTCATTGTTTAGTGTCAATGCTTTTTGCCCAATGGAAATGCCCTGTTCGGTCATATGCTTTCTAAAGCCACCATGTCCTAGAATTTTTATGACAGTGGCTGTTTTTCCTTCTTTGACTTCCGATAAACGCATATGCCGTGTTTTTTTGGGGGAGACTTGAATCGAATTATTCACATCAAGCCTTTCCCGACAAAGGTAGTGAATTTGAATTATTTTAAAATCGATGCATGGTAAATTTTGATGTGAAAGAAGGATTGCTCTATAATAATCCTAAAATAATCCCTTTAAATGGGGTCTATAATACATAGGATACTTCGTGTTCCTTATGTGGCAAAATTTCCTTTACGGGATTATTTGTCAGAAATGGCAATTGGCAGCTTAAAATTGACATCTATAAGGTAAAAAGTGAAGAAAATGCTATTAAAGTGTGGAATATTCATAGAAAATCCAACGACTTCGTCTTTTATTTGGCTAAAAATGACTAATTCTGCACGTATAATATTAATAATGTGTACTCTTTGCTAGACATTGAGCACACCAAAGACCAGATATTATGTCATGGGTTTCCGACTTTCAGTGTGGTTGGGGCAGTTGATGAAAGAAAAGAACCGCTCTATCGCAAGAGCAGTTCTTGTCATTGAATATAAGGTTATTTATAGGC